>CAZJDB010000104.1:0-96404 GCA_964544695.1 uncultured Chitinophagaceae bacterium
CATGACCGCCCGCCGGGACTACCTGCAGCGCGTGGACTTCCAGCTATCCTCGACGAATTTCCCGGGGCAGGGCACCAGGGTATTCCATGCCGATTGGGGTAAAAACGCCGATGAATTGCTGGCGAACGACTACTTCGGGGGGCAGTTGGAAAAGATTCCGCACACGGACTCGCTGGATGCGCGGCTGGCAGGTGTGACCGACCCCGTCGCCCGCATGGCCGCCGTCTACGAATACGTGCGCCGGAACATGACCTGGACCAACGTCCACACCATGTATTCCGAAGGCGCCCGGGACGCCTGGACGCGGAAAAGCGGCAACACCGCCGACATCAACTTCGTCCTCATCGACCTGCTGCGCAAAGCCGGCCTGGACGCTTGCCCCGTGCTGGTCAGCCGGCGCGCCCACGGACGCGTCAACCCCGCCAACCCCCTCCTCAGCCAGTTCGACGAAGTCCTGGCCTACGTGCGTATAGGTAGCCAGGTCTTTGTCCTGAACGGAGCGGATCGCTTCACCCCCTACACCCTCATCCCCCTGGACGTATCGGGCTCCAACGCCTTCCTGGTCGAAAGCAGGGGCCGCTCCGAATGGGTCACCCTGGGGGACCCCGACCCCAGATTCGCCATTACGGTTTCTCTGAACGGGGACATCGGCGCCAACGGGCGCCTGACCGCGGCCGCGGATATCGTCAACGCGGGCTATGCCAAAACTCCCCGACTCCGGATCCTGTCCGAAGGCCAGGACCGCTTCCGCGAAGTCTATTTCACGCGGGAATATTCCAAACTGAGGGTGGACAGCCTGGCCATCTCGGGCCAGGACAACGATTCCCTGCCCCTCGAGCAACATTTGGATTTCCACATGGCCCTTGAGCATTCGGGAGACTACTGGTTCTTTTCCCCCAACCTCTTCCTGGGCCTGAACCGGAACCCCTTCACGCGCCCCACGCGCTTTTCCGATATCGATTTCGGGTACCTTCAATCGTACACGGTGGTAGGGTCGGTGGCACTGCCCGAGGGGTTCGGCGTGGAGGCGCTCCCCAAGAACATGCGCATGATCATGCCGGATACCAGTATCCTCCTGGAAAGGATACTCCAGCTCGATGAGGACAGGCTTGGTTTCAGGATTCGTGTGGAGTTCAAACGACCTCGGTATTATGTGGATGAATACGATGCTTTCAGGGAATTTTATAAACGCCTCTTCGACGCCTTGAACGAGCCCGTCGTTATCCGCAAAAAAAGTAATCCATGAATTTCCTGCTCCTGGCCGCCATCCTGGCGCCTCTTACAGCCGCCGCCCAGGCGGATGTCATCCCCGATTCGATGAAAACGGACGCCCACGCCGTTGTCCGGGAACTGAAGGAAACCCTGACCCTTACCGCCCCCGGGAAAGCGACCTTTACCTACCACTCCGTCGTCACCCTCCTCGACGACAAGGACAGGTCCGACCTGACTTTCGCGGCCACTTCCACCTCCTTCGTCCGCCTGGAAGACGCCGACGTGCAGGTATTCGACGCGGGGGGCGCCCCCCTGCAACACATCCGGAAGAAAGAAATGTCGCAGTCGGCCTTCGGCGAAGGGCTCGTGAGCGACGGCATGACGACGTACTATTCCGTAACCGCCCCCACTTACCCGCTCACCATCCAGATCGACTTTACCCTTTCCTACAAGGGAATAGTCAATCTTCCCGGCTTCACGCTGAATCATTACCATCGGTCCATCATGGACGCCTCGTATACGGTCACCCTGGGCCCTGGTATGGGCATCCGCTACCAGTCCCACCTCCTGGACCTGGCCCCCGCCATCAGCGCGGACGGACGCGTCTACACCTGGAAAACGGGGGGCATCCGCGCCGCCCGCGTGGAAACGGGCGCCCCCTCCGACGACGTCTCCCAGGTCTACCTCGCCCCCAATACCTTCGAGCTCGGGGGCCTTCCCGGGGACATGTCCACCTGGGCCGCCTTTGGAAAATGGATCTATGAGCTCAACAAGGATACCTATACGCTGCCGGAGTCAAGCAAAGCCTTCTACCGCGACATGGTGCAGGGCGAGACCACCGATGCCGGCAAGGCGCGTATCCTCTACCGTTACCTGCAGCAAAACTTCCGCTATGTGGCCATAGAGCTCGGCATTGGGGGTTTGCGCTCCTTCCCCGCCTCCTTTACCGAAGCCAACAAATATGGGGATTGCAAGAGCCTGAGCACGTACATGCGCGCCTGCCTGGAGGCCGTGGGCGTCCGCAGCCTGACCGCCCTCATCAACGGGGGCATCCACCTGGCGCCCGTGGACCCGCGCTTTCCCCGGAACGCTTTCAACCACGAAATCCTTTGCATTCCCCGGCAGCCCGATTCCATTTGGCTCGAATGCACCAGCAAACAAACCGACTTCGGCGTCCTGGGCACTTTTACCGAAAACCGCAACGCCCTCCTCATCACAGAACACGGCGGTGTCCTCGTCCGCACCCCTTCCAGTACCCCCACCGAAAACTGCACCGTCTCGCACACGACATTGACCCTGTCCCAAGATGGCAGCGGCAAGTCCCAAGCCACCCTGCTCACCCGGGGCGAAGCCAAGCGGGCCCTGTTGTATGGTTTTAAGGAAAGCGACCGCGATAGTCGCAAGAAATTCCTCTCGGACTATATGGATTACCCCGAGGCCACCGACATCGATGTCCGCATGGGCGCCCCCGATTCGCTGGAATTCCCCGTTGACATCGACGCGCACTTCGAGAAGGTCCCCGACTTCATAAGCGGAGGTAAGATGTTCCTCAACCCCCACCTAACCCACATCTGGAAGGGCCGCCTCCCCGGCGCCCAGCACCGCGAATTCGACTATTGGTTCAACTACCCCTTTTCCATCCGGGACACCACCTGCTACGTCCTCCCCGCGGGTTTTACCCTGGATCAGTTGCCCAAGGCGAAGACCCTAAGCTGCGGCTATGCGCACTACGCCTCCGCCTATTGGTTCGATCCGACCCGGGGCACCGTTTACTCGTGTGCGACCCTGACCCTCGATTCCATGGACATACCCCCCCGTGACCTGGATGATGTCCGGCGTTTTTTCGATCGTGTGACTCAGGATGATGCAGAGAAAATAGTGATTGCCAAGCCGTAAGGGGGCGCCCCGCCGTCCCGGAAATGTTAAAATTATGTTAGAGCGAACGCCTTTTTAAACCTTTCTTAACACACTACGTCTTAACTAGTAGTAACTCCCGATATTTCCGGTCCGCCTCGCGGCGAACCATTCTAATATATTTAAAATCAGTGAGTTAAGCAAGGTTGAACAAAAAAAGGTCTGACTTGTCTAAGTTGGACCTCTTTTATTTTACGGCCTTTCGGCTCGTGCGGGCCCTCATTAGGGCGCGATCAGCGTAACTGCTCCCATTTCCCTGGCCAGGTTGTGCACCGCCTCTTCTAATTTCTTTACCTGTTTTTCGCTGGGATATTTGATTCCCTTGGAGTAGGCGCGAACAAGAGAGGGGTTCATCTCCGCTTTTTTTGCCACTTCCGATATAATGAGATAATTAAACGCCGAGAAAAAAGCGACCAGGTCATATTGAATATCGAATTCAACCTTTCCTTCCCTCAAAGGCTCCCATTTTTTTACCTCCTTCAATTCATTGCTGGCCAGGTCGACGACCAGCTCTTTCATGGTTGGAATCAGTTCCTCCAGATTGTCGGCTTGGCCGACGATGATGGACCCTCCCAAAATGACACGACCGTCCAAGTCGTCTCCATCGGTGCCTTTTTCTATGATTAATTCGACTTTCATTTCAATCCTGCGATTTTTAAAATACTGTTCAGCGTTCCAGGCTTAAGGTCCTTGCTCCCATGAATCGGGATCACAAGGACGCCTGGTTTAACAGGGTGCTTATATACCGCATGACTTCCTTTCTGTCTCACGAAATACCAACCGTCCCTCTTCGCCATTCTAATAAGCTCCGCACTGGTCACAACGCCACAAAGGTAACACAATTGTTACCATTTTCCAAGATTAAGAAACAAATTTGTTACTTTACAGCGGCCACCGCCTCGCCTCCGTAGAGCTGCTCTTTAAATCGAAGGGAAGGTGAGGAAAGAAAAGGGCCCATGCCAAGCTCCCCCCATTTTGCATCCACCTTTTGAATGGTCGCATCATCCGAGACGATGATGTTTGGCCAGTCCCTTTCAAAACCATCCAGGGACCGCGTCTTGGTCGTTCCGTCCAGTCCCAGGCAGGCGAACATCCGACCGTCCGGCAAGCCTCGCTCGAAGAGAAAATGATCCCTTTTTGGATCCAGGTTGTTGCAAAATCGCCAAAGGGCCACGCCCAGATCGCCCGGGTCGACGGTATGGTCCACGTAGAGGATCATCTTCAGGCCCCCGGCTTCGGGCCGGATGCAGATTTCATCGTGGAGTTCCCTGATATGGAAGGGGCGCGTTTTTTCCACGGAGACGATGAGGCAGGGTAAATCCAGGATTTGACGCACGGCTTTGACGGTGGGGAAGTCGGCGCCCAGGCCGTTAAAGGCGCCCCATACATACCGCGCGTCGAGTTCTTCGGAAGACTTGGCCGTCCCGTCGATGCACATCTTCCCCCCAAACCCGAGCGCGCTGCAGCTATGATCCAACACGTCCATGGGCCCCGAAGCAAAGGCCACGTCGGTCGCCACGTTGCAGTGCCGGAAGACGTAGCGCGCCAAAGCGGCGTAGTCACTCAACGGGGCCTCCCCGTCGGTCAGGACGAGGATTTTATTGAACATCATTTGTCCCGCGCCCCACATGGCATTCATCACTTTCAGTCCCTGGCCGGGGTAATCTTTTTGGATGCGGGCGATGACGAGGTTGTGGAAAACGCCCTCCACGGGCATTTCCATGTCCACGATCTCGGGCACCAGGGTCATTTTGATGGGAGCCAGGAAAATGCGTTCGGTGGCCTTGCCCAGCCACGCGTCCTCCTGGGGAGGGATGCCCACGATGGTTGCGGGATAGACGGCCCTGCGGCGGTGCGTAATGGCTGTCACATGGAAGCGGGGGTACCAATCGGGCAGGGAGTAATAGCCCGTATGGTCCCCGAAGGGACCTTCCCATAAGGGTTCTTCATTTGGCTCCACGTATCCTTCAATAATGATGTCGGCGTCGGCGGGGACTTCGATGTCGGGTTGGGTCAGGCAGCGCACGAGCTCCACCTTCTTTTTGCGCAGGAAGCCCGCGAGCATGTATTCGTCCACGTTTTCGGGGAGGGGGGCAGTGGCGGCATAGGCGTAGACGGGGTCTCCGCCCAGGGCAACGGCTACGGGCATTATCAACCCCCGTTTTTTATACTCGGCAAAATGTCTCGCGCTCACCTTGTGCCGGTGCCAATGCATAGCCGTGAGGCGGGGGCCGAACACCTGCATGCGGTACATGCCTACATTACGGATGCCTGTGCCCGGGTCCTTGGTATGGATGATAGGAAGGGTGAGAAAAGGGCCTCCATCGAGGGGCCAGCATTTGATGATGGGAAGCTTGCCCAGGTCGGGATCGGTCATCACGACTTCCTGGCAGGCGCCTCTTTTCCGCTGCACACTGGGCATCCAGGAGGCGAACTGGCTCAGTTTGGGGAGCATACCCAGCTTGTCCAGGATGCCGTGCTTTGGGCTTGTCAGCAGCTTGAAGAGGTTTTCGATCTCGCGGGTAATGTCGTCCAGGTGCTCCACACCCAGGGCCATGCACATGCGCCGCTCGCTGCCGTAGGCATTCATCAGAACGGGGAAGTCGTAACCGGTGTTTTCAAACAGAAGGGCCTTGTTTTGATCACCGCTTTTGCTGACGCGGTCGGTGATTTCGGCCATCTCCAGGATGGGATCTACATATGTCTTTATCCGGAGGAGTTCGCCACCGGTTTCCAGTCTGTCAATAAAAGCTTGCAAGTTGGGATAGGCCATCCCGCGAAATTACGTGTTGGCGTGCGTCACGACAAATGCTTGTGCACATATGCCACCAGCGACTGCACGGTAGTCAGTTTTTCGGCGTCCTCGTCGGAAATCTTGATTCCGAATTCTTTTTCTACATCGGTAAATAATTCGGTGACGTCCAGGGAATCGACCCCCAGGTCATCGGAGAATTTGTCTCCGGGATGGATTTCGGAGGGCTCCAGCCCCAGCTTTTCAGACATCAGCAAGTAGAGTTTGCTGTCAATTGTCTCCATAGTTGTTGTGCTCATAAAAAAGGTTTATCATCAATCGGCATGCCTATGCGGAAAATGGCTTGTTCTGAGACGTTGGAACCCTACCAAAATGAAAAGCTCCTTGTCGTTTTAACATTTTTTTAATTTTAATATGGGTCGGACAGTAAAGATCCGTGAAAAAAGGGCGCCCAGGTAGTTAGAATCTTTTAATCTGGCAACAACACAATAAAAAAAGCCATCCCATTCAATAAATGAGACGGCTTTCACACCATATTTCCAAGGTAGCCCTTAATGCTGTTTGAGCTGATCTCCCAGGTGCTTGTTGAAATGAACGATTTGATAGGTTACAAAGCAAACAAGTCCAACAAAAGTGATGATACCTGCGGAGACTTCGAGTGTAATACTATTTTGCATAATGACGTGTTTTCAGGTTAGAAATAATTGCTTTACAATAATAAAACGTTAACCGCTTGCAAAGACACCATTTCCATCGCAAATAATTGATAGTCAGTACCCATTCTCCACGGGTGCTGCCTCGATCGCGCTCCCCCATTTGGGATTCGGCTTGTCCCCCATCTCGAAGGTGAGGGTGCCTCCGTCCATCAGGTCGCTGTTGGTCAGGTAGGTATCGGTGTAGGGTTTACCGTTCAGGAAGGCCGCCTGGATATAGATGTTCTTCCCCCCGGCTTTGGGCGCAAGCACCGTAAAGGTCTTTCCACCCGGCAAATGGATCACGGCCCGGCGCAGCTGCGGCGACCCGATACAATACACCCCCGAAGCGGGGTTGACGGGGTAAAATCCCATGGCGCTGAAGATGTACCAGGCGCTCATCTGCCCGCAGTCTTCGTTGCCCGCGTAGCCCGAGGACTTGTCGTTGTAGAGTTCCTGCATGATGCGGGCGGTGTACAGCTGGGTCTTCCAGGGTTGGCCCGCAAAGTCGTAGAGATAGGGTGTGTGGTGGCTGGGTTCGTTGCCGTGGGCGTCCTGACCGATGAAGCCGCTGGCGTTGCCGTTCACGTCGGTTGGCTTGACCTGCAGGGTAAAGAAGGTGTCCAGCTTGGTCGTGAAGCCCCAGCGTCCTCCCAACAGACCGATCAGTGAAGGAATATCCTGGGGGACGTACCAGAAATATTGCCAGGCGTTCCCTTCCGTGTACGGGGATCCCCCGTTTCCTCCGTAGTCCAGGGGATTGAAGGGCGTGACCCATTTCCCGTCGCTGTTCCGGGCCCGGAAGAATTCGGTGGTGGAGTCGTATAAATGCCGGTAGTCGGCGGAACGCTTGATGAAATAATCATAGTCCGCCGAATTCCCGAGGGCCTTGGCCATTTGAGCCACGCACCAGTCGTCGTAAGCCACTTCCAGGGTCAGGGAAACTGATTGGGATTCCTTATCTTCAGGGAAGTACCCGTATTGGTCCAGGAGGTGGAAGGGCGCCCCGGGATGGTCCTGGGTGCTGGAGGTGCGGATGGCCAGGTAGGCCTTTTGGTAGTCCACCCCGGGAATGTGCTTCAGGTAAGCATCCACGATCACGGGGATGGCGTGGTTCCCGATCATGCAATACGTTTCATCGCCCCAGAGTTGCCAGATAGGCAGGTATCCATAGGTATCGAACTGTCTCAGGAAGGAATTGATGAAGCCCGCCGTGCGCGCGGGTTGCACCAGGGTATACAGGGGGTTGGCCGCGCGGTAGGTATCCCACAGGGAAAAGGTGCTGTAGTGCGTCCCGTCCGGGGCTTTGCGTTCCGTGAAGCCGGTCCCCGTATAGGATCCGTCTGCGTCGGCGATGTTGTTGGGTTGGATGAAAGCATGGTACAAACCCGTATAAAATATGCGCTCCTGTTCGGGGGTGCCGTCCACGTCGATGCAGGAAAGCTCCTTATTCCACGCCGACCTGGCGTCGGCGACGACGGCATCGAAGTCCCATCCGGGGATTTCCGCCTCGAGGTTCTTGCGCGCGCCTTCGGCGCTCACGCTGGACAGGCCTGTCTTGACGAGGAGGGGGCTGGAGGGGGATACGTTGAAGTCGAGGACGGCTTTGACACGGGTGCCGTTGGCGATCGTGGTGCGCCCGTTATGGAGGTCTGCGGCCGTAAAGGGCTGGGAGAATTCCGACCGGAAATACACTTTCCGCAGTCGGCTCCAGCCGGTGATGATCCGATATCCCTCGATGGTATGGTCGTCCACCACACGCAGCTCGGCGGTGATGATCTTGCATACCCAATAGGGCCGCTTCTTATCCAGGGAATGGTCCAGGTCGATGATGACGTGGGCGCGGGGTCCGGCGGGAAAGGTGTAGCGCTGCATGCCCGCGTGGGCCGTGGCGCTCAGTTCCACTTGGGTATTCCAGGTCTGTAGCCGCACGCTGTAGTAGCCGGGAGAAGCCTTCTCTTCGGCGTGCGAAAAGTCCGAGGCATAGCCCTTGGGATCCCATTGTACCTCTCCGGTATAGGGCATGAACAAAACGTCGAACAAATCCGCCACGCCCGTTCCGCTGAGGTGCGTATGGCTGAAGCCTATGATGCGGTGGTCGTTGTAGTCGTATCCGCTGGCCGGATCGTCGGGACTTTCCCGGGTGTCCGGACTCAGTTGCACGAGGCCGAAGGGCATACACGCCCCGGGAAAATTGCTCCCCGAAAGGCTGTTGCTGTCCACCGCGCCCGTGCCGATGAAGGGATTGACGAAAGCCGCGTGGTCGCTTGCGTTCACCGGCGTAAGGAGGTCTTTGGAACTGACCTGGGCGCGGGACGTGGCCCAGGCGGCGAGGAGGATTATAATGAGAGAAAAGGGCTTTGACATACCCGCAAAATAAGGATTAATCCGCGGAGCAAGTGGTCGCTTTACCAGGCGGCAATTCGACATCCACGTAGGAGATACCCGGCGAATGTTGCATCACGACCTGTCTGCCCGCCACGGAAGCCCGGGCATGGAACCCGGTGAAGCAAGGCCGCCATGTGATCGCCTTGTTACCGTCGTTGCGCGCGAAGGACCTCCGGGGACCCTCATGGCGGAGGGTTAAAAACGTCCCCAGGATGGGAAGATTGGTCAGGGCGGAGGTATCCCCGCCGGAGGAACGGAATTGCGTGGAGACGATCCTCGTGCCGGGAACCACGTCCACGCCCATCAGGCCCTGCACGATCCCTTCCAGCACCCCGAAGCATACTTCGGGATATTCCCTGCGTTCGGTACCGGGATTGGAAAGGTAATCGATGTATTTGCGGGCCCTGTCCCAGCGGCCCAGCCGGTAAAAGATGACGGGCAGGTGCGAGGTGCCTTCCACATTCCAGGTCACGGAAGCCAGGTGGTCCAGGGTGCGCCGGATGCGCGCGCTGTCGCGCAGGGCGTCCCAATAAAGGAGCCACGTTTCCCCTTCGGTCCTGCCGAAGGTGTCCGCATTGGAGTAAAAGGTGTAATATAAGGAATCCTTATTGTCCCACCATTCCGATTCCAGGCGAGCGCGATAGCGTTCGGCCAGGCGGGCGAAGGAAGGGGAGTCGCGGGTGATGGCGTAAGTTGTCAGCGCCCTGTACATCACGGCGGGGATATCCACCCCGATCTTCGGGTTGCCCACGCCCTCGAAATAGGTAGGCACGGGCAGCTTGCTATGGGCGGAGCGCGTCAGCAGGGAATCCGGTTCCAGGACCCAGGAACGGATGTACTCGTGCATGGTCCTGTCGCCGAAGTTGACGAAAGCCGTTCCCGTCAGGTAGGAGCTGTCCCCCGTCCAATTGGCGAGCCTCCAGGTGGCGTAAAACACGTCGAAATTGGCCGGCAGGTTGTACCAGAATTCGCGGTCGCTTTTGTAATCCGCGGGACAGGGACGGTTCCACTTGTCGATTTCCCAAAAGGAACACCAGTCCCTGGACGCGGAGATGTTCTCCGCGAAATGGGTGAACATGTTTTTATTTTCTACGGAAAGGCCCAGGATTTCCCCGCCTATGCACATATGGGAAACGTCGCGCATGCAAAAGGCGTCACGCGGGGGCAGCGCCGATTCGTACCAGGGCCCCACAGGGTCCGAGGGCTTTCCACGGTAATGCAGGGCCATGGCCTTGGACCAGGCGAAAATTCGTTGCAGTGCAGTGTCCGTGGAAGTGAAGGTTACTCCCGGCGAGGGCGGGGGAATGGCATCGAGATCGGCCACCAGGGGCGTCCCGCCGTCCCAGGCAGTGTCCAATACAAGGCGGTCGCCGTTGCGGACCTGGACCCGGGTGGCGCCTGAAGCCCCGGTGCTGGCGCCGGGAACCCGCCGGGTGGGGCCCGGAACGCGAACGACCCGGATGGCGAAATCCGATCCAAAGGCCCGGATGTGTGTCAGGCTCATCGAATCCCACGCCGCCGGCAACCGCGGCGTCAAACTGAAGCGCTTGAAGCCCAGCGGCTGTATTCCGAACAGGCCCTCCGTCACCGCGCGGCAGTACAACGCGCTTTCCGCCGAGAGGTGGCGCTGGTTCCCTTCGGGCCATGCTTCCACCGCATAGGGCACGTGCTCACCCAGCAGGCGCATGCGCGAATAGTAGCTGAAGTAACGGAGGCAGGTATCGGTTTTCCCGGCATAAAACAGGCCGCGAAAAGCATACAAGGTGGCCCTGTCCCAGTAAGTAGTCGAACCCGATTCGGTCAGGATCCCGTTAGGACTCCACAGGTAGGGCGACAACAGCGCCTGAACGGTGCCCTCGCGGCGGTCGAAAAGGCCCATCACCAGGGGCAAGCTTATCCACGAACGAAGGCGGTCGTTCCCTTCGTAATACCGGTAGGTATCGTAGCCCTGTACGGTCGCGGCGAAGTATTTTTCGATGGCGTTGTGCAGCAGGTATGCTTCGTACTCCAGGTCCCCGGCTTCATTGGTCATACCCAGGGCTCCCGCCAGGTAGCCGGCGTATAAGAATCCACCATAAGCCAGTACATTGGTGGACAAGTTGATTTTGCCTGAAGGAAAGCGCCCCTCCAGTTCGTCCGATTCGGAGGCGATGACGCCATCGGACGTCTTGCGGCGCCTCAGGTATTCCAGGCACCAGGAGATCAGGGGCCAAAGTCTGTGTGCCTCCATGGTGTCTCCCCCGGACAGGGCGAAGCGAGAGGCCCCGTAGGCGATCATGGCTTCATCTCCCCTGTCCCCTGCCCCGTTCCAGTAACCCAGGCCCTCGGCGATGATGGAGCTTGGGATGGGCTTGTAATCCGGATTCATGTACGCCGCAAAAAGGCGAAAGCTGTTGCGCGCCGATTCGTTGCCCGCCGCATTTCCCAGGAAGGGGAAGAAGGGGTCCACGTATTCGGCCTGGTCGTTGGCCCAGATTGCGGCGTAATACTCCCCTCCACCGGGGCTGTGCATCAGGCCCGAGCGGGTATCGTAAATGCTTTCCGCGGCGCGGATTTTGGCGAAACCGAACATGCGGTCGACGGTGTCGTTCGGTGTCCGAAGGACCAGGGAATGGCCCAAATCGTCCACGAAAGCAAGCCGGCGGGACCATTCGTACGCAGCCGAATAGGGATAGGGTGTCTCCCCTACCCTGCGCCCCGAGATGACCAAGGAGCAGCGCAGGCTTTCCCATGGCGCCAGATCGTAATCGCCGCTGTCATAGATGTGCCTGTTGATCACATAGGCCCCTTCCGCCCCCGGGGCTGTCGTGCTGTCCGAATCGAGGGAGGGGATGTGTACGTGCAAAACGGACGTCCCCGTATTGGTCAGGGAATAGTATTCGATGTAGGCCCGCTTGTCCACCGATGGGAAGGCGGTTCGATTGACGACCACGGGCGTTTGGGTGCGGCTGTGTACGCCCAGGCAACCCCGGATGTAAAAGGACAGGGGCGTTTCCCGCAAGGCCTCCCCGTCGACGAGCACGGAATCCATGACGTGCGCCCGCAAGCGCACGGTGAGGCTCCCCCGCGTATCGTTGGGCAGGATTCGTAAGGTTGGGAACACCAGCTCCTGGTCGAGGACCAGGCCTCCTGAAGCGTCCGTCCCATAAGTGATGATGGCGGCGATACCCTTTCCAGCCATCTCCAGGTGATCCGTATGGGTATCCCCCACCGTCCAGGAAATACCTCCGTCTCCCGTCATGTTCCAGCGCTGGGCACCGGAAATGGCGGGAATCGCCAGGGCAAGCAAAAGGGTTAAACCATGCCTCATAAGTCTATTCTGTTCTATTCCACAATATATATAACTTTTCAACGTGCGAGCCCCAGGGGTGAAAAAATAATGAACATCGCTACCATCATCAGCAGCAGGATCAGGGCCGCCCAATGGCGGTGCCTCCAGGGAGTCACCGCAACCACGTTGTTCACCCGCAACCTGTACGGTTCCGCCATGGGCCAAAGCCTGCCGAAGGACCACATGAGCACGCACGTAACCACGAAAAGAATGGCAAGCAAATGCAGGAAGTGGAGGCGGGTCAGTCCAAAAATCTCTATCACACCATACGAACCGATAAAAAATGCTAACCCTGCCTTGGCCGCCACCGCGGGCACGCGGCGCGTGACGAAGCCCATGAACAGGATGGTGAAAATGGGTACATTGAAAAACCCGTTGACCAACTGCACATAGTTGTAAAATCCCCCCCGGGCCAGGAGGATGAAGGGAGCAATGCTCATCGCACAGAAACAGACCCCGAGCTCGAAGCGCTTGGCGACGCGGACCAGGGAACGTTCGGGAATGGGACCCCGCCGCCGCTCCGCCCAGGGTTTGTACAGGTTGAGTACGAACAGGGTGCCCGAACTGTTAAGACCCGCGTTGAAGGTCGTCAGGGCCGCCCCGAAAATGATGGCTGCCACGTACCCCGACACCAGGCTGGGTGTCACGAGGCGGTTTAGTTCAGGGAAGACCTCCGCGGTATTGTGTACGTGCGTGAGCAGGTGGACCGCGATCAGGCCGGGCACGTTCAGCAGCAGGGGCGACACGATTTTTCCCAGGCAGGCCAACGCGATCCCCTGCTGGCAACTCCGCAGGTCCCGGCTGGCCAGCACCTGCTGCACGATGTATTGTTCGGTGCCCCAGTAGTATAGGTTCACGAGGAGCATCCCCGTAAACAAGGTGGAGAAGGGTACGGGGTCCGACGCTCGTCCGATGCTGTTGAGGTGATCCGTATGTACCGTCAGCAAAAGGTGCAGCCCCGCCGCAATATGACCCCCGCCCAGGTAACGCAGCCCGAAATAGGGCAGGATCAATCCGCCCGCGAATATCCCCAGCCCCAGGAGGGTATCCGAAACGGAGATGGCTTTCAAGCCTCCCATCAAGGTATACAGTCCGCCCACGCTCCCCAATATCCAGACGAGGATCCAGATCGTCGTCCAATAATCCGTACCCCAATAGGTCGAAAAGTGAAATAGCCCGTTGAAAGCGACCGCCCCGCTATACAGGACCGAAGGCAGCAGATTGACAACGTAGCTCACCAGGAAAATGACGCTGACCAGACGGGCGGTCTGAAGGTCGTAGCGCAACGCCAAAAATTCCGGCGTGGTCGATATCCCCGTTTTGAGATAGATGGGTGTGAAGTATTCGGAAACCAGCAGCATGGCCAGGACGGAAGTCATCCCCCAAGCCATGACGCTCAGGTTGTGGGTGTACGTCAGTTCGTTTTCCCCCAGGATCGTGGCCGTGTTGATGTTCGTAAACACCAGTCCTCCGCCGATCAGCAGGAAGCCAAGGCTGCGGTTGGCCAGGAACAGCCCGCTCAGGGTATTCAGGCGGGCCTTGCGGCTTTGCATCCAGGCCACGATCCCCACGATGCCCGTGAACACCAGGAAACTGATGACAGTGATTGCATTCATCCGAGGTTATAGCGTATTTCTTCTCGCCAGCGTGGTGGGAATCGTCTCCTGCACTTTCCCGCGGTTCATCACGAATTGGCCCGCCCTGGTCCCCATCAATGAAAAGTCCGCGGACCACGTCGTGATCCCGATGATTTCCTTGACGGGCTCGTCGTTGTGGGAAAGGATACCCACGTCCTTCCCGGGCTTGAGCCCCTTGGCCTTGCACTCCTTGAGGATCTCCCAAAGGGCAAAGTTGTCCAGGGTGAAATAGACCTTCCTGCGCTCGATGGAACCGGGCACGTATTCCCGGATCACCTCGCCCTTGATCTTGGCATCCTTCAGGAACTTCCGGAAAGAGGTAACGATTTCTTTTGGGTCCAGGGAATCAGGAGAATGGTAGAAAATGAAGGCATCGAACCCGCGGATGACGGGAGCCAACTCAAGGAAGGCCTTGTACGAAGCCTTGGCAAATTCCTGGGTGATGTGGTTGAATTCCCCGCCCAGGGGCTCGAAGCGGTCCACCATCAGGAACTTGTTGCGCGGTATCCATTCCAATAACTCCCGGGTCCTGGGATGCGGGATGGGGGCCACGACGTACATGCCGTATTTACCCCGCACCTGCCCCAGGATCGTTTCGAATATTTCGATATTGCCGTGGTGGAAAAAGACGTGCAGGTCGACGTTTGGTCCCAATTCATGGCGGAAGTTCCGGTAAAATTGCTCCTCGAAGGTATCGATGGAGAACATCAGCAGCGCAACCTTGAGGGTCTGACCTGTCTTGCCGTGGGCCACGAAATACCCCAGCCGGTTCTTGGATTCGATGATACCCCGGTCGATCAGGTCCTTATACCCCTTCACGATGGTCTCCCGCGAAAAGCCCAGCTCCCGGATCATCATGTTTACCGAAGGCAGCGTCTCGTCGCGGGAGATCAGCTTCTCGTCGATGGCGTTGATAATGCCATGCACCAGGCGATCGTGTTTGGAAAACGAAGGCACGTCCGCCAGCTTCCGTATTTCGTCGAAAATCTTTTTCATGAGCCGGGGCCAAAATTAAGGCAATTCGTGTCTATTGATAGCCTGGGTTTTGGGCTATGTTCGGATCTACCTGGGTCTCGCTCCTGGGAATGGGGTAATACATGAAGGCATTCGCAGCCGGCCATACCCGGTTCTGGACGGTATCCACCCGGTAGGTGAAGGCCGTGCCGGGGGGCGGAACGGGCTGGGTCAGGTATCCTATTTCGGCGCCCGGGGTGGTAGGAGTAGTGACGATCCCCAGGCCGGGTGCGGATCCTTCCTGGGCGGTGGTTACACCCCAACGCCGCAGGTCGAAGAAGCGATGCCCCTCGAAGCAAAGCTCCACCCTCCTTTCCTGGTAAATCTCGGTGAGGAGCTGGGCCTGGGTGCCCGATGCATATGCCGGCATCCCCGCGCGGCTGCGGATCATATTCAGGTAGGTCAGCGCGGCGCCTGTATTCCCCAGGTTGGCCTCCGCTTCGGCATAATTCAGGTAAATTTCCCCGAGGCGGAAAAGGATCCACTGGCAGTTGGTCGTATTATTTGGCGCGGTATTGAAATTCACCGCGGAGTCCACGAACTTCAGGAGGGTATAGCCCGTCTGGGAAGCATTCCATGGGGACAAGGAGCTGAACTTCGAATCCAATCCCCCTACCCCGCTGGCATTGTCGCTCCAGAACTGGGCGAAGCTGGGCCTGGGTTGGCCATTGGTTCCCAGGACGCCCTGGTTGGGGAAGGGCGCCCCGTTATAGAGTATATCGGCGTAAAAGCGCGGGTCGCGGTTGGCGTAAGGGTTTGCCGCCTCTGCGGGGTTGCTCCAGCTAAAGGCCGACCCGTCGGACATCTGGAAGGCTTCCACGACATTCTCCAGGACATTGTAGGCGCTGTACCCGTTGTAACCGTTGGGGCTGAGGTCCCGGTAGCAGGTATTGTACCGGTCGGCGTAGTTGGTCCCCGAATATACGCGGGCGAGGATCACCTCGGGATTGAAGAAATTGGTGAAGATCGCACCGTAGTTGGTCGAAGAACCGAACAGGCTGTAATTCCCCGAATTGATCACCGCCATGGCCGCCGCCGCGCAGGAATCCCACTCGGCAGGGCTCGGGTTGGGGTTATACCCCGGGCTGGCCGCGTATAGGAAGAGCCGGCACTTCAGTGCATTGGCCGCGTCCACGGTGGCGGTGCCCTGCAGGTTGTTGCTGTTGACGTAAGAAGCCTGGGGCAGCAACGGGAGCCCCACATTGAGGTCGTTCAGGATGAACTGCATGGTCGAATCCCAGCTCGCCCGGCTTTGCGTGAATGTGGTATTGTTCGCCGTGAACACCTGGGAAATCAGGGGCACCCCGCCGAAGCGCTTGAGGAGCTCGAAATAACTCAGCGCCCTCAGGAAGTGGACCTGCCCCGTGAGGCTTTGAATCTCGGCCAGGTTCCCATTCGTGTCCAGGAGCGAAATGTTCTGGAAAAAGGTATTCTCCAGGCCGATCGTATAATACAACGTCGACCAGAAGTTAAGGGTGGAGCTGTAGTTGAGGGGGAAGGAACTGCTTTGGTTGTCGGGGGTGGCTTCTCCCAGGCAATATTCCGATTCGTGGCACCACCCGAAGTTGCTGTACAGCTCGTCCGTCTGGGCGCCCCAGCCGAAGCCCCCATCTTTGAAAGCGAAGACCGTCTCGTTATAAATCTCGTTGACGTAGGCCTGGACCAATTGGGGGCTGGTCCACACCGTTCCCGTGGAATACGAGCTCAGATCGGGAACATTGAGTGCCTTTTTGCACCCGCAAAGGGTTCCGACCGTCATCAGTAGTATGGTTACTTTTTTCATCGGTGACACGTTTTAAAAGGTGACGTTTACCCCCGCGTTGAGGACCCTTTGCTGGGGATAGTATTTGCCCGTGGTACCCGTTCCATCGGGCGCTTCGGGGTCGAAGGAAGGCCCGAACTTATCGATGGAAAACAGGTTGTTCCCACTCACGTAGACGCGGATGTTCTGGATCTTCGCGCGCTTCAGGGCGCCCTCCTTGGGGATCGTATAACCGATCTCCACGTTCTTCAGGCGCAGGAAGGCGTCATTCATCAGCCAGAACGTGGAAGGATAGGTATTCGAACCGTAGGAACGTCCCGTCTCCCCGTTGAAGGTCCGGGGATATTTGTCGTCCCCGGGCTGCAGCCAGCGTCCGGTATAGAACTGCTCCGCCTCCTGGAGTCCCGAGGGCTGGAGCATGGCGTGAGCCCTGGCCTGACCCTGGAAGAAAATGGTGGCATCGAAGTGCTCCAGGAAGCGCGACCCGAAACGGATCCCGTACATGATCTGTGGCGTCGCGGACTGGGTTGTCCGGAACTCGTCCAGGGCGTTGATCTGCCCATCCCCATTGATATCCGCATACCGAATGTCTCCCGGGCCCGTTCCTATGGGATGCGGGGTCTTGCCGATAGTGGCGGTATCCTGGTAAAGGCCTTCAGCCTGGTACAACAACCAGGACGCCGTGGGGTGCCCCGTCATGCGTTGATAAGAGGGCACGGCTTCAGGCTCGGCTTCATACACTACCTTGTTGACCGCGAACGTCAGGTTACCCCCAATATCGTACGAAAACCGCCGGCTGACGCTGTGGTTATAATCCAGGGAAAGCTCCAGCCCGTGGTTCAGCACTTTCCCCAGGTTTTCGTCAGGAAGACTCAGACCCGTGAACAGGGGTACTACCGTGCTGGGTGGAACCAGTATCCGGGAGCGCATCGAGGTGAAGGCGTCCACGGTCACATTCAGGGCATGGAAGAGGCGCATGTCCACGCCCACGTCCGTCGTCTTGGCGATTTCCCAGGTAATGTTCACATTGGGCGTAGGGCCCAGGGTGAAACCGGGTACCTGTGTGGGCGCTGCCGAGGCCGAAGGTCCCGGCCCCCCGTAGAAATAGCCTGCTGCCAGGTATTGGGATACCTGCCCTTCCTGGAGTTGATAGGTCTGGATGTACTGGAAAGGAGAAACCGCATCGTTACCCGACAAGCCGTAAGAAGCCCTAACCTTCAGCTGGTCGACGGTACCGGAGTGAAACCAGTCTTCGTTGCTTACCCTCCATGCGCCCGATATGGCGGGGAAATACCCGAAGCGCTTGCCTGCGGGGAAATTCGGGGATCCCTCGTAACGCATATTCAGGTCGAGGAGGTATTTGCTGGCGAAGTCGTAGGACAAGCGGCTGATCACGCTTTCCCGCGCCGTTTGAGTCGTCGCCGAATTATTGGTGGCGGTGGACGTGCTGCCTCCGAAGAGCTCCTGTACACTGTTCGCCAGGAAGCCTGAGCGATAGGCATCGAGCTCAGTGTACGTTTCCGAAGACTGCTCGTAGGCCAGGAAGGCCTGGACGGAGTGCTTGCCGAACTGGCGCGCGTAGTCCAGCTTCAGGTTGAAAAGTTGGTCCATCGTCCTGGAGTTGGTAATGGACAGGTTCGGCGGGATTTGGGAAACCACCTCGGAATAGGTACCCGTAGCCTCATTGTAGGAATAGGCGGGCGGTGGCAAAGCATTGAATCCCTTATACTGGTCGTAATACAGGTCGTAAGCGTAATACCCGTCGAAGTGCAACCCCTTGGTGATCCGCCCCAGGTCCCAGTCGAAGGAAGACTTGGTCTGCAGGAAATCGTAATTGATGGAGGTGCTGCCCAGGTCCCCGTTGAGGACGTAGACCATGGAATTGTTCGGCCCACCGCCGATGCCCACGCCTACTTTTCCGTTCGGATACCGCGCCACCAGGAAGGGGTAAGCATTCCACAGCTCCCCGAAGATATCCCCCGCGGTCCCGTAATTCGGGCACTCGTTCTGGCGGAATTCGTTCCGGTACAAAACGTCGAACCCCACGTGGAAAGTGCTGGTCGCATCCATATCCACGTTTACCCGGGCGTTCCGGTTGACATAATAATCAGAGCCTCCCCGATACATACTGTTTTGGTAGAGGTATTGACCCGAGACGTAGTAACGCACCCGGTCATTCCCTCCCCGGATGCTCAGCACGTCGTTATTCTGGAAGGCCCAGGGCGCCATTACCGTCTTCCACCAATTGGTATTTGGATACCCGAGGGGATCGCTGCCGTCCTGGTATTTCTGGAGTTGTGCGGGTGTAAAGGTCGGAGGAGCACCCACCAGCGAATCGTATTCATTGGAAGCCACGCCGTACTCGTAAGAGTTCAGCAAATGGGGCACCCGTGTGGGCTGCGTAGCGGCCACGTTGGCGTCAAAAGTCAGGGTGGGCTTGCCCGAAATCCCCCGTTTAGTCGTGATGAGGATGACCCCGTTAGCCGCCCTGGCTCCATAAATGGCGCCCGTCGCGTCTTTCAACACACTGAAGCTGGCAATATCGTTCGGATCCAGTCGTCCGAAGCCGCCCTGCCGGTCGGGGATCCCATCGATGACGATGAGGGGAGCCGTATTGCCCAGGGTACCCACGCCCCTGATGTACAACTCGGGGTCGTCCGCTCCGGGTTCCCCGCTGCGGGTATTGACGATCAGACCGGGCATGGACCCCGCCAGCGCGTTCGCCACATTGGGAACGGGTGATTTGGCCAGCTCTTCCCCGCTCACATCGCTAACGGCCCCGGTCAGGTTTGCCTTTTGTCGGGTCCCGTAACCGATCACCACGATGTCCCCGATGGATTTGCCTGCCTGAGTCAACTGGATGTGCAAGGTGGTTGCTCCGCCCACCTTCACTTCCTGAGAGGCATATCCCACGGAGGTGAAGACCAAAATGGAATTTTTCCCCGGTACCTGGAGGGTGTAATTGCCCTCGGCATCGGACATGGTTCCGCCGGATCCGCCTTTGATCGTGACGCTGACGCCACTCAGGACCTTGCCGTCGGTATCCGTGACCTTACCGGTAATCTTTTTTCCCGCCTGTGCGGTTTCCGCCTGTGCGGAGGATGGAATGGAATGAAGAAGAAAGGCTACCCCCGCGAGCAGGATGAGGAGCCATCGCGCAGCAATCTTGACGAACATATGGTTAGATTTTGGTAGTCTAAAAGCAATCGTCCTCCCCGGGGGCGCCTTTAGAGGGCTACCACTTCCGGGGGCTTGTTCGGTCCCTTCGGTCTGTTCAGTTCCTTCGATCCGTTCGGTCTATTCTGTTCTATTCTGTTATTGAACCAAATATACCTCCTTTTTTCAATTCTCCAAACTTTTTTCATATGTTTAAACCCAAGCGACTGAAAGACTATGGCAAAGGAAGCACCTATAGAGATTGCGCGGAACAAGAAAAATCTGGCCTTTTACCTGGCCGGGGGGTTGATCGTCCTGTGCATAGGACTCTTCCTCGTGGTCGACCCTTATCCCTTCATGACCAGGGGAATGATGACGAGTTTCATCATCGTGGCGACCGGCCTGGCCATCATGGTATTATCGGGCATATATTGCTACATCCTGGCCGTGCGGATGGCCACGGTATTCCCGGCAATGATAATTTCGGAAGAGGATATTTACGACCATACCGGTTCTCCGGCCGACGGCCTCATCAACTGGGCCGACGTGGCGGAAATAAAGGAAACCCAGATCAAGGGCAAGCGTTATCTCTCCATCATCGTCAAGCACCCCCAAACGTACATCGATCGTCAGCGCAATCCGGTCAAACGAAACGTATTGGTGAAGCTGCACGAAGCCTATGGCAGTCCCATCCAGATCGCGGCGGACTCCCTCGACTATGATTTCGAAGGGTTGAAAAATTTAATGAAAACGCGCCTCGAGAAATTCCGGGCGACGGCCAGCGCACGGTAAGTGCGGCGGCCAGCCTGGGCGCGCCTGCTACAGCCGCTCGATGAGCATGGCGCTCGCGCCCCCTCCCCCATTGCAAATCCCCGCGAGTCCATAGCGTCCTCCCGTTTGCTGGAGGATGCTCAACAACGTGATGACGATTCTGGCCCCGCTGCAGCCGATGGGATGTCCCAGGGCAACTGCGCCCCCCCAAACGTTCAGACGTTCTTCGGGGATGCCTAAATCGCGCGCATTGGCCATCGCCACGCAGCTGAAGGCCTCGTTGATCTCGAAGTAGTCGATGTCGCTGATGGCCAGGCCGGCCTTTTGCAGCGCCCGGTTCATTGCGATCGTAGGAGTGGTGGTGAACCATTCCGGGTCCTGGCTGGCATCGGCGTAAGAGACGATCCTGGCCAACGGTTTCGCGCCCTTGGCGGCCTCTTCGGACGCCAGGATGATGGCCGCCGCGCCGTCGTTGATTTTGGAAGCGTTGGCCGCGGTGATGACGCCATCCTTCGTGAAGGCGGGCTTCAGCGTCGGTATCTTTTCGAATTTGACCTTTTTAAACTCCTCATCTTCGCGTACGTCACCGACCGCGACAATCTCCCCCGCAAAATATTCTTTCGCGTAAGCCGCCGCGGCGCGCTCATAACTCTGTACGGCGTAGGCGTCCTGCATTTCGCGGGTAAACCCGTATTTGGTGCTGCAAAGTTCGCCCGCCATGCCCATGGCATAATCCTTATACGGATCCCAAAGTCCGTCCTTGAGCATCCCGTCGATCACCTGTCCGTTTCCCATGCGGTACCCGGTCCGTGCTTTGTCGAGGTAATAGGGCACGTTGCTCATGCTTTCCATCCCTCCCGCCGCAACGATCGCGTTCTCTCCCAGGCGGATGTTCTGGGCGCCGAACATAACGGCCTTCATGCCGGATGCGCAGACTTTGTTCACGGTCGTACAAGGGACGCTGGTGGGTATCCCCGCATAGATGCTGGCCTGGTTGGCCGGGGCTTGTCCCAGGTTGGCGCTCAGGACGTTTCCCATGAAGACCTCTTCGATGTCGGAGGGGGCGACCCCCGACCGCTCGATGGCGGCCTTCAGGGCGATAGAGCCCAGGCGGGTCGCTGGGATGGCTGCCAGCGCCCCGTTAAAACTGCCGATCGGTGTACGCGCCGTACCCAGAATATAGACCTGTCTGTTGGACATAAACGTAGATTAGGGGCCAAAGATAACACTTGTTAGCTTCTCAGGGTTTGCCGAGTACGATAAATGGCGCCCAATAATACGGATCGTTTTTCCCATCCTCGCGGTGTGCGGCCAGGTAGCTCCTCTGGGCGGTGCTCAAAGCGGTGAAAGTATCCATGCCCCCCGTGTAGTTCTGGTAAAAATGGATCATGATCTCCTTGGTTGCCCGGTCGCTGATGGCCCACAAGGAAGAAACCACCGTGGGAACCCCCGCTGCGCTGAATGCCCTGGCCAGGGTTGCGTATTCGATCCCATCCACGCCCAGGGCACTCTCGCAGGTGGAAAGGACCGCCATGTCCGTATTGGGAAGTTTCATTACCAGGAGTTGGTCCATGGTGAGCTTCTTGTCTGAAAACAGGATCCAGCTCTCGTCGATCTTCCCTGTAGATAGATGCCCGTGTGTCGCCAAGTGCAAGACCTTACATTTCTCCGCAACCGAAAGGAGGTTCTTTACCGAGGCGTTGGTCCCGGAGAAAACCTGGCTGTGGGAGACGTTGGCGCGGATGCTGTCGGTTTCCTGGAGCGCGTAGGGCAGGCTACCGTCGGGATCGGCAAAAAGATAGGTACTGCCCCTCCCCGTCGATTTGAAATTATACACGAGGTCGTAGAGGTACATGGTGGACAGGTATCCCACGTTGCAGTCCTCTGCCAGGTAGTGGTCCTGGCCATCGTCGCCCACGTGGGAAAGGCAACTGAAGGGCAGGTAGAACAGGCGTCCGGCGGGGATGATGTACAGATGATCGAACCCCCTGATATCTCCGGATACCGGGCCCACAAGGACGTCGTAGAGGTAATGCAGGAGGCTTTGCAGGGGCGCTTTGTCGGGGGGGCCCGTGGAAACCACGGTTCCTCCCCGAACGGTATCGGACCCGTTGTGTCGAAGGTAGGCCACGGCCATGCCTACCGAATCCATCAAGGCTTCCTGGGATATCCGAACCTCTTTGAAGGACACGCGACCCTGGGAGACGAATTGTATACCCAGGCTGCCCCCCATGGGGATGTACTGGAGGATGCATTCGTTTCCTTTCAGGCGGCTCCGGGAAGTAGCCAGCTCGATGGGGGAAATATGCACCAGTTGGGAAAGGGAAGGGTAATTTTGCTCGATCTGGCTGAGCATTTTCATTTGGTTCCGGGTGGCCTCCGACTCTACAAGGGTAAGGGAATCGAGGGCGACCCTGTTATTGGCCCCAACCATGTCCCTTTTCCGGCTCTCCCCCTTTTTAGCCCTTACTTTACGGAGGTCCTCACCGGCCTGGGCGTAGGCCTTCAGCAGCCGGCCCGGTTCGGACTCCTCGGGGATGCTGCCGATGATCGCCGTCCGTTCGGATTCCAAAGCACCTTGGTTGAAATAGCTGATCAATTCCTGGGGGTCCGCCGCCCGCGTCAGGAAGCTGAGGGGATCGTTGCTCCCCAGGTTATAGTCCAGCAGCCCCAGGTTGGTGGCGACGAAGAGGTGTCCCGAAGGGTTGTAGGATATCGCCTTCACCCAGCGGCCGCCGTACTCCCTGAATTCCATATCTCTCGGCAGGAGCTGGTTCAGCTTTTCGGGATACAACCAGATGCCGTTGATGTAGGCCACTACCCCGCTGGGGGATCCAAACAACCAGCAATCCCCGATCTTCGTGCCCTGGGTGCCCAGGAACAAGGAAGGATGATCGCTTTTCAGGGTGGCGTACGCATTGCGTAACGTGACGGATTCATTCTCCGAAGCGGACAAGGCATGGAAATCACCCAGGTAGTCTTCCTGGAATCCCGTGGAGGTGCCCACGATCGCACGGTCCGCGGACACCGGTGTATAGGAGTTGATGAACCAGTTAAAGGCCATGCCGTTCCTTTTGGTTTCGTCGGCGGGCGTCAGGTTGACGAAAGCCTTCTTGTCCTCCCTCCATTCCAGCAGTCCCCCTGTCAGGGCCATTCCCTTGTAGGAGAGGTGCCTTTCATCGGAACAGACTACCCAGATCCGCCCGTCCAGGGTTTCAAGCACCCGGTAGACCAATTCTGTATAGCTGGGGAAGGTTACAGGGTCCTTGAAGAAATTGTATTCCACCAGGGAGTCCGCGTCCCGGATCTTAGGGTCGTATTTGAAGACCGAAAGCCCCCCGGCGGCCCAGACCCTTCCTTTCCGGTCTACCAGAATGTTCCGTATCGGGGTCTCCACTTTGTACTCACCCTCCGGGGACGGCGTCTGCTCGCAGGTGAAGAGCAGGGTCTCCGTGGGGGATAGCGTGGTCCTGTCGATGCTGTACCGGTAAATATCGTTGCCGGAACTGGCGATAAAGCTGGTGTCGCTTTCTTTTGCCAGGAGGTCGATGGTGCTGTTTGTAGGAAAATCGCGCAGCCCGCCCCCGGCAGTATCGTAATACTGGAGGATGCCGCCGTCGGCCACCAGGGTCATACCCATGCTGTCCAGGGTCAGCATGGAGGTAGCCTTCTTGTTATAAGCGTAGGAAACGCGGTTCTTTTCAAAGAGGACCAGGCGGTCCCCGCAGAGCAAATCGAGGCCTCCACCCCCCGCATAGGCTACGTCCTGGACGGAGAGGAGCTTCCCATCCGCGGAAGGGATGTCCAAATGTTCGAAATGCCTGTCCCGGTAAAAGGAGATGCCCCTGTCCGTAAGCACGGACATCACGGGATCTCCTTCTACATTAATATCTACAATGCCATAGACCTTTTTGTTGCTGACGATATTACCCGTGAGGTCCTCTGAATACGACTTGCCCGACACGTTGTCGCGCTCGAGGTAGGTCACCTTGTTCCCCACGCTGTACACGGGCCGCCCGTCCGAAAAGTACACCTGGTCGAAATTTCCCGTGTATACCTCGGAAAAGTCCAGGCTCCGGTCGTCCCCCGAATCGGGGACCAGGGCGGTGAAGAAGGCCTGGTCCGCCACGCCCGCCACCAGGTGATCTTCGCCCTGGCGGATAAAGGCGATGTCCCGCCCCTTCAGGTAGGTGTGCAAGACTCTGCCCTGTCGGGGATCCCAGGCATCGATCCCCTTGTCTCCCGCCACGAGCACCAGGGAGTTCATTCCCAGCAAACCGTTTATGCGACCCGAAGACAGCCCGGAAATATCGTCGATACGGGTGACCTTGTCATTTTCAGGATCGGTCCCCGATACCTGGAAAAGCCCGTCGTCTGTGGCGATATAAAGGATCGTGTCCCCCGAGAAGGCCATGTCGTTGATGACGGAAGCGCCGGAAGCGGGCTGCAGTTCGAGACTCCGTACAAAGCGTTCCTTGCCTGGCCGGTAGGTAAGGTACCGCCACAAGCCGTTCCTTTCCATGAACAATCCCCGGTTGCTCGTCAGGTAGATCTGTCCCAGGGGGCCGGTGAAAATCTTGTGAAAGGTGACCGCCCCGTTGTCCGGGAAGGGGAGGATATCGCTGAAGGGTATTTCCCTGTAGAATCCCCGATTTTGAAAATCGGATTTGCTCAGCCACCAACTGTCCTTGAGGAGCACGACGGGCTTATCGCGGTACTTGTCCATCATCTTCACGGCGGCGCTGAAAATGGCCGCGTTGTCCTTTTGGGTGATCATAACCCCCTCCAGCCATTCTTGCATTTGCACCCAGACATCCCAATATTCGGAGGCAACTCCCCTTTGGCGAATGTAAGTGAGGGCATTGTAGAAATCGTCCACCACGGTGAGCACCTGGGGGTATAAAACCGTTTTTTTCCGGGTGCGCAGGAAGAGCATGGCACACGTCTCGGCCGCCCTGGTCCCATAGTCCCTCTTGTCCTGAATGTGGGTATACAGGTACTGGACAAGGACCAGTCCGCTTCGGAGCCACGCCGCGCTGCCGGCCACGGCCTCATCGTATTTATCCTGGAGGCTGTCGTGGACCCGGTCCGGCATACCCAAGTCGGGTAAGTCGCCCCGGGCGATGCTTTTCAGGGCTTCCCCGGGAATGCGGGCCTTTTCCTCCAGCTCAGTCAATAGGGTCGTGACCCGCTCGGAAGCCTCCCGCCCCTGGTTGCTTTCCACCTTCTCGACCTCTCCGGTGGTATCATTATACGTGACCCTCAGGGTATCCCTGGAGGAAGTGGTGAACCTGATGGGTTTGCCCTTAGCGTTGTAGGTAAATTGCACGCTACCGTCCTTTTTGGACGAGATCCGGGTGATGTGGTCCAGGCTATCGTAATCCAGGTGGAGATCGAAACCATCCGAGGAGCGTATCCGGGAAAGGTTGCAACGGACGTTATAATCGAAAGAAACACTGGAGGGGCCCACTTTGATCATGGCGACCTTGCCGCAATCGCAGTTATCCTGGTACCTGGCCTCGGTGCCGTCTTCGAAGTAGATGTGGGCGGAACAGTCCGCACTGTCCACCACTACCTTGTTGTTCCCGCCGAGGGCGCTTAAGCAACTTCCGGTGAACCAATCCACATAGCGTTCAGAGGTGGGGAGGCCCCAGTTGTTTTTATACCGGACCTCGTAGTCGTTCCGGTTATCTCCCAGGAAGCTGAGGGATTGAGCCCGGAAGGTGGCCATGGCCGACAGGTCGCCGGAATTGGGGAAGCGCTGGGTAAACAACGACGCATACTTGACGGCCTCGATGGGGCTTCCCGTCCACATGGTATTCAGCTTAACGTAGTTGTACAGCCGGTCGGATTCGAAGGGATTGCGCTCCGCGTAGTTCCTGTATAGCAGGCCTTTGTTGTCATCATTATAATCCGTCCACAGGCTCCAAAAGACGTGCGCGTTATCCGGCTGGTACAACGTGGCTTTCTCCAGTGTCAAGCGGGCGGAGTCCTTGAGGTTGAGCGCGGCAAAGATATCCGCCAGGGATGGTAGCATGGCGCCCACATTCCCGCCATCCCGCTCATATGCTTCCATGTATTTTCTGGCCTGCGCAGCTTCCTCGTAGGTAATCTGGTTCCGTTTCAACAGGTCCAGGTAAGTATACACAAACTCCTCGTCGATCTGGGGCAGCAGGAAGGAATCCCTGGCGATGAGTGGCGCCCGCTCCTTCAATTCTTCCAGGTGGCGGCTCAGCGATTCCCTGTCACCGGCATACAAAGCGCGCTGGTACTTGAAAGGGAAGATGGACCCGGGATTCCGGGCGGCGGCGCTGTCCCAGACCTCCAGTTTGGCGGTCTCGGAGGATGCCAGGACCGATTTTCCCGCCCACAGGTCTTCATTATCCGGGTAGCGGGACAATAAGGAGTCCATAACATATTTTCGGTCGGCAGGAACCCCGCTTGTCTCGCGGATGGCAAAGTACTGTCGGATGCGCCATTCGCTCCACCCATCGAACCCGACTGATTGTTCGAGGACGACCAGGGCTTCGCTTTCCTCTTTATCGAGCCGGAGCATGCTGGTTAGGTTGTCGAGGCACCAGGAGGAGGCGGGATAAGCGGCCTGCCATTTGCGCACCCATGCCACTGCGCCAGCATAGTCCTTGAGTCCCAGGTAGGTGGATTCTCCCTGGTAATAGGAACCTTCGTCCATTTCGGGGACCCGGTCCGGTTCCAGGTGAATCAGCTCCAGGGATTTGCTGAAGGCCGAATCCTGGTTGTATGCCCAGATCAATGTGCGGTAAGGGGTCGCTTCCTTGCTCCCCTTTTGGACCAGGTCGAGGTAATACGCTCTGGCCTCTTTCATCCAGGACAGGCCGGTTTCCATGTACATGCGCTCAGATATGGCCTTATCCTGGATTTCCCGGGTCCGGTAAGATGCCTTGAGCCATAGCTCCGCCTTTCCGTAATCCCCCACTGCCCCGTATAGCCGGGCCTTTTCCAGTTGCATATTGTCCATGCTATCCCCTTTCAGGTAAAGGCGACAATACCTGTTTAGCAGGCTAAAGGCCTCCCCTTCCCTGCCCAGGCGCAGGTAAGACTGAGCCGCTTCTTTCAGGTTGTCGGAAAACAAAAAAGGGGAGGCTTCGAAAGAGGCCTCGTATGCGGCAGAGGCTGCTTCATAACGCGCAGTCCGGTACAAGGCATCCGCGAGGTAACGCCAGGCATAGGTGTCTCCCGGAACATCCCTGAGGAAGGCCCGGGCGATGGCGATCCGGTGGGCGTCGGTCAGGTCGCCCCTGACAAGGCTGGACATCGCCCTTCCCAGGTTGGGGTAGGCTGAAAAATCGCCGCGCCCAAGGCGATCCCTGAGCAATCCTTTCAGGGGTGATACTTTTCCTAGAAGAATGTCATACGCCCTGACGAAGTTGAAGCAGTCCGGCTGGGAAGGCAGGGCGAGGATGAGCATGGAATCCGCAAAATAAGGGTCGATATTTTCCTCGAGGGAGACCAGGACCCGCGGGCTCAGGACGCCCAGATGCGCGAGGTCCGTATGACCGCGGTAAAGGTTCAGGGCGGCGTGCGAAAGGGCTTTGTCGTATAGGTTTTCCACGGCCACCCCGAAGGCCAGGAGGGAGTCGCCGGGCGCGCCATCCCGGGAGTGGAGGCAAGTCCAGGCTTCCACCATTTCAATATTGATCCTGCCCGAGGCCAGGGTTCGGTCCAGGGCGGCGGAGGCTTCAGCCAGGCGTCCCTGTTTGAATAAATCGCTGAGTTCGGTTTGCGCATAAGCGGAGACCGTGAGCAGGATGCTCAGGAACAGGACAAGCAGGGGGCGCATATGTAGAGTCGTTAGTTACTAAAGGTGGTTCCGCTCGATAAATGCGGTATAAAGTATCTGTAATGCGGTATCCCGCAAATTATCGACCATCAGCGCCCGATAAAGGCCTGAAGCCATTGCAATGCAGCCCTGGTGTTCCAGCCACTCGCAGCGTCGGAGGCCGTCCAGCAGGCCCCCCAGGGTATCCCCGACAGGCACCGGGGGCACCGCCGACTCGTCTACCAGGACCAGCCTCCCTGTATCTACGGTCCTGGCATTCCCCCCTCTGAGGGCGGAAAGGGTCCAGTGGTAGGCCGCACCGTAATGTAAGGAATCCTTAATATCTAATAATGCCGTCGTGTCCCCGACCGATAGGGTGCAATGACCAACGGTCAGACGGTACCCCTCTGCCCAGGCGATCTTATTCCAAACGAAGGGCAGGTAAGCCACCGAAGTCTTGTACCCACTGGCCGGGAACAGTACGACAGCCAGCCCCCGGGACACGCCGGCCACAGAGCCCGGCGCTAGTTCACCGCCCGGGTGGAGCAATTCCTGCCAGAGCAGGGTGCAATACTTAACCGTGATATTATCGGTAATGGGCGTCTTTTGCAGCTTTTGGACATCGGCCATGGTATAGGTACCGCGCGCGACCAGGCGGATATAGTTCGTTTGTTGATCGAAAAGAGTGACCCGGGCATTGTCCTCCAACACCAGGATGTCGCCGTTATAGAGGAAGGTATTGCGGACCAGGACTGCGGATTTGTCCCCCTTCCGGCAGCGCACCGTCCCCTGCGTTTGGTATACGCGGTAAAGGGGCCACTGTGCCAGGACGGCGTGGCAAAGGCAAAGGCACAGCCCCAGGATGAACAAGGGTTTATTCATGCACGAAGGTCTCATATCGGAATCGTCTTTTCATTTGGATAGCTAACCATTCGTAGAGCCAAAATACCTCGAAACTCAGGACGACCCCGATGATGATGGGGGTCAAATCTATCCGGTAAGCCCACACGTCGAACACCATCAGGCCCAGGTAAACCAGGATCAACGCGAGCGCCAGCTGTAGGAAAAAAAGGAGGAGGTGGGGATGATGCCGGCTCCGGGAAACGACCCGGATGTACCACAGGTTCAACCCGAAGACCAGGGCGAAAGTGAGGGCATAGACGCCTTTCCCGGGCATTTCGTCGATATACTTGCCCCTTTCAATCATCTCCAGGATATTAGCCAGTATGACGACCCCGTAGGTATCGGGAAAGGACTTCCCGCCTTGCCTTGGGTTCATGGGAGTGAAGTGCAGGTCTTCCAATATCAGAGGGGGATCGGGGCAAATGAATCCCAGGAACACCACCCTGCCCCGTATATAATTTTCGAGGTGCTCTCCCTGGACGGGATGCAGGAACCGGTCCAGTCCAATTAAATTGTAGCGCGAGGCCGTACCCTGGTAGTTGATCGTTTCCTTGCGCTGTCCACGCGCCACCAGGGTATCGTAGGCGCCAGGCGATGCCTTTTGGAGGAGGCGCGCGGAAAAGGAGGGATAGGGCTGCCCATTCACCGGCAAGAAGGGCTGGAAGTGCCGGGTAATTTCCTCATCCCCTTCGGGGAGATTGAAAAAACCGTCGGGGATGTCGGGCAGTTCTTGGGCAAAAAAACTGCGCGTGATGCGCCCACTATCGTATTTGGAAGCTAACACCACGTTACCCGCGTGGCGGATAGCCGCCACCAGGGCACTGTCCTGGAGCGGATCGGGCCCAGGTTTATAAAAGATCGCATCGATCCCGATCAGCGCAGGGTGCATAGGGACCAATAAGTTCAGCTCCTGCGCGATCTCGTCCCGGGTGCGCCCGATTTCCAGGATGCTGATCCCCGTGTCCATCTTCTCAGTCTGAGTGTGGAAACGCGCGTATTTGAGGTCATAGATATCGAAATCATCGAAGCCTTGCTTGATGGGCTTGACCAATTCGTACTTCCAGGGAAAAAAACTGATGAACCCATCTACCGCTATCATCAGCAGGGACGCTACGAATGCTTCTTTGAACAACTGGACCTTTTTCATGAGATAAGCGAAAAACGGGCTATATTGTCGAATATAGTTTTTTTATGCGCCGCTTACCTCCACTGATCCTCCTTTTTATTTGCGCATTCACCGATTTTATTTGCGCATCCGCCGTCGCGCAGGTTGGCGCTCTCCCATCGAAGTACGCCCTGATCATCGCCATCGGCGACTACCCCAAAGCGGGTGGCTGGCCGAAGCTTTCGAGCGACCGGGACGCGGACTTCCTGCACCAGGCGCTCCTCGGCCAGGGCTTCCCCGAGGCGAATATCATTACGATCAGGGACACACAGGCCACGATGACGGGTATTCGCAAAGCCTTCGGGGAAATCACGGGGCTCGTCAGGAAAGGGGACGTCGTCCTGGTCCACGTGTCGAGTCACGGGGAGCAGGTAGAAGCGGACAATGACAATAAGGTGGACGGGTTGGACGAGTGCATCGTGACCTACAACGCCCTTTCCCCAAACGTTTCGGCCCCCGAAAATTTTAACCGGGACCAGGCCGATTACCTTAGGGGACACACCCTGGGAAGCTACCTCGTCGAACTCCGGGCCAGGCTCGGCCCCAACGGGGACCTCCTGGTCATCATGGACAATTGTCATTCCGGGGACGGGACCCGGGGGACGGCCGTCGTACGCGGTGATTTCCTGCCCTTCGTCTCCCCTTCCTTCGATCCCCTCAAACATCACCACTCCGATTCCTCGGTTCTTTACCGACAGGAACTGGGGGAAAACGATGCCTCCCTTGCGAAGTATGTCGTCATTTCGGCAACCCGCCCCGATGAACTGGACGTCGAGACAGTGGATGAACGAACGGATAATTCCATCGGCTCCCTGACCTATGCGGTGTGCCGGGCCTTCGAGAACTTCCGTGCGGGAACCGTCTACCCCACCTATCGCGCTTTTTTCGCGCGTATCGCCTCCACGATGAACCTAAAGGTCCCTGACCAGCACCCCCTTTTGGAGGGTAACGGGCAGGACAGGCAACTCTTCGGGGGCAATTTCATCCACCAGGCGCCTTACATAGAAATCTCCGATTTCGATACCCTCCTAAGAACCGTCACCCTGAAACAAGGTACCCTGGCGGGCCTCGACACCGGGGCCCTGATCGGGGTCTATCCCTCGGGCATACCCGATACCCTGAGCGCCCATCCCCTGGCCCGGGGTATCATCACGAGCGCCGGCAGTTTTTCGTCGGTGGCCACCCTGGAAAAGGCACTGAAGGTCTCCCAACCCCAGGATGCCTGGGTCTTCGTCACCCAGCCCGCCTACCGGATCGATCCCGTCGGGGTCGGCGCGGGCAAGGGGTTTTCCCAGCGCGAGGCGGCGCAAATCCAGGCGTCCCTATCGGGAATTTCCTACGCCGTCTGGAAAGAGAACCCAGAAATGACGGTCGTGCATGGCCGGGAAAAGGATACCCTCAAGGTCAGTGACAATGCATTTGTCTTTGCCGTCCTTCCGGGCGTCCTCAGGGATACCGCTTCCTTTCATCAGGCCCTGGAGGCCTACGCCCGCTATAAGTTCCTGCAATCGGTCCACAGCCAGGCGGAGGGTGTCAGCGTAGATGTCCGCCTGGTGCCCGTGGTACATGGCAGGATGGATACCGCACATCTCCGCCTGGAGTATTGCCCGGGAGATACCCTCACCCTCTGGATCCGGAATACAGGTACCAAGGATGCGTACGTCAACATCCTGGACATGCAACCCGATGGCATCATCCACGCCATCCTGCCCAATACGAGCCTCCGGTACCCCCTCTATCCCCACGACCTGAAAATCCTGGTCGGGCAGGATTATTTCCTCTCTGCCCGGGACGTGATCTGTATAGATCCTCCTTACGGGACGGAGGTCTTCAAGGTCTTCGCTTCCGAATCCGAGATCGACCTGGAAAAGGTAGCCACCCCCGATTTCACCACCCGGGGCCGGGGCCGGGTCCTCGGCGCCCTTGAAAAATTGGTTCGCAACACGTACGAAATGTCGCGCGGGGACATGGACACCATTGGTGGCGACGACGCGACAACCTCCGAAGTCCTTTTTATCATCAAGCCTAAAATCGTGACGCATGTGCCATAAACTCGCCGCACCGGCGGCAATGCTGATTCCCATTTTATTCCTCTGCGCCTGTGTGGCGGACCACCGATGCTCTTATCCTAAGGGCAAGGTCGTCGACACCCTGGCCGTGCCCAAGGTGCCGGGAAGCGACATGGTCATGCGCAAATTCGACTCGACCAAGGCGGAAAGCATCTATACCCTGCAGGAACGCATCCTGATAACCCGGTCCAACCGGGGCGCCGTTACCGCAATCGGAACCAACCTCGTCTCCGAAGCGGTCACGGTGGTCAAGACCATCATCACCAACGAGCAGGGGAAATACACCGCCAGCACCCCTTTTACCCAAAGCGGTCTTTACTTCTACGACCAGCCAAGCCTGACCGGGGCCTTCGATCCTTCGGGGATGCAATTCACGGGTTTGGAACTGGTCAAGCTTTGTCGTTCCGACACCGCCTTTATCGCAACGTTTTCCCTGGACACATCGCGTATGACGGAGGTCCTAAACAACGCACAATTCAACCTGAAGATGACGGGCTTCCGCCTGAAGTATGTCAAGCCCAAGGTGGCGGCGGGGGGAAGCCATAAAATGAGCGTGCAGATCGACCTTACGTTCATGACCGCCTTCGTTGCGGGAACGGGTGTCCTCATGGACAGCGTGGTCCTGGGAAAATTCCACGTACTCCTGAACGATATTTCCATCGACCCGAAAGATCCTGCCTTCGGTCGCTGGCCGGAGGGCAAGCCTTTTCCCGAGGTCAGCGGCAAATCCTTCATCGTTCCCCGCTCCCTGGGTTACTTCAAGCATGGAACTGCCCTGGTACAAGGGTACAACCAGGGCATGTACACCATCCTGGCCAGCGTGAAGGAATGTACCAAGCCGAGTTTCGCGGACCGTGTTTTGTCGGAGAACAGCACCTGGATCATCAGTGCCGCTTCCTCGGGTGTAAGTTCAGAACTCAATAAGACCCCGACACCCGCCAAAAAATAATCCTCCCGGTCTCGAAGAGCGATATGCCGGCAACCGCACAGGATATCCCCGCCAGTACATCCAGCACATAGTGCTGGCTCGTATAAACCGCGGCGAACCAAATCCCCGGCGCAACGACTCCGCAAATCCATTTCAACGGCGTTTTCCAACCGTAATACAACGCTATGAGCGGATAAGCCGAGTGCAAACTAGGCATGGCGGCAAACACGTTGGAGCTTTTGGCGTACAATCCCCGGAACAAATGGACGCCCAGCGCCTGGTCCCACCACAGGAGCCCGGCCGCGCTTCCGGGGGTGTGCACGTTCAGGTCGAACCCATATTGCTGCACGTACCAGGGCGGCGCCGCGGGATAAGTATAATAAACGATCCAACCCAGGAAGTTGACGAAAAGAAAACAGCGCGAAAATCGCCCGGCTTGTTCCGGTCGCGTCGCGAAGAGGTAGAATCCAACCGCCAGGGGCACGGGGATCCAACAGAGATAAAACGACCCGCTCAGCACATCCAGCAGGCGCGTCCGGTGGGCCGCGAAGAATTCATTGACGGACAAACCACCAACGCGGAAGAGTCTCGAGTCCGCCTCGTAGAGTGACCGGATGTGCACGGGACTCACCCGATAGTTGGGAAAGGCCTTCATAAAATCGAAGAGGATCCAATAGATAAGGAAAGGGCTAAAACAAAGAATGAACCGCCGGGTGCCCCCGGAGGCATAGTACAACCCCAGGAAAAGGGCCACGAGGACCGCCTGCTCCAGGTGAAAACCCAGGAGGCGCCACGCCAGTAACAGATACGCGGAGCAAAGCGCGGCGGGCAGCCACTTCATTTTTTCGGAAAGTCGGATTGAAAGATTTTATCCCACAAAACCGAGCTGACACCGTAGCCTTTGGACATGTCGTCGTAATGGTGGAGCATGTGGTGATCCTTGATTTTCTTGAACCACCCGCCCTTGAAGTTGGCGTGGTGCATGGCATAGTGCATCATATCATAGACGAGATAGCCCGCCACGAAGCCGGGGAAAAAGGAATAAAGGTGGACGCTGTTGTGGAAGATCACTTTGAACAGGAAGTAAAACCCGAAAGCGAGGGGAATGCTGGCCGAGGGCGGCATCACCAGCCGAAGGGCGTCCCGGGGATAGTCGTGGTGCACGCCATGGAAAATGAAGTGCAGGCGCAAGCCCCATTTGGACTTGGGCACGAAGTGGAAAACGAAGCGGTGGAGGATGTATTCCGCGGCGGTCCACGTTAGAAGGCCCAGGGCGAAGTAGCCCAGGTACACGCCCACACCCGCGCCAACCTCGAAGGCCTTATAACTGATCACACCGATGACGGGGAGGTAGATGACCAGGGGTATGGTGAAGTGGACCTTGGACAGGGCTTCCATCCAGCCGGCCCTGAACATGCGCACCGATTCGGTGGAATTGGATATATAATTTCTTTTCATACTTGTATTCTACCTCGAACTTCTATTCCTGTTGAAGGGTCTGTGCCCCTGATTTCTATATATTCCACGTTGGGCTTGAACAAGGTCCCTCCCGGGTCGATCTGAATGTACACCCGTTGCAGGATCGCGATCTTCCCGTTGATTTCCGAAAAGACGTGGAAACGGTGGTCCCCGGCCTTGATGAGGTACATATGATATTTCTTAAACGATACGAAATGCAGCTCATACTTGTCAGGGCCCAGGCGGGTTGTCTTGACCCCATAGGCGAAGGTACGTTGTATATAGGTCAGTTCTGCACGTTCCCCGTGTTCGGTGTACCTCAGCCAGTAGACGTGCACAGGGTTGACCGAGTCGGGCACTCCGTTCTTATCGTTCAGCTCGATGATGATCGTGTTTTTATTGGGCGTCCGCTGGAGATAAAACAATTGTTTAGGGTTGTAGGGCGGAATGGGCATCGAGTCGATCGGGATGCCAAACGTGAGAAAGGTGAGTGTCATCAATAGGTTCATTTTCCTTGTTTTTCAAGTGCTTCCCTGGCGTCCAACAGGCGCCGGATGGCGGTAATATTCGTCAGTACCGCCATGACGGCCAGGGGCAGCGTGAAGATAGAAATCGTTTCGATGCCCTTGTACGTAAAGCCGATAAAATGGGCCGTCACGCCGCAGGCGATCGCGGAGAGGCCCACTAAAATAATGCGTTCGGGGCGCTGCATGAGGCCTCCCCTGTTTTGAATGCCCAGGCCCTCGCTGCGGGCCCGCGTATAGCTGACCATCATGGACCCGATCAGGGCCAGGAAGGCGGACAGCGAGCTCAGGAAATAATGGTAAGCGACGAGGTAATAACAAATCCCCAGGAACATCAGCAGTTCGCTGTAGCGGTCGAGCACCGAATCGTACAGGGCCCCGAATACGGAGCTCATATTTCCCAGGCGCGCGACCTGTCCGTCGAGCATGTCGAAAAGGCCCGCGAAGAGGACCAGGCCGCCCGCCCATCCGACATAGGACAGGTCCCCCCGGCTCCCTTCCCTGGCTCCGAATATAAATACAACGGCAACCCCCGCGTTGAGGAGGAAGCCCACCGTGGTGACGACGTTTGGGGTAAAGCCGATCCGGATCAGACCCCGGACGACGGGGTTGATCACTACGTAAATGCCCTTCTGTACCTGGTCTCTGGTCATTTGAAGACAAACAGTTTTTGCAAGAAGAAATTGTAAGTGAGGCCCATGAGCACGGATACGATTATTTTAGCGACGAGGACGTTTACTCCCCATCCCAGCAACAGGTAGACGCCGGCTGTGGTCAAGGCGACATTTCCAACCCAAACCAGGAGATAACGCACGACCTGTCCGCGCGGATCACCGTCTTCCACGCGAAAGACCCAAGTCCTGCCCATGCAGAAATTCAGGATGCCCCCTGCCACGGTCCCCGCCACCGACGCATCCAGCGGACTTAAAAACAGCTTCGCCAGGAAGGTCACGAGGTAATCCAGGGCCGAGGCCGACAGTGACGCTATGTTCGCTTTAAAAAAAGTAACCATACCACAATGCTTGCATATATGCCCGCCACGATATCATCCACCATCACTCCCCATCCCCCCGGCAGGCGTTCGGTTTTGCGGATACCCAGGGGTTTGGCGATGTCGAAAAATCGGAAGGCGATGAAGCCCGCCAGCAGCGGCCGCCAACCAAGGGGGTGGCCGCACATGGTGACGAGCATGCCGACTACCTCATCTAAAACGATCTTCGAGCTGTCCTTGCCCCACGATGCTTCCAATACGTTACCCAGCCAAACGCCAAGGGCGGTCAAAGCCAAAACTGCCACAACGACGACCCAGGGAGGCGGCTGCGCGGCATAAAGCCCTAAACAAGTGACCAGCGCTGCGAGCGTGCCGCCTCCCTTGATGTACCCAATGCCGCCGACAGAGGCGACCCAACGCCGCCAAGGGGGGTCAGGGCGCCCAGCGGCGGGGCGCCCAGCGGCGGGGCGCTCAAAGGCAGGGCGCCCAGCGGCCGGGTGCGAGGAGGCGGCGCGCCTCATAGCATCTCCGCCAGTTCCTGATAATAATCCAACCCGAGATGCGTGATCAAGTCCTCACCCATGATATGCCGGAGCGTGTTCTGCAGTTTGATCAGCTGCCTGAAAATATCATTGTCCGGATGCAGCCCGGGGGCCGTTTGCGGGGACTTCAGGTAAAAAGACAGCCATTCCTGGATGCCGTACATCCCGGCGCGCTTGGCAAGGTCCGAAAACAGGGCCAGGTCCAGGGCCACGGGGGCGGCCAGGATGGAGTCCCTGCACAGGAAATTGATCTTGATCTGCATGGTATACCCCAGCCAGCCGAAGATGTCGATGTTGTCCCAGCTTTCCTTGTTGTCGCCGGCGGGAGGATAATAGTTGATGCGGATTTTGTGGTACAGGTCTCCGTAGAGTTCGGGGTGCAGGTCGGGGCGGAGGATGTCTTCGAGGACACCCAGTTTGGAAACTTCCTTAGTGCGGAAGTTTTCGGGGTGGTCCAGGACATAGCCGTCACGGTTTCCAAGGATGTTGGTGGAAAACCAGCCGCGGACACCCAGGGCGCGGGCCTGGAGGCCGGGGGCAAGAATGGTCTTCATGAGGGTTTGGCCCGTCTTGAAGTCCTTACCCGCGATGGGGGCCTGCGTCTTTTTGGACAGGGCCACGAGGGCGGGGATGTCGCACGTGAGGTTGGGCGCCCCGTTGACGAAGGGGATGCCCTGGGAGATTGCCGCGTAGGCATAGATCATGCTGGGGGCGATCAGGGGGTTGCTCTCGCGAAGGCCCTCCTCGAACGACCGTACGGTCAAATGAACGTCCGTCGCTTCGATGTACTTTTCGGTAGACCCGCACCAGATCATGACCAGGCGGTCGATCCCATTCTCCAGCTTGAAGCGCTGGATGTCGGCGATGACCTGTTGGGCCAGGTCGTATTTGCTGGGCCCTTCCTTCACGTTGGTCCCATCCAGGTTCGTTACATAGGACCGATCGAAGACGGCCTTCATGGGGTGGATGGTTTCGAGTTCCTCGCGCACCGAATGCAATAACCCGGGCTCCAGTACGCGCGCCTTGCTGGCGGCTTCAAACACGTTGTCCGAATAAATGTCCCAGCCTCCGAACGTAATGTCCTCCAGGTTCGCCAGGGGTACGAAATCCTTGATCTTGGGGTAGCGGTTATCGGTTCGTTTTCCAAGGCGGATATGTCCCATTTGGGTGAGGGATCCAAAGGGCTGTGCGATCCCTTTTCTCACGGCTGACACGCCCGCGATCAGGGTGGTCGCCACGGCGCCCATTCCCGGGATCAAAATTCCCAACCGGCCGCCTGCAGGCAGCACTTCCGAAGGCTTCGGGCTATGCCCGTTCATCTTGCTCATCTTTTGTTTTTTTTAGGTTATATCTTTTATGGTGGGGGGCCCGTTGGATCGGGCACGCAGCCCGTCCTATAACCACCCTTCTTTCTGATACCAATCCAAAGTCCGCCCAAGGCCGGCCTGCAAATCGAACACCGGCCTGTATCCCAGGTCGCGCTTAGCAGCCCCGATGTCGCAAACCCAGCACGCAGCGGTGAGCTCCCGGAGTTTATCCCGGTTGAGCGCGGGCGTACGGCGGCCGGCAAAGGCCTCCGACATCGACGCCAGTGCGCGCACCAAAGGCAGGGGTACATGGAACTTCAGGGTACGGCGGTGGAAGTGTGCCTTAACCATGTCCGCGAGGACATAGCGGTCGTACGCACTTCCATCCGTGACGTTATAAGCTCGTCCGGCAACGTCCGAGAACAAAGCCTGCACGGCCAGTTCCGAGACGTCGCTGACGTAGACGAAGCTCAGGCGCTGCGCTACGTGCCCGATATACGGCTCCCATCCCTGCGCCACGAGACGCAGGAAGATGAAGATGCCCGTTTCACGGGGCCCATAGATAGCAGTGGGCCGGAGCACCAGCCAAGGTAGGGGTTGAATGGCCAGCCTGCTTTCAGCGAGGAGCTTGCTCCTGCCATAGGCAGTAACCGGGTTGGGTTGGGTTTGTTCTATAATGACTCCCCCGGGGTCTGAGAGCGGCCCGACGGCCGCGAGACTGCTGAGGAAGACAAATTTTTTTAACGAAGGCAGCGCTTTTACCGCCGCTGCCGCCAGGGTTTCGGTCACCCCGGCATTGGCCAGTTCATAGGCTTCAGGATTGGGAGCGCTGGTGGCGCCGGCGGCGTGGATGATGTAATCGTACTCGCCATCCGCCAAAGCAACGACCAACCGGGAAAAGTCCCCATAATCCAGGACCACTGTCCGTACATCCAGGTGATCCGTTTTACTTCCCGCGCGTACGCCCGCCACCACCTCCAATCCCCGGGTCTGGGCGGCGCGGGTCAGGTGGTACCCGACGAAACCGCTTGCCCCGGTGATGAGCAATCTCATATTGCCTTTTCGTAAATCCGGTATTTCTTATACACTTTTCCGTTCACGCTCTCGACGCCTTTATTCATCAGGTCGTTGTGCTCTAATATCCAGGAGGCTTCCGCTCCCTTCATGCCACGCTCCAGCGCCCGGCGGATGATGGCGGCGTAGAAGACGGCCTCGATGCCGTGCCTCCGGTAGTCTTCCATGACACCCAGCGCCAGTACGCGGATGCTTTTGATCTTCTTCATACCCGTCAGCAACTTTACAATCCCGAAGGGCAGGAGCCGGCCCCTGTGGACTGTTTTCAGGATTTGGTTGATGTTGGGGATGGCCAGGGCGAAGCCCACGACCGCTCCGTCCTTTTCGGCCACCAGGCACAGCTTGGGGTCCAGGAGCATCTTCAAATCCTTGGCGAGGTAATTGAATTCGTTTTCGGTCATCGGAACGAAGCCCAGGTTACGGTCCCAGGCGGCGTTGTAGACCTTCCGCAGCATGTTCACCTCGTTCTTGAAGTCCTTTACCCGGACCGGACGTATGGTGATCCCGTGACGCCCCAGTCTTTCTTCGAGGGCTTGCTGAAGACGGATTGACCGCTCATTCAGGTTGTCCCGGTCGATCCACCACGCGAGGAGGTCGACCTTTTTCCCCAGTCCTGCCTTTTCCAATAAACGCGGATAATACGACTTATTGTACGTCATCATCACGATGGGGGGGCTGTCGTAGCCCTCGATCAGTACGCCGCACGTCTCGTTGGTGCTGGGATTAACGGGGCCGACGAGGGTCGTGGCGCCCTTTTCCCTGAGCCAGCGAGCGGCTTCGGTCAACAGGGCGTCGACCACTTCCTGGTTGTCCACGACGTCGAAAAAGCCGAAGAAGCCGTCGCTTGCCTTATTGAATGCGTTGTGGTTCTTATTGAGGATGGCGGCGACCCTACCCGACAGGATACCCTCCTGGTAGGCCAGGAACAGGCGCACGTCGGCGTTTTCGTGGAAGGGGTGCTTCCCCGGGGTCAGCAGGTCGCGCTGCGCGATGAAAAGTTCCGGAACGTAGTTAGGTTCTTCCGCGTACAAGTCGTGCGGAAAATCGATGAAGGCTTTGAGTTCTTTGGCGTTGGTGACGGGGATCACTTTGATCATATGGCCTGGCTTTTGGGAATATACTGTATGTTCAAATCCGAGGCCGCGCGAGACAACTTTTCCACCGCAGATTCGATCTGGGCCCGGGTATGCGTGGCCATGAGTGAAAAGCGTATGAGCGAATCCTCCGATGCGACCGCCGGCGACACTACAGGGTTGACGAAGACCCCGTCGTCCTGCAGCCTCCGTGTCAATTGGAAGGTCTTTTGGTTGTCCCCCACGTAAATGGGGATGATCGGGCTTTGGGTGTGTCCCGTGCTGAAACCTTCTTCCTTGATCAGGGAAAGGGCGTAATGCGTATTATCCCAGAGATGCTGGATGCGCTCGGGTTCGGCCTGGATGATGTCCAGGGCGGCCAGCACGCTGGCCACACACGAGGGCGGCATGCTCCCGCTGAAGATCAGGGAACGCGCCCGGTGCTTGAGGAAGTCTATGGCGACGAAGTCACCCGCGATAAAGCCTCCCAGGGAGGCCAGGGATTTGCTGAAGGTCCCCATGATCAGGTCGACCTGGTCCGTGAGCCCGAAATGGGAAGCCGTGCCGGCTCCGCCGACGCCGATAACGCCCAGGCCATGGGCGTCGTCCACCATGATGTTGGCCCCGTATTTTTCGGCAAGCTCGGCGACCCTGGGAAGGTTGATGATATCCCCCTCCATGCTGAAGATGCCGTCCACCGAAATCAGCTTGATCACGTCGTCGGGCAGGGTCTTCAGGCGCCTTTCCAGGTCATCCATGTCATTGTGGGCGAACTTGATGGTGCGCGAAAAGGACAGCCGGCTGCCATCTATGATGGAAGCGTGGTCCGATTCGTCGAGGATCAAATAATCCTGACGTCCGGTGAAACCGGAAAGCACCCCCAGGTTGGTCTGAAAGCCCGTGCTGAAGAGCAGGGCGGCTTCCTTACCCACGAATGCGGCCAGGCGTTCCTCCAATTGTACGTGAATGTCCAGGGTCCCGTTCAAAAAGCGGGATCCGGCACAGCCCGAGCCGTATTTGTGAATGGCCTTCGTGGCGGCCTCCAGTATCTTGGGATGGTTCGTCAATCCCAGGTAGGAGTTAGACCCAAACATCAATACCTTTTTTCCGTCCAGAATGACCTCAGTATCCTGTCCCGAGCTGATGGCCCTGAAATATGGATACAGGCCTGCGGCCCTCGTAATCTCGGCGTCTTTCCATTGCGACACCCTGTCTATTAGGTTTTTTGGCATGTAAAGCTCCTCCTTAAGCAATTAGGACACTAAATTCTTTGCTCTCGTCAGTTCTGTTGGTGGGAAAGGGATGTCCGCAAATATAGGATAAAATTATATTACCGACATCCCTGGAAACCCGGATATTTGGGAGTGGTTAAACGGGAGACGATTCAGGAAATCCAGAACCGGATCGACATCATCGATGTCGTAGGGGAATTTGTGAAGCTCAAGAAGCGGGGCGCCAATTACCTGGGCCTGTGCCCCTTCCACAATGAGAAGACCCCCAGCTTCACGGTCTCCCCCTCCAAGGAGATTTACAAGTGCTTCGGGTGCGGGCGCAGCGGGAATACGATAGGATTCCTGATGGAGCACGAAAAATTCAGTTATGTGGAAGCCCTCCGCTGGCTGGCCGCCCGGTACGGTATCCGCATCGAAGAAACCGAAACCTCCCCCGAACAGCAGCGCCTCCAGCAGGTCGCCGATAGCCTGTTCATCCTCAACCAGTTTGCGGCCAAGTATTTCAGCTCGGCGCTTCTCGACTCGGAAGAGGGGCAGGCCGTTGGCCTCTCCTACCTCGAGGAAAGGGGGTTCCGGGAAGACATCATCCGAAAGTTCCAACTGGGGTACTGCCCCGAGGGTCGGGACGCATTTGCGCGCGCGAGCCTGGCTGCCCAGTTCAATATCGACCTGCTGCAGCGCAGTGGATTGGTTGTCCTAAGGGGAGACCAGCCTGCGGACAACTACCGGGGGCGCATCATTTTCCCTGTCCACAACCCTTCGGGAAAAATCCTCGGCTTCGGGGCCCGGCAAATCCGAACCAACGATCGTTCGCCCAAGTACATCAATACCCCCGAAAACGAGATTTATGTCAAAAGCAAGCTCCTTTACGGGCTTTATTTCGCCCGCCAGGCCATAGACCGTCAGGACGAGTGCCTCCTCGTGGAAGGATACACCGACGTCATCTCCCTGCACCAGGCCGGGGTGGAAAACGTGGTGGCGAGCGGGGGGACCTCCCTGACGCAGGACCAGTTGCGCCTCATCAAGAAATACACCGACAACCTCACCATCATTTACGACGGGGACGCGGCGGGGATCAAGGCCGCCCTGAGGGGGCTCGACATGGCCCTGGAGGAGCGCCTGCACGTGAGCCTCGTCCTCATCCCCGACAAGGAGGATCCCGACAGCTACGTGCGCAAGGTGGGGCCCGAGGCCTTCCGGGCTTTCGTGGCCGCGGAGAAGAAGGACTTCATCTTCTTCCAGATGGACGTGGCCCTTAGCGACGCGGGTGATGATTCGAGGAAAAAAGCGGAGGTCGTGAACCGCATCGCCGAGACGATTGCGCGGATCGACAAGGCGGAGGATTTTACGCGCCAGCAGGATTATATCCGGCGCAGTGCCGAAATCCTCAAGATCGACGAGACCGGCCTCCTTACCCTTGTCAACAAACACATCCGTGAGCGCGTCACCCGAACCGTCGCCCCGACCCCACAGGCGGTTCCGCCTGAAGAGGTCGACGCCTTCGATCTCCTGAGTGGGGACGAACCCAACGAACGCGCACTGATCCGCGTCCTGCTGGAGTACGGGCAAAAGCCCTTCGACGAAGGGGGAACGGTGGCCGACTTCATATTCAGCCAGTTCGAGGACCCCGATATATTCGACAACCGGGCCCTGTACCATATCCTGGAGCTGTACCGTTCTGAGCCCCAACCGGAAATCCGGAACTTCCTGTACCACCCCGACCCGGCCGTGAGCGCCCTGGTCATCCAAATCACCGATACCACGAACGAGCTCAGCGACCGTTGGAATTCGAGGGACCCCGATCTGGATTATGACCCCATCCGCCAGGGTTACCTCAAATACCTGGGGAACGAATACGTGGTCAAGGAGGAGCAGCAGGACAAGGAACGCTACAAGGAGGAGGTACGCTCCACCGTGACGTATATGCAACTCAAGAAAATCAAAAAAATGATGGCGGAAAACCAAAGGGACATGGAACGCCCACACACCCCCGAGGAGCTTGCCCTGCTCAAGGAAACCCACAGTCACCTGAAAATCCTGGAAATCGAACTGACGCGCCGGTTGGGCACGGTCATCCTCAAGTAAGCCTATGCGGCCCTTCCTTTTTTTATTCGGATGTTTTGTCCTGGTGGGCGCCGGGCTACAGGTCTCCCACAGCAAATATGAACTGCTCCTGGCCGTCAACGGCCGTCATACCCCCTTTCTGGATTCCGTCATGCCATGGTGGACCGATTTCGGCCTGGGGTGGACGCACGTCGCCGTCATCCTCCTCCTGTTCGCTTTCGCGTGGTTCCGCAGGGACCGCTTTACGGCCGTCCGCTGGGGATGGCTGGGTCTACTGGGCTTTGCTTTGCCTTCCCTACTCTCCCAGCTTTTAAAACATACTTTTTTCGACAATGTACTGCGTCCCTCCAACGATATGATCGGCGGTTCACTTCACTTCGTACCCGGCGTGGAGATTTACGGATACAACAGTTTCCCCTCCGGACACACGATTACCGCTTTCAGCATTGCACTGACGTTGATATATCTTTTCGCCCGGCGCCCCCTATGGCAGGTTTTGCTTTTCCTTTGGGCATGCTCCGTGGGCTATTCACGGATGTACCTCGCCGAACACTTCTTTGCCGACGTATACGGGGGCGCGATCATCGGGGTGGTGGCAACCGCGCTGGCACTTTGGATCGGGGAAAAGACGCTGCCTTATAAACCCAGGGCGTCCCGGTAAAATTGACATTGCCGGGCTAGTTCCGCTTCGGTTATCTGATCTTCCGGATCGAGGGCTTCTATTTCCACGAAATAGCCCTCCCCTTCTATTTCATCAAGTTGGAACCTGACGTTATCGATGAAATAGATTTCCCGCTTCCTTTCTACGACCAGGACGGTGCCGACGGCTTTGTCGAGGATGTTACCCAGGTCTGCCGCCCCCGTTTCCAGGGGCAGGTAGCCTTCGGTATGGATCAGGGCGTTTTCGATGCTTCCCTGGCGGAGCTTGAGCTTTCCGTGGGGGACGTTGAAATAGGTATCTCTCTGATGGTCGGTTCCCACGAATCTTGCGTGGTGCGTGCATAAAAAAGCCCGTATCGAATTGGCATCTTCGCAACGGGCCTTTATGGATGTTATGGTGATGCTTTGCATAGTTACTTTTCCGTCGGCGTCTTTTTGCCGGCCCGGAGCTTCTCTACGGTCGCGTCGAGACGGCGCTTCCGCGTGTCTTCACGCTTGGCTCCCGTGATCCAGAGGACGTATTCCTTCCGGTTCGCCGCGGGGAGGCTGCCGAAGAAATCCTTGGCTTTGGGATGGAGGGTGAACAGCGTTTCCATGTCCTCAGGGAGGGTCTGGGTTCGTTTCTTTACGCCCACGACTTCTTCGGCGACGTGTATCCTGTTTAAGATGGGCTCGGGCTCCCGGCGCTGGAAACGGATGGCCGTCCAGACGTGGTCCAGGGGGACCGTGCGGACGCACTCGAATCCCTGCTCGCAAATGCACTCCCAGGTACAATCCCGGTTGAGATCGCTGGCGATCTTGGAGGCCGCCTTGGGGTAGGCAATCCAGAGCTTGCCTTCCTCGTGCAAGGCCGGAAACACTTCTCCCAGGATCGATTGGAGCTGGCGCTGGTTGATGGCGAAGATGAGTGCAAAGTCGATCTTCTTGACCCTCAGCAGAGGCGTCACGTTCTTGGCAAAAGCCAGTTTGACAAATTGTTTCTCGATGGAGGAGGGAATACCTTGAATCAATAGATTCTTTTCGTCTTTGAGTTGCAGTTTTTCAAACAACGTTTGCGACATGCGTAACACTTTTTGTATAAAAATGTCAGAAAAGGAATGCAAAGGTATGAAAAATCGCGTACGGACGGTTACTCTTCTTCGGCGTTTTCGCCGCGTTTGCGGCTTTTTCGCCGGTCACGGTACTTAAGGATGCCGGCTTTGCTCTCATTGCCCCTCAGCAGGCGGCCGATGTTCTTTTGGTGGGTTAATAGTACGAGGAGCGCCACAGACACGGCAAAGATACGGTACAATTGCTGAGGCTCATCGAATATGTACAGAATAAATACCGCAAATGCGACACCTGCCAGTATTGAGCTCAGGGAAACGAAGCGTGTCATGTATAGTACCGCCAGGAATACGCCCACACAAGCCAGGGCCACATAGGGATGGATGGCCAATACCATGCCGAAAAGGGTAGCAACGCCCTTTCCGCCTTTAAAATCCGCCCATAGGGGAAAGATGTGACCGATGACGGCGGATAAGCCCAGACCGATCTGGAGGTTGATCAATGCCGTTTCGTGTATAGGGTCCGTGTAGTACGGAAGAAGAAGGTACAATTTCACCGCAGCGATACCTTTCAGCATGTCCATCAGCATGACGATCGTTCCAAACTTGGGGCCAAGGACCCTGAAGGTGTTGGTAGCGCCCATGTTGCCACTTCCATAGTCCCGGATGTCTATCCCAAAAAACACCTTACTGATGATCACAGCCGAAGGAATAGAGCCGATACCATACGCGAGAAGTATTACCAGGAATTCATTCATCGTCTATTGGATACTGCTGAACTAGCTAAGTTAAGCCATTTTACCAAAACAGCCAAAAACGGGCATCCCCCTGTATCAAAACCGGACGCTCATCACCGTCCTCACCCTCATAACCCCCTGAGCGTCAAAAATCCTGCAGTTTGGCACTTCCCTGGCTGTGTTATCTCTTTATCAATCATTTGTTTATGCTGTCGAACGCCCCATTTTGGCATTTCTTCCGTACCACCTGGCGCAACCTCGCAAAAGACCGCCGCTTCACCCTCCTGAATTTACTGGGCCTGTCTACCGGTATTGCCTGCACGCTGTTGATTTACTTATGGGTGACCGACGAGTTGCAAATGGATAAATTTCATGTAAATCATACCCGCCTGTACCAGGTGATGGAAAATCGGATACAAGGCCCCAATATCTGGACCGCCCACTCCGCCCCCGCACCCGAGGCCGACGCCCTGGCAAAAGAAATGCCCGAGGTTGAATATGCGGTCCCGGTAATCAGCACTGATAAAACCACCCTCTCCTCTGCCCCGGATAAAAATATCAAATCCGACGGTCTGTACGCAGGCGCGGACTTCTTTCACGTCTTTTCCTACAACCTGATCCAGGGCAGCCCCGACCATGTACTTTCCGGCAAGAACGGCATCGTAATATCCGATCTGATGGCCCATAGGTTATTCGGAACCACCGAAAACCTCATCGGCAAGATCGTCGTGCTGCAACACGATCAACCCTATACCATCTCGGGAATTTTTACAGCGCCGGGCGTCCATTCCTCCCAACAATTCGATTTTGTCCTCCCGATCCTGAATAACAATGATGCGAAGGACAATCGCTCCAACTGGGACAACACCTTCTGTTCCACCTATCTTATCCTGAAACCCGGTACCAACGTAGCTCAATTCAATGCCAAAATAGCCGGACTGATCGTGCGCAAATCCAACAATCAAATCAAATACCGCACCCCCTTTATCCAACGCTATTCGGACATCTATCTGTACGGACGTTATGAGGCCGGCGTCCTGGCCGGCGGCAGAATAGACTATGTGCGGTTATTTTCGCTCATCGCGCTTTTTATCCTCGTCATCGCCTGTATCAACTTTATGAACCTTTCCACCGCAAAGGCTGCCGGCAGGGCCAAAGAAGTCGGTATAAAGAAAGTTGTCGGCGCAGGCCGCGGCACCCTCATCATTCAATTTCTCGGCGAATCCATCGGGGTGGCCTTCGCCTCCCTCCTTCTGGCTATTGTGTGGGTAAGCCTTTTCCTCCCTGCCTTCAACAATATTACCGGCAAACAACTATCATTGGTTCACCTGAATACCGGGTTTATCCTTTCGGCGTTGGGCATCACGTTGTTCACCGGGTTGATGGCCGGCAGTTATCCCGCCCTTTATCTTTCCCGCTTCAAACCCATCCAGGTGCTGAAAGGTAAGCTCAGGACAGCCGCTGGTGAAGTCTTCGTTCGGAAGGGTCTGGTTGTCTTTCAATTCACACTTTCCATAATGCTTATCGTCGCCGTGGGGGTTGTCTATCGCCAGATCAACTATATCCAGACCAAGCCCCTTGGCTATGACCGGGACCACGTCCTCAGCATTGACAAGGAAGGCCGGCTCAACGACGTGCAGCAGCAAAATACTTTCCTGGCCGAAGCAAGACGCATTCCCGGTGTCGTCAGTGCTTCCGGGATCAGCCATACGCTGACGGGACATAACGGAGGTACTTATAACGTTGTCTGGCCGGGCAAGAACCCGAATGACCGCACCGAATTCGAAGTCGTTGGCGGCGATTTCGACATGATCAGCACGCTGGGCATGACCATAAAGGACGGGCGCGACTTCTCCGGCGCCTACCCCTCGGACAGCGCAGGCATCATCTTCAATGAGGCCGCCATCCGCTTCATGGGTCTCAAACACCCCATAGGTCAGGAGGTCACCATGTGGGGTCAGCAGCTCAAAATCGTTGGGGTGGTAGGCGACTTTCATTTTGAGTCCCTGCACGAAAAAGTAAAACCGCTCTTGATCGTGCTCAGACCGCAGTGGACAAGCCGTTTCGTGATCAAATTGGCGGCGGAAAAGGAAAAGCCGGCGATTGCAGCATTGGACCAGTTATACCGGCAATTCAATCCCGACTGGTCATTCAGCTATACATTTATGGATGAGAGTTACCAAACCCTGTACGTATCGGAAAATCGCGTGTCCGTCTTATCTCGCTGCTTCGCCGGGCTGGCCATACTCATCTCCTGCCTCGGCCTGTTCGGGCTGGCTGCCTTCACTGCCCAACGCCGCAACAAAGAGATCGGCATCAGAAAGGTATTGGGTGCCTCCGTAAGCGGCGTCGTCATATTGCTCTCCGGCGACTTCCTGAGGCTGGTACTCCTGGCCATGCTGATCTCCTTTCCCCTGGCATGGTGGGCGGCCAGCCAGTGGCTCAAGAGCTTCGCTTATCGCATCGATATCGGCATCGGCATCTTCGCCGCTACCGGCGCATTCATCATTATACTCACCTTCTTAACCATTAGTTTTCAATCGATCCGGGCCGCCCTCGCCAATCCGGTGAAAAGTTTACGAACAGAATGATTTTAACCTGAGACACCACCAACTGTTACGGTGGACGGGCGTTGAGCGCTATTTCTTCCAGAGTTGTGCGACCCAGGGAGCGGCAGTCGCGCGGGGCGCCCCCTCGCTGAAACCAGCGCGGCGGGCAGCTTCCGCCACCATCAACGCGTCGCTTTCCAATATGCCACTTAGCAATAACCAACCCCCGGGCGTCAGGACCTCCGCAAATTCGTCCATTTCGGATAAGAGAACGGGCCGGTTGATATTGGCCAAAATTATATCCGCGGGCCCAAGGCCACGCACCGTTTCGCGGGCCTGAAGGATGATGCGGCGTGCGCCGTTGCGGCCCATATTTTCGCCCGCGTTTTCGATGCTCCAGTGGTCACTGTCCAGGGCTTCGACGCTGGCTGCACCCAGGCGCTCCGCCAGGATGGCCAGCACGCCCGTGCCCGTGCCGAAGTCGATGACGCGCGCGTCCGCAAAGGGCAGGGAGCGCATGTGTTCGATCATGAGGCGCGTGGTGGCGTGGTGTCCCGTGCCAAAGCTCATCTTGGGGGTGATGACGATCTCGTGGGTCACACCCGGTATGGGTTCGTGGAAGTCGGCACGAATGGCGCAGAAGTCGCCGATGCGTACGGGGTCGAAGTTGGATTCCCAGGTGGCGTTCCAGTTCTGCTCGGGCAAAACGCGGCGTTCCATGCCGGGCAGCTGGGTCTGCGCCCAGGCCTCGAATGCACATTCGTCGAGGTTGCCCTGCGGGATATACGCCTTGAGCCCTTTATCTTCTTCGGTAAAGCCCTCGAAGCCCCATGCTTCCAAGGTCGGGACCAGGAGGTCCCGGCGCGTGGAATCAGGCTCGGCAATCGTTATTTCAATGTAGGCTGACATGAGGAGTTGGCGCGCGCCTCCGGCGCGTCAAAGGGTCTCGGAACCGTCATCCTGCTGGCGATGCTGGGGTTCGGGCCTCGGCTCGTGTTGTTCACGGGGTTCCCTGGGGGGACGGTTATCATCCCTTGGAGGGCGGTTGTCATCCCTGGGGGGCCGGCTGTCGCGTTGCTGGCCGCCGCCGCGACGATCTCCGCCGCGATCTCCGCCACGGTCACGGTCTCCACCGCCGCGACGATCACCACGATCCCCACCGCGATCTCCACCACCGGAACGTTCGGGCCTCTCGGGCCTTTCGACGTAGCCTTCGGGCTTGGGCATCAGGATCTTGCGGCTGAGCTTGTATTTGCCCGTCTTTGCGTCGACACCCAGGAGTTTTACCTTGATTATATCGCCTTCGTTGAGGACCCCTTCCAGGGTTTCGAGGCGTTTCCAACTGACTTCGGAAATGTGTAAGAGACCTTGCTTACCGGGCATGAATTCGATGAAGGCGCCGAATTCCTTGATGCCTTTGACGGGCCCTTCGTAGGTGGTCCCGACTTCGGGCTGGGCGGTAATGCCCTTGACCCAGTTGACGGCTTTTTCCAGCCCTTCCTTGGCAGGAGAGAAGATGCTGACTTCACCCTGGTTGCCGACTTCTTCGATATTGATGGTGGTGCCCGTTTCGCGTTGGATTTCCTGGATGATCTTGCCCTGGGGCCCGATCACGGCGCCGATGAATTCCTTGTCGGTGAACAGCTTCACCATGCGAGGCGCATGCGGTTTGACATCGGGGCGCGCTTCGGGCATCGTCGCGTACATGGCATCCAGGATGTGGAGCCTGCCCTTACGCGCCTGTTCCAGTGCTTCGCGCATGACGTCCATGGGCAAGCCGTCCACTTTGATGTCCATCTGGACACCACAAATCCCTTCGCGCGTGCCCGTAACTTTGAAGTCCATGTCACCCAGGTGGTCTTCGTCACCCAGGATGTCCGTCAGGATAGCGAACTTCTTGTCTTCACTGCGGGTGATGAGGCCCATGGCCACCCCGCTGACGTGCTTGGGGAAAGGTACCCCGGCATCCATGAGGGCCAGGGAGCCCGCGCAAACGGTCGCCATACTGCTGGACCCGTTGGATTCCAGGATGTCGCTGACCACGCGGACCGTATAAGGATATTCGCTCCCCGGCATCATTTGCTTCAGGCTGCGCAGGGCCAGGTTGCCGTGGCCCACTTCGCGGCGCCCTGGGGCGCGCATCATCTTCACTTCTCCCGTGGAGAAGGGGGGAAAATTATAGTGGAGGATGAACTTGGCGTAATCGGAGGTGGCGGCGCTTTCGATGAGGAGCTCGTCCAGGGGCGTACCCAGGGTCACCGTGGTGAGGGACTGGGTTTCACCGCGCGTAAACAAGGCGGAGCCGTGGGGGGTCGGCAGTGCATCGACTTCCATGGCGAGGGGCCGTACCTGGTCGAGCTGGCGTCCGTCCAGGCGAATACGATCGTCGAGGATCATGTTGCGGACCACATCCCATTCCAGGTCTTCGTAATATTTTTTGGCGAGCTTCTTGGTTTTGTCTTCGATTTCGCCCAGGCTGGCGATCGTTTCGTCCTTGAGGGTGGAGAAAGCGTCGGAGCGCTCGTGCTTGGCCGTACCCTTACGCGCGATGGCATAGAGCCGGTCCTTGGCAAAGGCCGAAACCTTTTCGCGAAGGGCTTCATCGACCTCGGGTTTCTTGTAGTCGCGCACTGAGGTTACGCCCGCTTTGGCGCGGAGTTCCTGCTGGGCTTTGATTTGCAACCGGATGGCGTCGTGGGCTATCTGCAGGGCCTGGACCAGGTCTTCTTCTTTGCATTCCTTGGATTCACCTTCCACCATCATGAGGTTCTTTTCGGTGGCGCCGATCATGAAGTCCATGTCGGATTCGGCGAGCTGCTTGCGGGTGGGGTTGACAACGAAAGTCCCGTTCACCCTGGACACGCGCACTTCGGAGATGATTTCCTTGATGGGAATATCGGAAACGGCCAGGGCTGCTGAAGCAGCCAGGCAGGCCAGCGAATCGGGCATGACTTCCAGGTCGGAAGATACCAGGGTCACCAGGACCTGAACGTCACAGAAATAATCATCGGGGAAAAGGGGCCTCAGGGCCCGGTCGATGAGGCGGCTGGTCAGGACTTCATAGTCGTTCAGCCTGCCTTCCCGTTTGAAGAAGGAGCCGGGGATGCGGCCCGCGGAGGCAAACTTTTCATTATAATCAACGACGAGGGGGAAAAACTCTTGACCTTCTTTAGGTTCCTTGTTGGCGACTACGGTCGCCAGAATGATGCAATTTCCCTGGCGGACGGTTACTGCTCCATCTGCTTGCCGGGCTAACTTACCGGTTTCAATGGTTACGACCCGGCCATCGCCGAGGTCGAAGGAGCTGCTGATTGGTTGTGTTAACATACACTAACGTTATAAAAATAATTGTGTTTGCGCGGAATCGCTAATTTTGACCAAGGTAGCGATTCCGCGCAAACATCGCTAATAATGGCCCTTCGGGCGACGCGCCTACGGCGCGTCCTGTATAAAAAAAACGATTCCCAACCGGAATTCGCAGTTGGGAATGGTTCGTGGGTGACATCGGTATTTATTTCCTGAGTCCTAATTTCTCGATGAGCTGGCGGTAGCCAGTCAGGTTGTGCTTTTGGAGATAAGTCAAAAGGCGCTTGCGCTGACCTACCATGTGCATCAGGCCCTTTTGCGAGGAAAAATCTTTCTTGTTGGCGCTCAAGTGCTGAGAAATATCGTTGATCCTTTCGGTCAGCAAAGCAATTTGGCCCTCGATCGAACCCGTGTTCGTGGCCTTGCCTCCATACTCAGCGAAAATGCTGGCTCTCTTTTCAGTTGTAATCGACATCTTTGATATAAATATTGCGGCTGCAAAAGTAGCGAAAAAGATTCATAAAAAAACATTTATCTTGCTCTGATCCCGACGCGCCGGAGGCCGTCGGCCGAAGGCCAATCATTGAAGGCCAATCATTAGCGCATGGTCAACATCTATTCCCCCCTTATATCTCCCCGCCTTCAATACGTGCTGCGCGTGATCTTCCGGGATCACCTCCGGGTCCCTTTCCTGCTGAGCGCGGACCGCGCGGAATGGGAAGGGGCACCCGGGCCAAAAATACATTATACGGACGAGGTACGGAGCGACAGCCTGGGGATACCCCCTTCGGGGTTTCTGGCAGGGTTGCACGTTGATCCCATGCGGGGGGCAGTGCCACTCGACGGCCCGCGGGTCGATCTGAGTTCGCCTGGGGGCGCGTGGCCCTTCGACCTCTTCGGCGCGATTTTCTGGCTATTAGCGAGAGTGGAAGAATATGGGGATGTATACGACCAAATGGGGCGGTTTTCGCCGGAAGGATCCTGGGCGGCCCGCAACGGTTGGTTGGAGCGACCCCTGGTGGACGAATGGATTCAACTTTTGGGGAAAGCCCCCACGGGATTTCGCTTTTCCCCGACCTATGACATCGACCAGCCCTGGTGCTACCTCCATAAAAATCCACTGAAGGCCCTCCTGAGAGGAGGGGCCCTGACCCTGGCAGGGCGGCGGGCCGACCCTTTCGACAATTTTCACTGGTTGGATTGGGTCCACGAGAGCCTGGAGGAAAAGATGGAGGCGCCCGTGTATTTTTTCCCCCTGGCGGGCCGCCAGACGCGCTTCGATAAAAACCCTTCCCCGGGGAATGGGGCGTATCAGCAATTGATCGAGGAGCATAGCCGCAGGTACCCCGTGGGCATCCATCCATCTTATTATACCGCCGACAAGCCGGAGTTGCTCGGCGAAGAAACCGCGCTCCTGTCGAGGATTACGGGGTTGCCGGTGACGGTCAGCCGGTATCATTACATTCGTTTTCGCCTCCCGGAGGGTTACCGGCGGCTCCTGGAAGCAGGGATCCGCGCGGACTATTCGATGGGGTACGGGGAAAGGAACGGGTTCCGGGCTTCGTATTCGCGGCCCTTTCCCTGGTACGACCTGGAAAAGGAAACCGAGACGGCCCTGCAGGTGGTGCCCTTTTGCTGGATGGATGCGACGGCGCACCGGGACGGCCTGGCCGGCCAGGAAGCGACCGTCCACCGGGATGGCCTGGCCGGCCAGGAAGCGACCGCGCAGGGAGGCGCATTGAGCGACCTCGCGGGGTACGTCCAACGCCTGCGAGCCTGCGGCGGGCGCCTCACCACCATTTGGCACAACAGCAGCCTGGGGGAGGTTCCCCGCTGGATAGGCTGGAGAAATGTATACCTTGATTTTCTGAACGGATTATGAAAAGGGTCTGCATAGTGTTGATGGATGACCCCGTGTACAAGCAGTCTTGTATCCGGGTGGCGGAGGCTTTGTCGGGGGCGGGTTATGCCGTGACCCTGATCGGGCGGCGCACCGGACCCGTGGATGGGGACAAGGCCTTTAAACGGGTTCGCTTCAGGACAATGTTTCGGGAGGGGAAGGTTTTCTATGGGGAAATGAACCTGCGGATCTTTCTGTACCTCTTGTTTCACCGGGTGGACGCGGTGTGTGCGGTGAACCTGGATACGATTCTGCCTTGTTACACGATCTCCGTGCTCAAGCGCATCCCCCGGGTGTACGACGCGCGGGAACTCTTCAGCGAGCTGGCCGAGGTCGTGGCGAGGCCGCGGATCCAAAGGGCCTGGAGGCAGGTGGAGAAATCCATGGTCCCGCGCTTTCCCAATGGCTACGCGGTTTGCGCCAGCATAGGGGCGGAGCTGCACCGCCGCTATGGGGTGAATTATTCCGTAGTACGCAATATGACGGTGCTGAGTAACCGCGTGCCGGGACGCCCCCCACTTGATCATCCCTATTTGCTCTATCAGGGTGCGGTTAATTACGGGCGGGGGCTGGATGCGCTGATCCCCGCGATGCAATATATCGACATGCCCTTGTTGATTTGCGGGACGGGGAATTACCTGCAGCCTACGAGGGACCTGATCCTGCACTATGGCCTGGGAGACCGGGTGCTGCTGCTGGGGCAACTCGCCCCCGCACAGTTGTTCACGTATACCGCCCACGCCTATGCGGGGATCAACCTCGTGGAGCGGGACGGCTTCAACCAATATTATTCGCTGCCCAATAAGCTGTTCGATTATATCCATGCGGGCCTGCCCCAGGTGACCATGGATTACCCCGAATACCGGCGCGTCCAGGAGTCCTACGAGGTGGCGGTGCTCATCCCCGAGGTCCGCATGGATTTGATCGTGGATGCGGTGAAAAGCCTCGTGGGCGATCCGGAGTTGTATGCGCGCCTCAAGGCCAACTGCGCTTTGGCGCGCCTGGAGTTCAACTGGCAAAGGGAGGCGCCCGTGGTGCTGGAGATATATCAAAAACTCCTGCCCCATGCCTGACCTGCACGTCCTTTCTTTCACCGTCCCCTACCCTCCCGATTATGGAGGAGTGATCGATGTCTTCGCCAAGATCAAGGCCCTCCATGCGCAGGGGGTCCGCGTGCACCTGCACTGCTTTACGTATGACCGGGGGCCCGCGCCCGAGCTGGAGGCGTATTGCGCGTCGGTGCATTATTATCCGAGGCGGATGTGGAGCTGGAGGCCGGGGATGCCGTATATCGTATCGTCGCGAAGGTCTCAGGAATTGCTGCGGGTGCTCGACAGGGACGATTATCCCGTCCTATCAGAAGGAATCCATACGTCCTGGGCGCTGACGTTGGGGCGCTGGCCGGGGCGTCGCGTGGCGATCCGTCTGCACAACATCGAATCCGAGTATTACCGTCATTTGTCAGGAGGTTGGAAAACCCCGTATTTCTTATTGGAAAGCGCGCTCCTGCGGCGCTGGGAACGACGTGTGGCGGACGTCCCCTTGCTGGCCATCTCTCCCCGCGATGCCGCGCGTCTACACGTGCCCTATCTGCCCGCGTTCACCAATTACCAGGTGGGAAATAACCCCACGGGCAGGGGCGACTATGTCCTGGTTCACGGGGACTTTACGGTGCAGGACAACGTCGATTCGCTGAACTGGCTGATGAAGCATGTGCGTACGCCCGATATCCCATGGATTGCCGCGGGACGGGGGCTGACCGACCCGGATGAGGCGCAAATGGAGGAACTGATCCGGAACGCGCACATGCATGTGGTCCACTCGTTCAATCCATCTGGTATCAAGATAAAACTGCTTCATGCCCTTTTCGCCGGGCGGCATTGCGTAGCGAGCGAAGTGCTTACAATGGGATTGGAAGGAACTTGCATATCAGCGGTGAGCGCGGCGGACTTCCGCGCGCAGATCGCGACGTGTTGGGAAAAGCCGTTCACGGAGGAAAACAAATCCCGGCGCGTGCAGTCGTTGCGCGGGCAATTCGACAATGCAATTAACGCGCGAAAGCTAATGGAATGGATGGGCCTTTAAAACACGCTGGCGTTGTCGAGGACCTTGCCCCGCTCGGTCTTTAGGGTGCGCGCGGGGAATTTCTGGATCACGCGGTAGTCGTGGGTCGCCATGACGACGGCGGTGCCGTAATCGCGGGATATGGAAAAAAGGAGTTGCATGATTTCGTCGGAGGTCTCGGGGTCCAGGTTACCCGTGGGTTCGTCGGCCAGGACGAGTTTGGGGGAATTGAGGAGGGCCCGCGCGATGTCCACGCGCTGTTGCTCGCCTCCGGACATTTCGAAGGGCATCTTGAAACCCTTGGATTTGAGGCCGACCTTGTCCAGGACGTCCTCTATTTTTTCGTGAATCAGGCCTTCGTCTTTCCAGCCCGTGGCTTTGAGAACGAATTTGAGGTTTTCATTGACGTTCCGGTCGGTGAGGAGTTGAAAGTCCTGGAAGACCACCCCCAGGTTGCGACGCAGGAAGGGTACCTTTTTCCAACTGACATCCCGCAGGTTAAAGCCGGCCACCATGCCATCTCCCTGCCGGAGGAAGAGGTCTCCGTAGAGTGTCTTGAGGAGGCTGGATTTACCTGTTCCGGTCTTACCCACCAGGTACACGAACTCCCCTTTGTCTATGGTCAGGTTGACGTCCTGTAGGATGAGGGACTCCCCCTGGTATATATTTGCGGCGGTTAAGGATACTATAACTTCTGCCATCCCCCGCAAAATACACAAACTCACCGAATTGACCTATCACTAAAAAAATAGTTAATAAAATTTGTACAACTAAAACTTTAGTCATAACTTCATCCCATGGCACCCAAAACACTTACTAAAGCCGAAGAGCAAATCATGCAAGTCCTGTGGAGCGTAGGCAAGGGCTTTTCCCGGGACATCCTGGAAGCCCTGCCCCAGCCCAAACCCCACCAGAATACGGTGGGCACGATCCTGAAGATCCTGCAGGAGAAGGGTTTCGTGGGGACGCACCTCGTGGGGCGCAACCACGAATATTATCCAACGGTTTCAAAAGAGGAGTATTCGAAGAATTCGGTCCGTAGCCTCGTGAAGGGTTATTTCGATGGGTCCTTTTCGAACATGGTTTCCTTTTTCGTGAAGGAAAAGAACCTGTCCGTGGAAGAGCTGGAGAAGCTACTGCAACAAATGAAAAAACAGAAAAACACACTCAGATGAGTCCCTTTATCGATTATTTGCTGAAGACCTTCCTGGTATCGGGGATACTCTATGGGTATTACCATATCAGTCTAAGGGATAAGCGCTTCCATCAATGGAACCGCTTTTACCTGCTCAGCGCCGTGGTCTTGTCGCTGACGTTGCCCCTCATCCATATACCTGTGCATGCGCAAACCACGACGGACAGCCACTTGCTCATCGCCCTGTGGCAGGCAATCAATCGCGGAGGCGCAACCATAGCGGCGCCAAATCGCGCAATCCGCCAAGTCGACCTTTCGGGATACGTGTACACGGGCATCGTCCTCCTTCAACTGACAGTGCTGGCCTGGAGGCTGGGCAGCCTGGGTTACCTCTACCGCAGGTCGCCCCACCAGAGGCTGGAAAAGATCACCCTGGTGGAAACCCTGGATAAAAGCACCCCCTTTTCCTTCTTTCACTGGATCTTCTGGAACCGTTCGGTAGAGCTGGATTCGCGCGAGGGACAACACATTCTGCGCCACGAGCTGACGCACGTGCACCAGCACCATACGCTGGACAAGCTCCTGCTGCAATTGTGTTGTATCGTGTTCTTTCCGATCGTGTTCTTTTACCTCATACGCCGGGAGCTTCAACTGATCCACGAGTTCCTTGCGGATAAAGAGGCTACCGGCGACGGAGACCTGGAGGGGTATGCGCGCCTCCTGGTGAGTCAGGCTTTTTCCGCTTCTCCGCGGGCCTTTACCAACAGCTTTTTTCAACACCCCTTGAAAAGACGTATAGCCATGATTACCCGATTGTCCAACCCCCGCTTTGCTTACCTGAGGAAAATCGCCCTCCTTCCCCTGGCCGGAGTCCTGTTCGGGCTCCTGGCCTTCCGGGTGGAAGCCAGCCATCCCCTCTTCGCCTACACCATTAATCAGGCGGAAAATAACCTCGTGAAAGTTTTTTACCTGGGCAAAACCGAGACGCCGAAACCGCGGGTGGTCAAAGTCATGCACATGGCTCCCGCACCCGACCCGGTTACGAGCCCACCGAAGGTGGATACGATCCCGGGGCAGGCGCCCCTGGTTGGTATTGCCAATCCCGAGCTGGACAGCGTCCTTTTTGTCCTGGACGGAAAAAGGTATCTTGGAGGAAAGGAGATCCTGAGATACCTCGATCCCAGTAAGATCGAGGCCATCAATGTGCTGAAAGACGGAAAGGCCACGGCGATCTACGGTCCCGAAGGGAAGCACGGCGTGATCCAGATCATCATGAAGGGGGTCAATGACACTTCCCGGAACACCGGGGACGAGGACGACAAGGTATTCACGAAAGTGGATGTGGAAGCGCAGTTCCCGGGGGGAGACGCCGCCTGGACCGATTATGTACGGCAAAAGATCGTTGAAAGGATGGATGACCTGCAAAAGGCCAATAAATCGGGAACCTGCGAAATCTCCTTTATCGTCGACAAGAACGGGGGCGTCACGGACGTGAAAGCACTGACGATGGAGGGTACCGTGCTGGCCACCATTTGTACGGATGCCATACGGAATGGACCGTCCTGGGTGCCCGCCCAACAAAACGGCCATATCGTGAAGGCCTTCCGCAAGCAAAAGATCACTTTCCAAATGCCCGAATAAACCGTTTACCTATGCAAGTACTTATCAGCTCATTCGCCCTGTATCTCGGAAAAGCGATGCTCCTGTCCGGAGTGCTGTACGCCTATTTCCATTTCTTCCTGCGCGACAAGCAGACCTTCGGTTGGAACCGTACCTACCTGCTGGGCGCGGCGATCCTGACCGTGGTGGTCCCCTTCGTGCACATACCGGTTCCCCTTCCTTTCGAGACCCAGGCGCATCAGCACGTCTTGTTGTTGGACGTATCTCAGGGATCTGTAGAAAGCGCACTCCGCGAATCCGGCCCCCCCGCGGCCACCCGGGCACCCTTTCCCTGGGAAAGCCTGGTCCTTGGCGCCTATGCGGCCGTGGTGCTGCTGATGCTGGGGGGCTTCCTGCTGCGGGTTCGGGCCCTGCGTCGCCTTCGCAGACAGGCCGTCAGTACCCGGATGGAAAGGGTGACCCTTCTCCAGACGGATGCTCCGGGAACACCCTTTTCTTTCTTCAACTGGATCTTCTGGGACCGTCAGTTGCCCGTGGACTCCGAGGCGGGCAGAAAGATTTTCCGCCACGAACTGGCGCATATCCGGTACCGGCACAGCCTGGATAAGATGGGCCTGGAGCTCCTTTGCATTTTCCTGTTCCCCGTGTTTCCCCTCTACCTGATCCGCCGGGAGTTGCGCCTGGTGCATGAATACCAGGCGGACCACGAAGCGGCGGGGAGGAAGGATGTGGATGCGTATGCAGAGTACCTGATCCAGCACGCCCTGGGGACGAAGGGGCACGCCCTGGCGCATGCCTTCCACGCGCACCCCCTGGCCCGGCGCATCCTGATGCTGGAACGCCTGCCCCGCCTCAAAGGGGGGAAGTGGAGCCGGTGGATGGTGCTGCCCCTGTTCCTGGGCGGCACGGCGCTGTGCGCTTTCCGGATGGAAAGGCCCCTGCCCCGGACCCTGACCGTGGTCATCGACGCGGGGCACGGAGGCGAGGACCCCGGCGCGGTGAGCGGGGCCTACCGCGAGAAGGACATCAACCTGGCCATCGTCCGCGAGATCGGACGCCTGGCCCCGGGTTATCCCCTGCATATCATCCTCACGCGCCAAAAGGATACTTTTCAGCGCGTGCAGGATAAGGTCATCTTTTGCGAAACGCAACATGCCGATCTGTTCGTTTCCATCCATACTAACTTTCACGAGTCGCCCGAATTGGGTATACAGGCCTACATCTCGGACCGGAACCGCTACTACGACTCCAGCGTCGTGCTGGGATCTCTGCTGGCCCGGTGCCTGAACCAGGTGTATCCCACCGATCAGGTACTGAGAAAGCCTACGTCGGCGGTCCGCGTGCTGGACCGTAATGTCTGCCCCGCGGTGCTCCTCGAATGCGGGGACATTTCCAACCCGAAGGATGCGGCTTACATGTCATCTGCTTCCAACCAGGAGAAACTGGCGCGCGGGGTCCTTCAGGCCCTTTCGGATTACGCAGGAGGCAGAAAATGAGATTCGCGTTGTTACTATTATCCGTGATCATCGCCGGGCGGGCCGGCGCCCAGACCCTTTCAGAGGGGAAGCAACTGATCTATTATGAGCGCTATGCAAGCGCACGTACCGTTTTGGAAAAAGCCCCGGGAAGCCCCGAAACCACCTTTTGGCTGGCGAAAGCCGAACTGGGGCTCAGGGATACGGCGGCCGCAAGGGCGCACTTCCTGTCGGTGCCGCTGGCAGGCGACCTGGGCGCTTTGGCCAGGGCCTATGCCGGGCAGGACCGGTATGCCATGGTCGGAATCCTAACGAGAATGATCGCCGAAGAAAAGAAGCACCCGGAGGCGGGGCTATACCTCATGTTGGGGGACGCCTATACCGCTTTGATGGATGGGGGGAATGCGGTCACGAGCTTTACCCATGCCCAGCAAATCGATCCCCGCGACGCGGCCGCGCACTATAAAATCGGACTGATCTATGAATCGCAGCGCAACGCGGAGCAATTTCTTCCGGAGTACGAAGCGGCACTGGCTGTCGATTCCACCTTTGCACCCGCTGCGTATCGTTTATACGTGTATTATTATTCGAGAGATGTCCTGCGGTCGGCCAATTATCTCCGCCAATACGCGGCCCACGCCGACCCCAGTCCTTTGCTGGACCTCGCAGGCGTGGACATCCTGTTTGCAAGCGGGCACTATGCGGAAGCGATCGCGCGGGCAAAATCCCTGATCCCAGCGGCGCCCGAAGCCTTCCGGCCCCATTACGACAAGCTGATGGCGTATGCGTACGATTCGATGGGCAACTATGCGTTGGCTGCGGCGAGCATCGATGCGTATTTTGCCCGCCCCGATACCAGCCTTACGCCCCGGAACTATACCGCGGCCGCGCATATTTATTACAAAGGGGGCTTTAGCCACGATTCGATCTTTACCTATCTGCGCCGGGCCGTAGCATTGGATACGTCTGTATCGAACCAGGTGCGTTATGTGCGCTACGCGGCGCGCCTCGCCGATTCGCTGAAGGAACCCATGCAAAGGGCGTATTGGCTGGGGCAGGTTTGTCTCCTTGAGAAAGAGCCCGATGCAAGCGATCTGTATGCCTATGGAAGCCAGTTGTTCAATACGGCGGAAGTCGTCAGGGCAGCAGATTCGGCGACCCGCGCGGGGGCTTCCGATCCTTATTACCGGATGGCGGACAGCGTTTTCGCCGTCTACATCGACAAGTTCCCCGATTATGCGGTGTACGGCTATTACTGGCGGGCGCGTTCGAACTGGTCCCTGGATACGGACCTGAGCAAGGGCCTGGCGGTCCCCTATTTTCAAAAGATGCTCGTGGCGGCCTGCGCCTCCAGGGACTCGGCGCACTTCACGGGTCAGATCGAAATGGGGGACTGGTTCCTTACGAATTACTATTACAAGAAAAAAGATTACGAACAAGCCCTGGCTTACGATACGAAGTACCTGGAATACGAGCCGGGGGATAAAGTATTTATTCGCTTGCGCGACCAGCTTCAACGATACCTAAAAGCCCGATAATTTGCGATACTTACTGCTCATTGCCCTGCTGGCGCCCCTTCTCGCGCCGGCACAGGACACCCTTGTGCGCGGTCGCGCCGACACCGTGCTGCGCGGCCGCAGCGATACCGTGCTGCGCGGCCGCGCCGACACCGTGCTCCGGAGCCGCGCGGACTCCCTTCGCGAGATTCGCATCATCGGGCACAAGCCCCCGGTGGAGAAAAAGCTCGACCGCACGATCGTGCACGTGGATGCGCTCCTTGCCAACACAGGCGGACAAGCGTGGGACGTCCTGGGCAACACCCCGGGGGTCACCACGGAGGAGGACGGCAGCATCAGCCTCAACGGCAACGCGGGGGTGATGATCCTCATCGACGACCGGCCCACCTACCTCAGTGGGGAACAATTGATGAATTTCCTGAAGTCGCTGCCCGCGTCCCAACTGGATCAGGTGGAACTCCTGCCCAACCCTCCTGCGCGGTATCCCGCCGCGGGGGCTGCGGGGATCATCATCATCCGCACGAAGCGGGCAGCGAAGGATGGGTTCCAGGCACAGTTGTCGACGAATTATTCCCAGGGAATCTACCCCAAAACCAACACCTCTCTGGGTTTGCTCGGGCAGCATGGCCCCTGGAAATTCAATGCGGTCTTTGCGTACTATTATTCCTCCAATTGGAACAACTCCCGGCGCTACAGGGACTATGTGCCGCCCTACGGGTCCGTGAACCAGAATTACACCGAGGTTAACTTCGATCACGCCTTCAATGAATCGATCGACCTCGAGCACAAGAAGAACTGGGGGTTCCTCTTCAACCTGTTGAACAACCCTTACCATGAGCGAGGGAACTACCTCGACAGTTTTTTCGACGCGGGCTCCAAATACGATTCGCTTGAGGACGTGATGAGCCATTTTAACAGGCATACGACGACCCTCAGCGCGAATGCGCACGTGACGGGGAAGCACCTCTCTGCCGATGCGGATTTCGTGCACTATCAGGATCGGTCCTTCCAATGGGAGACCGACACGACCTTTTCGCTGCAAACGACCCAGTCTTTTCACGCGAATATCTATAGTGTGAAGGGGGATTATACGAATGCGTTCCTGGACGCGGGGGTGCAATCTTCCATTTCGGTGCGCCAGGATACGGGGAGTTACGTGCCCCTGGATTCGCTGAATAATTCGTTTCACTATACGGAGCAGATCAATGCGGCGTATGTGTCTGCGCACCGCACGTTCGGCCGCTTTGAAGTCCAGGCGGGCCTTCGGCTGGAAAATACAAACGGGTCGGGGAAGAGCGAGGGGAGTCTGGATTCGAGCTTTTCCCTAAATTATACTAACCTCTTCCCTTCGGCGCACGCCCTGTGGACATCCGACAGTATGCGTCGTCACCAGGTGGGCTTTGCCTATGCACGGCGCATCGACCGGCCCGGCTATAACGACCTGAACCCTATGCGCTTTTTCTGGGACCCCCAAACGTATATGGGGGGGAACCCTGCCCTGCAGCCCGAATTTTCCAATCACTTCGAGTTGTCGTATACGTACCTGAACCGCTACACCCTAACGGCCTCGTATATCCGAACACTGGGCTCCATCGACCAGGTCTTCATCGCCCAGCCGCCTGAATTTTTCTACTATGACATCAATATGGACCGGTACGACAACTGGGGGCTTAACGGGGATGCGTCGGTCGGGGTGGGTCACTGGTCGCTCAATGCGCACGCGGAATTCCGGTACGAGCGGTATGTGAGCGCGCTGCCGGATAGTGCTATTTTGGACAAGACACTCCCCTATTTCACGATTTCGGGAAGCACGAAGTATGTATTCGCGGGGGGATGGAGCGCGGAGGTGAGCGGTTGGTACCGCACGGACCACCTCTTCGCCCAAAGCGTGATGCGGCCCACGGGGCGGCTCAACCTCGCCCTGCGCAAGAAGTTGTTCGGATCCCGGGGGACGCTGACCCTGGCGGGGTATGATGTGTTGCGCACGAACATCGTGGCGCGCTACATTTATTTACCGAATGCGCTCGTTCACTTCAGTAATGCGTTCGACAGGAGACAGGTGGCCGTTACGTTTGCGTATACTTTTGGAAAAACGGCGATAAAAATTGCAGAGCATACCACAGGAGTCGAATCGGAGCGCTCGCGGCTCTAGAGCCCCCGGCGAGAACCGGCTTTAAAATTTGACGCCGTGTATGATCAGCTCCTTTTCGCCGGCGCAAGCCTCCACACGCCCGATCACGTGCGCGGCGATACCGAAGGACGCGGCGGCTTCAATGATTGTCCGGGCGTACTTTTCCTCGGTATAGATTTCGAGCCGTTGTCCCATATTGAACACCTGGCACATTTCCCGCTGTTCGACACCCGAGGCCTCTTGGATGATCCCGAAGACGGGCGGGGGATCGAAGAGGTTGTCTTTCACGATGCGAATGCCATCACCCACGTACTTCATCACCTTGGTCAGGCCTCCCCCGCTGTTATGGATGAGACCATGCATGGCACCGAAGTGTTTTTGAAGCAGTTCCTTCATCAAAGGAAGGTAGGTTCGGGTAGGGCTGAGGAGGAGCTGGCCCACGTGCACCTGGAGGCCGTCGATGTTAACGAGGTCGGTCAGACGGTGGCGTCCGATGTACACCACCTCTCTGGCCAGTGCCGGGTCATAGGATTCTGGGAAGTGATCCGCATAGTATTTCGCGAGGGCGTCGTGGCGGGCGCTGGTCAGGCCGTTGGAGCCGATCCCGCTGTTGTAGGCGGACTCGTAAGCTGACTGTCCGAAGCTGGCCAGGCCAATGATCGTGTCTCCGGGGCGGATGCGCTCGTTGGTAATGGTGGATGCCTTAGGCCAGCGCGCAGTCATGGTGCCGTTGACGGCGATGGTCCGGACCACGTCTCCCACGTCGGCGGTTTCGCCGCCCATATAACGAATGTTGACGCCGAAGTCGCTCATCTTATCGAAAAAGGCCTGGGTACCACGGATGACGGCCTTGAGGACCTCTCCTGGAATCAGCGACTTGTTTCGGTCTATGGTGCTGCTGAACAGGAGTTGATCGTAGATGCCGACGCACAGCAGGTCGTCGGTATTCATGACGATCGCGTCCTGGGCGATGCCTTCCCAAACGGACAGGTCCCCCGTTTCTTTCCACCAGAGGTAGGCCAGGACGGTTTTGGTACCCGCGCCGTCGGCGTGCATGACGTTGATCCAGTCTTTATCGCCTCCCAGGTAGTCGGGATAGACCTGGCAAAAGGCATGGGGATAAATCCCATGGTCCAGGGTCGCCGTGGCGGCGTGCACTTCTTCCTTCTGGGCGGATACGCCCCGCTGCTGGTATAAAGACATGGCGCGAAAATACGCCAATTATTCCGTTCGAAGGCTCCGCACGGGGCTGGCATTGGCTGTGCGCCACGCCCTGGTGGAGATCAGCGCGGAGACCAGTATGGCCATGCCCGAACCCACCGCCAAAAAGGGCCACGCATTCAGGGGCGTTCGGTACGCATATTGGCTCAGCCAATTTTCCAGGAACAGGTATGCCAGGGGCCACGCGATCGCACTGGCCAGTACCAGGAGCATGAGGAATTCACGCAGGAAAAGGAAGATCAGTTGGGGAACGGTGGCGCCTAGCACCTTCCGGATGCCCACCTCCCTGGTCCGCCTGGCAAGGCTTAGGGAGACGATCCCGAATATGCCCGCAAGTACAATAAGGAGCGACACCAGGGTGGCTGCCCGTGCTGCCTTATCCATGCGCAGTTCGGTGTCGTACATCGTCCCTAAGGTATCGTCCAGGAAGGTATAGTTGAAGGGTGCATCGGGAAACACCTCCGTCCATTTCCGGCCCAAGGCTTCCACCTGGGTGGGCAAATCCCCGGTTCTTAGACGGAAGGATAGGTACCTGAAAATCTGGGCGGCGCGCACATGGGTGACATACAAGGGCCCGACCCGCTCCCGCATGGACCCAAAATGGAAATCCCGGATGACGCCTCCTATCGTGTAGGGCCGGGCGATTCCGAACACCCTGACCTGCCGACCGATGGCGGCATCGGGGCTTTTGAAACCCAGGCCTTTCACTGCCGATTCGTTGACCACGATCCGGGTGGTATCGGGAGGTGTACCGAAAAAAACGCCTGCTACTACCGGTATCCTGTATGTGGCGGCGAAGTGCTCGTCGGTCACGAGGGAGGCGCTGGTGATGGCCGTGGTGGAATCCCTGGCAGCGGAATAGAGCCGGGAGCCTATGTTCCCGCTATTCCCATCGGGGATCTCGAAAGAAAAGGAGGCGTCTTCCACCAGGGGAGCGAACAGGTTCCGGTCCGCTTCCATTTGACGGACACCGGCGAAAGACCAATCCCTGGGCAGCGTCGCCGTGACGATCCGATCCTTGTGATAGCCCAGGTCCGAATGAAAGAAGAAAGCGATCTGCTCGCGTATGGTTAGGGATCCTACCAGGACCAGGGTCGCCGATACGAACTGGAGGGTCAGCAACAGGTACCTCAGGGTCTTCTTATCCCCCAGCCCGCTCAGGCGTCCCTTGAGGGAGCCTATGCTGGTTTGAGCGGAAAGGACCAGGGCCGGGTACAGGCCCGCCAGGCAGCCGATGACCCCAATTAATCCAAGGGGGACCAGCCATAGCCGGGCGGGAAAGGACCAAAGCGCGGGAAGGGCCCGGGACAGCATTCCGCTGAACAGGGGCGCCGCCAGGGCATATCCGGCCAAAGCCAGGACAACGGCAAATGTTACCGTGAGCAGGGATTCCACGAGAAATTGGGTAATGAGCTGGGTACGCAGGCCCCCCAACACCTTTCGCATCCCGATTTCCCGAAGGCGGGTGACCGAGTTCCCCAGGGACATGTTCACGAAATTGATCACCGCCATCAGCAGGATGAAAGCGGCAATCAGGGTAAGGGCGCTGATCATTTTCAGCGCGGTCCCTCCGCGGGCGCCCAGGTAATAGTCGTGAACCCGGGAAAGGTAAATGCGCAGGTTGGCCTGGACATCCGCGGACGTGTTTATCTTCAGAAGGTGCGCGGCCGCGCGCTCCACTTGTTGGGGGGTTACGCCCTTGCCCAGGCGGACATAGCCTATGATATAGTTATTGGCCCATGAAATAAAGTTCTGGTCCCGGCCAAAAAAGCCGAGGGAAGAGGCGGGCAGGAAGATATGGTTCCCCTCGGGGCCGGACCCGAAATAGGTGACCGTATTGTAGGGCGGTTCCCTCAGGACGCCGCCCACGCTGAAATCCCGCCGGCTGCCCGAAAAGGTCCGGATGCTCAGGCGCTCGCCCACCACGTCGATGCGCCCGAAATACTTCAGGGCAATGGATTCGGTGAGGACCAGCTTGTCCGGCCCGGACAAGGCGGTGGCCGGATCCCCAGTTAATAACTGGAATCCGAACAAAGTCAGGAGGCTGGGGTCCCCGATCTGCAACCCTTCGGCGAAGTGTTTGTCTCCATTGGAAACGATGGAGCCAATGGCGTCGTGGTGGTAAAATGCGGTGACCAGGCCCGGATATTGCTCGTGCAAGGCCTGGGCCAGGGGCGCCGGGCCGGTAAAGTCCAGGCCCATGTCGGGTTGCTTCCATTCGCAACGGATCATGTACAGGGACTTGTCCATGTCCGCATTGGTATGCCATTCCTGCCAGATGTAGGCGCCGATCAGGAAGAGGAAGGTGATCCCGGCCCCGAGGCCCAGGATATTGACCCCGGACAGGAGGGGCGCCCTACGCAGGTTCCGGAGGGCCGTTTTGAGGTAATTGCGGAGCATACCTGAAAATATGAAATAATAAGGCAAATAAATCGGGGTGACGCTCGCGCAGTTGGTCGGGTCTTTGGAAATAATATTCGCTTACCACCGCGAAAAATTCGGCGGCATTGGTGCCTCCGTAGGGGTTGATGTCTGTATGCCCCGCGCCTACGGGACCCAGGTACGCGTGCACGAGGTCCGTCCACGCCTGGGCTTTGTCTCCCAGGAGGGACTCGGGAATGCCGTCCACGGCTCCGTCGGACTTGTCGATGAGGTGGACGAATTCGTGGATGGCGGTGTTGCCGTGGCCTCCGTGGAAGCCCTGGCTGGAGGGGTCTTGGGTCGGGAAGCCCTCGCGTAGCGCAGGCTCCGAAAGGATCATCACCCTTTCCATCGCGCCGCTGCCCACCATGCCTATCGTGTTGTGCCGGTTTTCGTGTTCCTTGGCGAAGTGTTGCTGGTCGAAGGCTTGGGGGTACAGCAGGACGTCGGTAAGGTTGTTATAGGTCCATTCGGGAAAGCCCCAGGTGGGGATCACGGCGCCGGCGGCGACCAGGACGATATCCAGGGGGGTCAGGGGGATGCCCACTCCGTGGATGCGGGTCCTCGCGAGGAATTGTTTCATCCGCCGCAGAAAACGCGGCTGGTCGGTGGGTTTCATGTTTCTGTAAAAGGCAACGTGGGCTTCCAGCAGGGCGGCCGCACCCGACGGGAGGCTCGTCCCCCGCTTTCTACGGAGGCCCAAAATCAGTATTCCGGCTATGGCTACAAAGCCAGCTATGTATATGATATTCAATCTATTATTTATTAACAACCTATTAGCCCCCCCTTTAACATTCTTGGGGTAAATTGTGTTATCCAAACTCTATGAACTATGCGCGATAATTTCTCGGCGCAGGTCAGGGAGGTCCTGTCCTTTGCCAGCGAAGAGGCGCTACGCTTGGGAGACCGTGCCCTGGACACCGAACATCTCCTGTTAGGCCTGATCCGACAGGGAAACAATTCCGCCCTCCGCGTCCTGCATGGCGCACGCGTGGACCTCGACAAACTTTGGAAAGAAGCAGAGACTGTTTCCCTCCAGGCCGGCCACACCCGAAACAAGAACGATTTCCGCATGCCCCTTTCGCGCCAGTCCCGGAAGGTGATCGACCGTGCCCAAAGGGAGGCGCGCTCCCTTCAGTCCCCGGTCGTGCAGGCCGAACACCTCGTCCTTTCTTTGCTTCGTCACAAAAAGAACAAGGCGGCGCGTATCCTGGAACAATTCAATCTCTCGTATGAGGATTTCCTCAGCGGGGTGCTGCGTTAAGATACCCAATTTCCTCGTAGCTTCGCGCCAGACTTTGTCTTTTATGCAGGTACATAGGACACTGGAGGAACTACCCGTCTTCCGCAGCGCAGTCATCACGATAGGCACATTCGATGGAGTGCACAAAGGACACCAGGAGATCATCTCAGGGATGAAGCAGGTGGCGTCCGAAACCGGAGGGGAGACCGTTATACTGACCTTCCATCCCCATCCCCGAAAGGTCGTCACGCCGGAGCCCCTGGCGTTGCTCAACACGCTGGAAGAAAAGATCGAATTACTCAGGGCCCAGGGCATCGACCACCTCGTCGTCATTCCCTTCACCCAGGAATTTTCCAAACTAACCGCCGAAGAATACATTGGCCAATTCCTCGTCCGTTATTTCAAGCCCCATACCATCATCATCGGATACGATCATCGCTTCGGGAACAACCGCCTGGGGGATTTCCGTCTCCTGGAAGAAAGGGCGGTTTTATATGGGTACCGAGTTTTGGAAATCCCCGAACAGGTCCTGGACGCGGTCAAGGTCAGCTCCACGCGGATCCGCGATGCCTTGTCTGCGGGCGACCCAATACTGGCTGCCGAGCTCCTGGGATATTCCTACTTTTTTGAAGGGACCGTAGTGCAGGGACAGCAACTGGGACGCACCCTGGGCTTCCCCACGGCCAACCTGGAGGAGATCGATCCCGATAAGCTGATCCCCGCTAACGGCGTCTATGCGGTGCGCGTGGACGGCTTCGCGGCCGGCCGCGTTTCCGGCTTCGTGGACGACTTCGCGGCCAGCCGCGTTTCCGACTTCGCGGCCGGCCGCCTGTCGGGGCTGGGCCCCGCGATGATGAACATCGGCGTCCGGCCCACGGTAGGGGGTACCCGCAGGGTGATTGAAGCGCACCTGCTCGATTACGCGGGCGACTTGTACGGGCGGCGGTTGCGGGTGGAACTTTGTGCTTTTTTGCGGCCTGAACGCCGGTTCGAGAACCTGGATGCGTTGAAGACGCAGTTGGCCCAAGACCGTTTGGATACCATACAACACCTCAAATCATAACCGATGCTGCACACCATCAATCCCACGACAACCAAAGCCTGGAAGGCCCTGGAAGCCCATGCCACAGACATTCAGTCGATGCACCTGCGCCAGATGTTCGCCTCCGATCCGGACAGGTTCAAACGTTACCACCTCCGTTTGGAGGATATCCTCTTCGACTATTCCAAAAACCTGATCACCGAAAAGACGCTGGGCCTGTTGCAGGACCTGGCGGCCGAATGCAAGGTCAAGGACGGTATCGAGGCCATGTTCACGGGCGAAAAGATCAACCGGACCGAGGACCGCTCGGTCCTCCACACCGCGTTACGCAATTTCTCGGGCAAGCCCGTCTACTCCGATGGAAAGGACGTGATGCCCGAAGTGCATCGGGTGCAGGCCCAGATGAAAAGCTTCTGCGAGCGGGTCAGGTCCGGGGAGTGGAAGGGATATACGGGGAAAAAGATCAAGTACATCGTCAATATCGGGATCGGCGGGAGCGACCTGGGTCCCAAGATGGTGACCGAAGCGCTTCGCCCCTACTGGGCGCCCGATATGGTGGCGCATTTCGTCTCCAATGTGGACGGCACCGATATCCTGGAGACCCTGCATGCCGTAACGCCGGACGAAACCTTGTTCCTCATTGCTTCCAAGACCTTCACCACGCAGGAGACCATGACCAATGCGCACAGCGCCCGGGATTGGTTCCTGGCGGCCGCGCACGATCCCTCTTTTGTAGCCAAACACTTCGTGGCGTTATCGACCAACGAAAAAGAGGTCACGGCCTTCGGGATCGACAAGGCCAATATGTTTGAGTTCTGGGACTGGGTCGGGGGGCGCTACTCCCTGTGGAGCGCCATCGGTTTGTCGATCGCGCTGATGACCGGTTACGATAATTTCGATACCTTGCTTCGTGGGGGCTATGCCACGGACGTCCACTTCAGGACTACGCCATTTGAGCAAAACATACCTGTAATCATGGCCCTGGTGGGGCTTTGGTACACGAATTTTCACGGCGCCCAGACGGAAGCCATCCTGCCCTACGACCAATACATGTACCGCTTTCCGGCGTATTTCCAGCAAGGGAATATGGAAAGCAACGGGAAGTCGGTGGACCGAAGCGGGCAACCCGTTTCGTATCACACGGGACCCGTGATCTGGGGAGAGCCGGGGACCAACGGGCAGCACGCCTTCTATCAGCTCATCCACCAGGGGACCCTGTTGATCCCCTGCGATTTCATTGCGCCCGCCATCAGCCACAATCCCCTGGGGGATCACCATCCCAAGCTGTTGAGCAATTTCTTCGCCCAGACCGAGGCGTTGATGAACGGGAAGACGGCGGCGGAGCTTGCGGGGCAAGCGCCTGCGGTCATACCTTTTAAGGAATTCTCCGGGAACCGGCCTACGAATTCCTTCCTGATCAAAGAGATTACGCCTTATACGTTAGGGCAGCTCATTGCTTTGTACGAGCATAAGATTTTCGTCCAGGGGGTTATCTGGAATATTTACACGTTCGATCAATGGGGGGTGGAGCTGGGAAAGCAACTTGCGGGGAAGATATTGCCGGAGTTGTTGACGGATGCGGCCGTGAGCGGGCACGACGCGTCGACGAACGGGCTCATCAATGCGTTTAAAGAGATGCGGCGACCCTGAGCCGCGCGGTGCGCCAGCCGCGCCGAGCGCACCGCGCCTCCCGGCCATACCGCACAGGCGCCGCGCGCATGGGCCGGCCACAAAGCAAAAGGCCACCCATTGGGTGGCCCTTGTTATTTGATTTCAGCAAAAAAGGTTTTACCATTTATCGACCTCTTCCCCATTCGCGGAAGCGGTAGCCGCAGCGGCGGGTGCGGGCGCAGGGGCCGCCTCGACGATGACCTCTACCGTGGTCTCTTCTTGCAGTTCGTATTCCGAATTGTTATCGTTATCGTGGTTGTAGGCGTCGAAATCGAAGTCGGGCATTAGTTCGGTCTTCACATAATTCACCGCCTCGTTGAGGCCTCCCAGGAATTTATTGAAGTCTTCTTTGTAGAGGAATATCTTATGACGGTCGTAACCGTTATCGTTGAAGCGCTTGCGGCTTTCGGTGATCGTGAGGTAGTAGTCGTTTCCCCTGGTTGCACGCACATCGAAGAAGTAAGTTCTGCGTTTCCCCGCCCTGATGCGTTTACTGTACACGCTTTCCATTCTTTTGTCAGTGTTTTCGTACGCCACAGTTTAAAGTTTTAGTTGGTTGGAACAAAGATATACTTCTTTTTTAATTGGCAAAATTTTAACAGCGGCGTTTGCAGCCTTTGCTTTGCAGGGCGTCGGAGTGCTTGATGCAGCAGCCTGGGAGGCGGAGCGTCGGGGTGCCTGCAGCAGCCCTTTTTCAGGCTGCAGCAGGCATTCCGACGCTCCGCCGCGAGCAGCCCAACGCTCCGCCGTGAAACGGTGACAACGAAAATTATTGTACTTCTTCCCGCTCGCGCTGGCGAGCGAACAGTTGTGCGTAGTGTCCGCCGGCGGCCAGGAGCGAGTCGTGGGTCCCGCGCTCGACGATCTTCCCGTCATCCAAGACCACAATCTGGTCGAACTGGAAGAGCGAAAAAATACGGTGGGTGATGATGATGGCGGTCTTGTCCCGCAGGTACTGGTAGAGCTGGGTGATGATTTCGCGCTCGGTGCGCGCATCCACGGCGCTGAGGCAGTCGTCCATGACGATGAGGCGGGGGTTTTTGATGAGGCCCCGGGCGATGGAGATGCGTTGCTTTTGTCCTCCGCTGAGGGTGACGCCGCGTTCTCCGACGAGGGTTTCGTAGCCCTGGGGGAAGCCCTCGATCTCCCCGTCCACGACGGCCTGGCGCGCGGCCTGGCGGACTTGTTCCAGGTCCGCAATGGGGTTGCCGAAGAGGATGTTGTTGCGGATGGTATCGCTGAACAGGAAGATGTCCTGGGGGACGTAACTGATCTGTTCGCGGAGGCTTTGGAGGGTGAGCTCACGTATATCCCTTCCGTCTATGCGCACGGCTCCCTTATCGGGGTCGAACATGCGCAGCATCAGCTGGGCCACGGTGGTTTTGCCCGAGCCCGTACGGCCGATGATGGCCACCTTCTCCCCTTTGCGGATACGCAGGTCGACGTCCATAAGGGCCTTGACGCCCGTATGGGGATAGGTGAAGGAGATATGGTCGAGGTGCACCTCCCCCTCCAGGACGCGGGGGGCCGCCCCGGGCAGGTCGTGTATGCCGGGCTTCAGGTCCAGGAACTCGTTGAGGCGTTTCTGGGAGGCGGCGGCGCGTTGGGTCATGCTGGCCACGGACCCAATGGCGCTCACGGGGAACATGAGCATGTTGATGAACAGGACGAATTCGGTCAGGGTCCCGAACGTTACGCTGTGGGGGTCGTGGATGTACATCAGCCCCCCCATCAATACGGTGATCAGGGTGCTCAGCCCCACTACGAAAGACATCGCAGGGAAATAGATCGCCTCCACCCTGGCCAGACCCAGGGCGTTGGTCTTATAGGCCTCGCTGCTGTTTTTGAAAAAGGTCAGCATGGCTTCCTCCTGCACAAAGGATTTGATGACCCGGATCCCGGAGTAGGATTGCTGGGCATTGGTGGTCAGGTCGCTCAGCAGGGCCTGGATGCGCTCGCTTTTGCGGTGGATGACGGTGTTCACGAAATAGATCGCCACCGCCAGCAGGGGCAGGGGGGCGAGCGTGTAGAGGGTGAGGGTGACGTTTTCCTTGAGCATGTAGTACACGCTCAGGGAGATCAGGGCCAGGAGGTTGACCAGGTACATGATCGCGGGTCCCGTGAACATGCGGACGCGGCTGACGTCCTCGGTGATGCGGTTCATCAGGTCTCCCGTGCTGTGGGTCCGGTAAAATGCCGTGTCGAGTTGCTGGTAGTGCCGGAAGACTTCGTTCTTTTGGTCGAACTCGATGTGGCGGCTCATGACGATCAGGGTCTGGCGCATGAAGAACATGAACAGGCCCCTAAGGAGGGCCAGGGCCAGCAGGGCGAGTCCGCAAAAGGCGACGATGTTGGAAAAGGACAAATGATCGAACCGGTCCAGCAGCGTAGTCGTCAGGGGATCATGGACAGTCTGATGGAAGGCCTGGGGCTTGCCCGCGATATTGCCCATCAGCTTATTGACGACATATTTCGTGATCAGGGGCGCCAGTACGCTGAAATAGTTGGAAAGGATGACGAAGGCGAATCCGGCGAGCAGGCGCCACCGATACTTCCAGAAATATTTATTCAGGGCGGAAAGGTGCTTCATGCAGGGGCCTCGTTGAGGTGATTCCAGTTGGGCATGACGAATGCGGCCAGGCCCGCGGCCACGCAATGCATGGGAATGGTCAGGATGATGAAATCACGGGTGGAAGGGGAACCGTCGGGAAGGACGGGCGACAACGGGCCGGCGAGCAGGGAACAAATCAGCAACGCCATGCACCCGATGATGAAAACGATGCGGTGATAACGCGTGACGGTGTAGATCAGGTAGTACACCACCCCACCCAGCAGGATGGGAAGCATGGTGGCGATCAACACGAAATACCATTTCACACTGGGGTAGTCGATGAGGAAGATGACCCTGGCGGCCATGAACCATAGCAGGTTGATGATCGATGCAATGATCCCTGTCCGGAACGCCGCTTTCATGCTGTTATAGAATTCCTTGGACATAGCGGCATAAAGGTAAAAAAAAAGGGGCACACTCGGCCCCTTTTTCATATCGGCATCCGCACGAGTCTTAGCCTTTCGTGAACTGCAAGTCTGCGTTGATGCGCACTTCATCACTCACTACCACGCTACCGGCTTCGGTCACGCCATTCCAGACGAGGCCGAATTCCTTGCGGTTGATCTTTCCGCTCACCGTAAACCCGGCCTTGGTGTTTCCGTAGAAATCCTGGGCCACCCCACCATACTCTACCTTCAGCGTCACGGGTTTGGTAATGTCCCGGATCGTCAGGTTCCCGGTCAGCTCGTAATCTTCCCCGGAAATCCGTTTGAAAGAAGTGCTTTTGAATGTGATGTGCGGGAATTTCTCGGCGCTGAAGAAGTCGTCGCCCTTGAGGTGGGTATCCCTTTGGTCGCTGGCAGTGTCGATAGAATCCACCTTGATGTCGAACTTCACCTTGCCTTGCGTGAAGTCTTCCCCTTCGGTTTCGATGGTTCCCTCAAAATGCTGGAAGGACCCCGTCACGTTAGTGATCATCAGGTGGCGAACCTTGAACTGCACCAGGCTGTGCATCGGGTCTACCGTCCATTTAGTGATAGCCATAAGTGTATTTTTGGTTTGTTGGTTAAGACATTGGTACGTCCATGATCAAAAATCGGGCATCCGCATCGGCGGTGATGTTGACGCTGTCAAAATCGGTCAGACCCAGGCCGTCGCGGTTGCCGACCTTTTGGCCGTCCACCGTCAGCGCGCCGGAGATCACGAAAATATAACTTCCGTTTCCCTTTTTGCGTTCGGTGTAGGTAAGGGATTTCCCCTTGTCGAGTTGCCCCAGCGAAAACCATGCGTCTTGGTGAATCCACAAGGCCCCCTCGGATTCATCGGGCGCTACAACGAGTTCCAAACCGTTTGATACGCCGTCGAAGTGCTTTTGGTCGTAGCGGGGTTTGACCTGGCGCTGGTTGGGGAATACCCAAATCTGCAGGAGGTTCACCATTTCCTTGTCGGAAGGGTTGAACTCGCTGTGCTCTACGCCGGTGCCCGCGCTCATCACCTGCACGTCACCGGGGCGGATGACGCCTTCACTACCCATGTTGTCCTTGTGCTTCAAGGAACCTTCCAGGGCAATAGTAATGATTTCCATGTTGTCGTGGGGGTGCATCCCGAAACCCATGCCGGGCGCTACCCTGTCATCGTTCAATACCCTCAGCGCCCCAAAATGCACTCGGCTGGGGTCGTAATACCCGGCGAAACTGAAGGTGTGGTGGGCATCCAGCCAACCATGGTTGGCGTGCCCCCTGCTATCTGCTGTATGTAATATCGTATTCATATCACAAAATTACGCCGGTGGGACCCCCGGAGTCAATGGATAGATTTACGTTAGTAGGGTACTTTTCCTGCTTTTCTCCCTGAATTCCAATAGGGTTTGGCCCGTATACTTCTTGAAAAAGCGGCTGAAGTAGGGGGCGTCCTCGAACCCCAGGCGGTACGCGACCTCCTTGGCGGTGAGGGTGGTGCTGTGCAGGAGGCGCTTAGCTTCCAGGATGATATAGTTCCGGATTTGCTCCCCCGCAGTCTGACCCGAGGCCTGCTTGGTCACGGCGTTCAGGCAAACGGGGGTCATGTTCAGCATGCGCGCGTAATCGGATACGTTTTTCTTTTCCTTGTAATGTTGCTCGATGAGCTGGCGGAACTGGAGGAAAGGGCCCGCATCCGGGACGCCCGATTCTTCCTTGTCCATGATCCGGGAGACCTTGATGAGGAATACCTGCAGGAGGGCGAAGAAGGCGTTATCGAATTGCTCTGCTTTTTTATCAGCTTCGGCCCGCATCAGGTCCAGCAGGGCTTTCAGGGACTCCTCGTCTGCGGGGTCGGGAGTCAGGACGGTCGCGAAGTCGGGGTTGAAAAAGAGGCGGCCGGCGGATTCGTCCTTCAAACAGTAAAAAGTTTCGGTAAAGCCGATCTGCCAGGCGGTGCCCGGTTCTTGCGTCGCGGTGACGCCGGTGGGGGGCTCCTGCATTTGTTGCACTTGTCCAGGGGCCACGAAAACCAGGGCCGGGGCGGCGGCGGTATAGAGGATAGTATCTATGCTGATCCTGGCCTCCCCTTTGGTGATCCAATAAATGGTATAATAGGCATTGCGGAAAGGGCCCGTTTGAGGGACCAGGGGGCCGACGGCGAAGGCGCCGTTAAGTGTATGTTGAGGGATGTCTTTCATCGGCCCCTGAAGATACGATTATCGTCCGAAATCATCTTGCAAGCGCACGATGTCCTCTTCGTTGGAAGGGTTGGCTGCGTCGGTGTGTTGCCAGATTTCCGCGATGACGCCGTAGGTTCCCAAGCCGACGAGGCGGTGGCGTTCACCCTGCCCCAGATGGATGATGTCCCCGGGCTCGTATTCGGCCAGGGCCCCTTCCTCATCGGTCAGGCTGGTCACTACGCCGCATTCTCCGGCTACCACCCTCCAGATTTCGGCCCGGCGGAAGTGGTACTGCCAGGAAAGGCGCTTTCCCGGGGCGACCACCAGGATTTTAGGGCTGAGTTTGCCAACCGTGGTGAATTTTTCCAACGGGAAGAATTCCTTGATAAAAGCGGAAGTTTGGGATTCGTCTATGACAAAGAATCCTCCCCAGGGTCGGGAAAAGTCCCGATCGATCATCCTAAAGTGTTCTTTATTCAGCATGGTTGCTACCTGGTCGAATACGTCTTCTTTGGAACTGGAGGCGGTAAAGTGCATGTGGGATTCTTTTGGCGGCAATAATACAGTAAAAAACCCGATACCCCCCGTTCCGGGTGGGTTAAAAATGGTATCTTTTTCCCCTTATGCAGCATCGTTCCTGGATATTGGCTACCCTAATGCTCGGCACCTTCATGGCTTCCCTCGACAGCAGCATCGTCAACGTCTCCCTGCCCACCATGAGCCGGGAATTCCATGCGCGTATAGATGATATACAATGGGTCGTTACCGCCTACATGCTTGGGTTTTGTGTGTTCATGCCCCTGACCAATTGGTTGAAGGACCGGATCGGGTTTTTCAGGCTTTACCTGATGGCCCTGATCATCTTTACGACGGGATCCCTGTGCTGCGGGTTTTCGCATAGCCTGGATATGCTCGTGGCTTCCCGGGTGCTGCAGTCTTTTGGAGGAGGGGCGATCAATCCTACGGTGTTGTCCATATTATCCACGGTTTTTCCCAAGGAGGAAAGGGGAAAGGCTATCGGGTGGTGGGGTATCGGGGCGCTTCTGGGGCCGGCCCTTGGCCCCACCGTAGGGGGGGCCCTGACTCAGGAATTCGGGTGGCCGAGTATATTTTTCGTGAATGTGCCCGTTTGCGCAATTACCATTGCCCTTTCTTTCGTATTCCTGCGCTTCCTATCCAAAGCACCCAAGGTCCGCAGCGCTTTCGACCTGGGCGGCTTCGTTTCGCTGACCGTTTTCATCGTGGGGATCCAGTATGCGATCGCCCGAACCGAGCGGTCGGGGGCCGGCTCATGGGAGGTGATCGGTTGCGAAGTGGCGGCCCTGATCGCCCTCATCCTGTTTATCAGGAAAGAACGAAAAGCAGCAGATCCCATATTCAACCTGCAATTGTTCAAGAATAAGGACTTCGTGCGGACCCAGTTCCTCACGTGTATTCGCTCGGCTGCGCTATTTGGGGGCGTCTTCCTCCTACCCTTTCTCTATCAAATTTCATTGGGATATTCCGAATTGCAATCGGGGCTGCTGCTCTTGCCCCAGTCCGTCATGACGGCCATCATGACGCCCATCGCGGGGCGCATGGCGGATAAGTTTGGTTCGCGGAACGTATTGCTGGTCGCCATCACCCTGATCGCGGCTACGACCTACATCTTTGCGTTTTTTGTGCATGGAACGCCCATATGGATCATCATCCCCGTGGTGATGGCTAGGGGCGTGGGGATGGGGATGCTGATGACGCCCCTGACGACGGCCATGGTGAATTCGGTGGAGACTTCACAGGTAACGATGGCGTCCTCGATCAATAGCCTGACGATGCAACTCAGTGCTTCGCTGGGGATCGCTTTGCTGGCGGTGATCCATCAGGACATCCAGCAAAAATCGCTGAGCCGGGGGGCGCAGTTGTCGGAGCATTTGGCGTTGAGGGGAGGGTTTCTCGTGTCGGCGTCGATCGTTGTGCTGGCGTTTATTCCTGCTTGGGGACTACCGAAGAAACAGGCCACACCGCCGGACGGGCACCTGAAGGCGCACCTCAGCGGCAGCACTCTTTCTTCCGGATGAAAATGGCCTTAAATATCTTGACAAGAAACTTCACGGCGTAAATTTACGCAAAATGCACATCCTTTTCATAGAAGACGATTTGCGCGTCGCGGGCCTCATCAAGCGGGGCCTGGAGGAAGAGGGTTTCGAGGTGACCCTGACCCCCGACGGGCTCACGGGTAAAAGCCTGGCGTTGGGTGGGTCCTGGGACCTGGTGATCACCGACATCATCCTTCCGGGTCTCGGGGGTCTGGAATTGTGCAAGGAGCTGAGGGCCTCCAAGCCCTTTCTTCCCATCATCATGCTCACGGCGCTGGGGACCACGGACGACAAGGTGGAAGGGTTCGACGCGGGGGCGGATGATTACCTCGTGAAGCCCTTCGATTTCCGGGAACTGCTGGCGCGGGTCAGGGCGCTCTTAAAACGAACGCGGGACATATCCGCGGCGACGGTACTGAGTATGGGTGGGCTCGTGATGAACGTGCATACCAAGTCGGTAAGCAGGGACGGCAAGGAAATCGTCCTGACGCCCAAGGAATTCAAGCTCCTTGAATATATGATGAAGAATCCGGACCGCGTGCTGTCGCGCAATGAGATCGCCGAGCACGTCTGGGATACGCATTTCGATACTGGCACGAATTTCATCGATGTCTATATCAATTACCTCCGGAAAAAGGTGGACAAGGACTTCCCGGAACGAAAACTGATCCATACCAAGAGCGGGATGGGGTTTATCTTTAAGGAACCATGATACTGCTGCTATCGGTCTTAGGTGTGGGCGTCGTGTACCTTCTGATGCGCCGCCGGGAAAAGCGTTTGGAGGCACGCATGCGGGAAACCACCGAAAGAATGGAGCACGCGCTGGAGGCGCAAAAGGAGTTCGTGAGCAACATCGCCCACGAGCTGCGTACGCCCCTGTCGGGAATGGTGGGAGAACTGGAGCTTGCTTTGCTCAAGCCGAGGAGTACGGAAGAGTATCAGCAGCTTATCCGGCTGGCTTTCCTGGATGCCCGGCGCCTGGTACGACTATCCAACGGCTTGTTGGATTTGGCAAAGGCCAACTACGACCAGTCTGGAATCCATATGAAAGAGCTGAGGCTGGACGAGGTGCTCATGGACGCGCGCGACCTCGTGATGAAGTCGGGGATGGATTATCGGGTCAATATCCTTTTCGAACAGGAGATCGAAGAAGGGGAGTTCATTTCGGTGTGGGGAAACGAATACTTACTCAGGGTGGCCTTCCTGAACCTGATGGAAAACAGTTGCAAGTTCTCGGCCGATCACCTCAGTACGGTTGCCATCACGTATTTCGACAAGCAGGCGATCCTGCGCTTCGCGGATCATGGGATCGGCATACCCGGTGAGGACCAGCCCCACATCTTCACCCCTTTTTTCCGAGGCAGCAACAAGGGGTATGCGGAAGGGAATGGGATCGGGTTGTCACTGACGCACAAGATTATTGAACTGCATAAGGGAACGATTCAAGTCAGCTCCAACCCCGGGGAAGGGACGGTATTTACGCTGGAACTGCCCCATGTGTAACGGAAAACGTTCGTTTTCGTACACCAGAGCTGATGCCCGGGCCGCGTCCGGCAAGGGTTTCAGGTCTGGCACAACCCTTGTGCGGCAGGGGGTATGCTGAAGAACTATCTCCTCGTCGCCCTCCGGAACCTACGCCGCAGCAAGGGTTTCTCCTTCATCAACATCCTCGGCCTGTCGATCGGCATGGCCAGCGCGCTCCTGATCCTGCTCTGGGTCCAGAACGAATGGAGCTACGACCGCTTCTTTCCCAAGGCCGACCGCATCTACGTGGCCTGGAACGAGGATACCTGGACTGACAAGGTCATGGACTGGCCCACCACGCCCAAGGTCATGCGCGGTGCGCTGAAAACGGACTATCCCGAGATCGAAAAAGCAACGCGCGCCAACTGGGACCAGAACTACCTGTTCTCCGTGGGGGACAAACGCCTTATGGTTAAAGGGACCGAAGTGGACCCCGATTTCCTGGATATCTTCAGCGTCCCCTTCGTGGAGGGGAATGCCAGGACCGCCCTGGACAACCCTACGTCCATCGTCATCACGCAAAGTTTGGCGCATAAACTATTCGGGGCAGCGGATGCATTGGGGAAAACGGTCAAAATCCAAAACAACGATAATTTTATCGTGACGGGGGTCATCAAGGATCACCCCAACAATACGCAGTTCGATTACGAGTACCTGCTGCCCTGGTCCTACATGGTCAAGACGGGACAGGACGACAGTTCCTGGGGGAACAATTCCACGCGAAATTATGTATTGCTGAAACCCAACACCAATATCAAGGCCTTCAACGCCAAGATCAGTAACATCACGATCAAGCACGAGGACCCGAAGGCGACAACGCACGTCTTTTTCTATCCGTACACGCGCATGCACCTCTTCTCCAATTTCGAAGATGGAAAGCAAACGGGAGGCCGCATCGAGATGGTTCGGGCCTTTGCGCTGATCGCGGTGTTCATCCTGGTGATCGCGTGTATCAACTTCATGAACCTGTCTACGGCGCGCAGCGAGCGAAGGGCCAAGGAGGTCGGGATCCGCAAAACGGTAGGCGCGCTCAGGAACGCGCTCGTCTTCCAGTTCCTGATGGAGTCGCTGATCCTGGCCGTGATCGCGGGGGCGATCGCCCTGATCGGGGTGTATTTCCTCCTGGGTCCCTTCAATGAACTCACGCACAAGAACCTGGCCCTGGACGTCTCCAATCCCTTGTTTTGGCTGTCCATCCTGGGCTTCATACTCTTCACGGGCATCCTGGCGGGCAGCTATCCCGCTTTCTTCCTGAGCCGCTTCCGTCCCGTCCAGGTCCTGAAGGGCACCTTCAAAAAGGCAAACGCCCTCGTGACACCGCGCAAGATCCTGGTGGTCGTGCAGTTTACGTTCGCCATCCTACTGATTATTTCCACCCTCATCATCCTGCGCCAGGTGCGCTATGCCCAGGCCCGGGAAATCGGGTACAACCGGAACAACCTCGTTTACGTGATGCTCCAGGGGGACATGCAAAGGAATTACCGGTTGATCCGCCAGGATTTGATGTCACAGGGGACGGCCAGCTACGTGAGTATGGAAAGCTATCCCATCACGGAGTCCTGGAGCAATACGTGGGGCCTCGTCTGGCCCGGGAAGCTACCGGGAGACGACAAGCTCATCGTCAATCTCCTCTCCACCGACGGGGGCATTGTAAAGACCACGGGCATGACGATCGTCCGGGGCAGGGACATGGATTTGGCAAATTATCCTTCGGATTCCACCTCGTGCATCCTGAACGAGTCCTGCGTAAAGGCAATGCACATGAAGAACCCCATTGGTCTGACGGTGGGATATCCGGGAAGCATCCAATACAAGATCGTAGGCGTGGTTAAGGACTTCATCCTGGAGTCTCCCTACGATCCCATCCGCCCCATGGTCTTCTCCGGACCCACCCAGGGCTGGTTCAATACCATCCACGTTCGGATGAACCCGGCGCGGTCCACCAGCGACAACGTGGCTAGCCTGGGGAAGATCCTGAAACGCTACAATCCCGAGTATCCGGTCGAGTATAAATTCGCCGATACAGAATACGAAAAGAAATTCGAGGATGAAAGGACAACCGCCAAGCTCGCCGAGTGGTTCGCAGGCCTGACTATTTTCATTTCGTGCCTGGGACTGTTCGCCCTCGCGGCCTATATGGCCGAGGCCAGGGTCAAGGAGATCGGCGTGCGCAAGGTGCTTGGAGCCTCGGTCACCAACCTGGCGACGTTGTTGTCGAGGGACTTCGTGGGGCTGGTCGTCATCTCCATCCTATTTGCTTCGCCCATCGCCGCGTACTTCATGTACAAATGGCTGGGGAATTATAAGTACCACATCCATCTCGAGCCCTGGGTGTTCATCTTGTCGGGGATCACGGCTATTTTTATCGCGGTCCTCACGGTGAGTTTTCAGGCGATCAAGGCGGCGCTGGCGAGTCCGGTCAAAAGCCTTAGATCAGAGTAAATTCTAATTTTTTTCTAAGAGTTTCCTAACGTTCCGGTAACGTGGGGAGGCTTACCTTTGCCCCGTAATATTCCAGGACGCGCCTTCGGCGCGTCGCCCGAATGGCAATAATTAGCGAAATATGGACCCTTATCATAGTAGACTTTATCGTTAATCTCCCGTCCATCCGGATCGCCCCTGGGGTGCCCACATGTACGGGACAAACCAGGAGTTATGATCACTCAGGTAAAACAAGTACGCCAAAAGATCAAGTCCCGCCTGACTCCGGGTGGGGAGGATCGCATCATGGCCCGCCTCAGGGACCTCTCGGCCCTGAGCGCAACCGCCAGTTTCCAGGCCCTGGACAGCAGCCCTGAGGGGCTGACCCCCGAGGAAGCCCGCGAACGGCTGGATCGCTATGGCGCCAATGAAGTCTATCACGAAAAAGCTCCCACGTGGTATAAGCAGTTGGGGGAGGCTTTTCTCAATCCCTTCATCGGCATTTTGATCGTTATCGCGGCCGTGTCCGCCTTCATGGCGGACTTTGAAACGGTCATCGTCGTTTCGGTGATGGTATTGGTCAGCGCTTTGCTGCGCTTTTTCCAGGAATACCGGAGCAACCGCGCGGCGGCGATCCTGAAGGGGATGGTCCGCACCACGGCAACAGTGGAGCGCTCGGGCCGTTTGGAAGTCGACCTGAAGGAAGTCGTGCCCGGAGACGTGGTATTCCTTTCCGCGGGAGATATGATCCCGGCCGACGTGCGGATCATCCAATCCAAAGACCTTTTCGTGAGCCAGGCCATGCTGACGGGGGAATCCCTGCCCGTGGAGAAATCCGAAAAGGACAACATCTGCTTTATGGGGACCAACGTGGTCAGCGGGACGGCCCGCGCCCTGGTGGTGGCTACAGGGAACGACACCTACTTCGGCTCGATCAGCAAGGGCCTGACGGGGAAGCGCGCTGAAACGAGCTTCGACAAGGGAGTCAGCAAAGTCAGTTGGCTCCTGATCCGCTTCATGTTGGTGATGGTCCCGCTGGTTTTCCTGATTAATGGGTTTTTGAAACATAATTGGATGGAGGCCCTCCTTTTCGGCATCTCCGTCGCCGTGGGCCTGACCCCCGAGATGCTGCCCATGATCGTCACGGCGAACCTCGCCAAGGGCGCCGTGAACATGAGCCGCCGGAAAGTAATCGTCAAGCGCCTCAACGCCATTCAGAATATCGGGGCCATGAACATCCTGTGCACCGACAAGACGGGCACCCTGACCATGGACAAGATCATCCTCCAAAAGCACCTCAACGTATTGGGAGAAGACGACGAAGAGGTAATGAAGTGGGCCTACCTGAACAGTTACTATCAGACGGGGTTGAAGAACCTCCTGGACGTGGCCGTCCTGGAACACGCCGATGAAGTGCACGAGCACCTCAAGGCCCAGGATTTTAAAAAGGTCGACGAAATTCCCTTCGACTTCGAGCGCCGCCGCATGTCCGTCATCCTCGAAGCGCGCAACCACCGCCACCTCCTGATCTGCAAGGGCGCGGTGGAAGAAGTGCTGGGGCTTTGCACGCACGCCCTGGACCCCGAAGGGGAAGAGGTCGTGGTGCCCATGGATGCGCGCATGCGCGAGATCGTGGAGCGCAATTCTCGTAAGCTCAATGAAGAAGGCCTACGGGTGCTCCTGGTGGCCATCAAGGAATTCGACGAGCGTCCCCTCACCTACTCCGTGGCGGACGAGTGCGGATTGATCCTGACGGGTTTCATTGGGTTCCTGGATCCGGCCAAACCCTCGGCACGGCCGTCCATCGAGGCCCTGCTGAAGTTGGGGATTCATATAAAGGTCCTCACAGGAGACAATGAGATCGTGACGAAGAAGATATGCCGCGACGTAGGGATTCCGTTTCAACACGTGCTCCTCGGGGCCGATCTCGATGTCATGTCCGACTCGGCTTTGGCTGTCTCGCTTGAGTCTATTTCCATTCTCGCCAAGCTGAGCCCTACCCAAAAGGCACGCGTGGTCCGTTGCCTGCAGGCCTCGGGGCATACGGTGGGCTTCATGGGGGACGGCATCAACGACGCGGCCGCCCTGCGCGACGCGGACGTGGGGATTTCGGTGGATACCGCCGTGGACATTGCCAAGGAAAGCGCCGACATCATCCTGCTCGAAAAAGATCTGATGGTGCTGCGCAAAGGGGTCATCTACGGGCGCCGTACGTTCGGGAACATCATCAAGTACATCAAGATGACGGCCAGCAGCAATTTCGGAAATATGTTCAGTATGCTGGGTGCATCTGCCCTTTTTCCCTTCCTCCCCATGCTGCCGATCCAGATACTGGTGCAGAACCTCCTCTACGACCTGTCCCAGACGGCCATACCCTGGGACCGGATGGACAAGGATTACCTGGAATCGCCCAAGAAGTGGGATGCATCGGGGATTGCGCGCTTCATGCTGTGGATCGGGCCGGTGAGCTCTATCTTCGATTATGCGACGTTCGGCGTATTGCTTTGGGTTTTCCATGCTTCGCCCGCTTTGTTCCAATCGGGGTGGTTTGTGGAGGGGTTGTTGTCGCAGACGTTGATCGTTCATCTGATCCGGACGCGTAAAATTCCCTTTGTTCAAAGTTGGGCTACGGCGCCTGTGATTTTTACGACGATCCTGATCATGGGGGTAGGTTTGTATCTACCCTTTTCTCCACTGGCCTCTGCCTTGAAGATGGTTCCGCTGCCTTTGGCGTATTTTCCGTGGCTGGTGGGAATATTATTGACTTATTGTTTGCTTACTCAAGTAATAAAGACATGGTTTATCAGAAAGTTCGATCAGTGGCTCTGAGCCTTTTGATTTCTTTGGGGGCGACGGCCCAGCAGTATAATCCGGACATTGCGGCACGCGCCATCTTCGTGGCGCCGGAGCCCTGGAGCGTCCATTTCCAGCTCACCAGCGTGGACATGGGGCACTTTGCCTTCCCGGCCGCTTACACGGGTCCCAACAGCCTCGTGGACACGCCCGAGCACAACGTGACCAGCCTGACCACTTCCTTTTTCCTTGGCCGCAAGCTTTGGGCAGGGGCAGCCCTGTACTTCAACCCCGAAGTATCGGGAGGCAGGGGCCTGAGCAACGCTACGGGGATGGCGGGTTTCCCCAACGGGGAGACCTTCCGCATCGGGAACCCCGCGCCCGCTATCTATACCGCACGCTTCTTCTTCCAGCAAAACATTCCCCTGGGGCATACGGGGTACATCATCCAGGAGGACGACGTCAACCAGGTGCGCGATTCCATCCCCATTCAAAGGCTGACCCTGAGCGTCGGAAAATTTTCCCTGGATGATTTCTTCGACGATAACCTGTTCAGTCACGAGGCCCGGACCCAATTCCTCAACTGGGCCCTGATGAGCAACGGGGCCTGGGATTACCCCGCCAATACGCGGGGGTATACCGTGGGCCTGACAGCAGAATTCTTCCTGAAGGGCTTCGCAGTCCGGGGCAGCATCGCCCAGGAACCGCGCCAGGCCAATGGTCCCGACCTGGATCCCGACATTTTTAAATACCATGGGATTACTATCGAGGGGGAAAAGCCCATCGTCATCGGCAAGCAGCCCGGGACGATCCGGTTGCTCGTGTTCGATGATTTGACGCGGGCCGTAGCATATTCCACGGTACTGAACCAGGTGCAGCACGGGGACAGCAGCCTGGTAGGCGTCTTCGACGGGACGGTCCTTTCCCCTGCCCACGGTTCCAAATACGGATGGGGCCTCAGCGCCAACCAAAATATAACGGACAACGTTGGGGTTTTTTTAAGAGCCAGTTGGAACGACGGAAAGACGGGCACGTGGGCTTTCACTGAGATCGATGAAACCATTAGCGCGGGGGTGTCTGTGCTGGGGAAGCTTTGGCATCGTCCCTATGATGTCACTGGCGTCGCGGGTGTCCTGAACGGCATCTCTTCGGGCCACCAGGCTTTTCTGAAGGCCGGTTTTAAGGGATTCATGATCGGGGACGGGAACCTGGACTACGGGCACGAAGGGATCCTGGAGTATTATTATTCTTTACGCCTGTTTGCGCACGTGTTCCTTTCGGCCGACTACCAATGGGCTCACAATCCCGGGTACAATAAAGCCCGCGGTCCGGTCAATATTTACGCGTTCCGCGGGCATATAGAATTCTAATCCCTGATGTGGCTTATGCCGAACAACTAAAGTTGGCAAAAATTATCCCGGATCGATCATAAATTCACCGGATAGCCTTGGTTTTTCAACGAATCACCCTTTTGAAGGACCTGGAGGCCCAGGTGAGGACTAAGATCATGGCCGGCGTGGTGATGGCGAAAGCCTGCCAGATGCTCTTGTCTTTGAAATGCCCGTTGGTCAGCGCTCTCGCCGCAGTGACGGAATAATAGACCGGGTCGGCGTGTGCCGCGACCTTGAGCCACCCCGGCGCCAAATCCATAGGCAACAGGAACCCCGCCAGGAGCAAGAGGGGCAGCGAGACCATCTGCGCAAAGGGTACCAGCGTGTCCTCGCTTTGGAAGCGCAGCGCGATGGCATAGGAAAAGGCCGCAAACATACACGTGTTGACCAGCAGGAGGACCATCAGGAGAAGGAATCCTCCCCAATTGACCTGGAGGCCAAAGGGCAGGGCAAGCATCGTGAAAACCAGGGCCTGGATCTGGACGTTCACCGCGTCCCGGGTCATGGCTCCGATCAGGATGGCCACCCTGCTGGTGGGCGTTACGCGGAAGCGCTCGATGATCCCCTGGCGAATCTCGTCGATGAGGCGGAAACCCGCAAAGGCGCCACCAAAGATGGAAAAGGAGACGAGCATGCCCGGGAGGAACAGGTTCAGGATGTTGCCCTGTGGAAAGCCCGGGACGCCTTTCAGGTTCTTGAGCAGGGGGGCGTAAAGCAACAGGTACATGACGGGTACGAAAACGGTGATGGTGAGCATAACGGGGTTGCCCAGGGTCTCTTTCATTTTACGTCCGAAATAGATTCGGGATCCGGTGAGGAAGTTCATGTATTATGCATGTAAGGTGCGGCCGGTCTCCCTTAAGAAGACGTCGTCCAGCGTGGGTTGGGAAAGGGTGACTGAGCTAAGGGATATCGATTCCTGGTCGAGGAGCTTCAATATGCGGGGCAGGACGGCTTCGCCTTCCTTGACGTATAACCGGATCTTGCCGTTTTCCATGGCCGCTTCTCTTGTGTACGGCTGGGCTTTCAGCAGGTTTATCGCTTTCTCGTTTTCGCTGTTCAGCCCAAGGAGCACCATATCTCCGGCGACCTGCTGCTTGAGGTGTCTGGGCGTGCCCTCAGCCACGATGACGCCTTGATCCATGATCGCAATACGGTCCGAAAGTTCGTCGGCTTCATCCATGTAATGCGTGGTCAGGAAAATGGTGGCGCCCTCATCTCTGAGGCGCTTGACCTCAACCCACAACTGGGCCCTGCTGTTGGGATCGAGGCCGGTAGTAGGCTCGTCCAGGAACAACAAGGCCGGACGATGCATCATGCCCAAGGCTATGTCGAGCCTTCGCTTTTGACCGCCGGAGTAGGTGGAGGATTTTCTTGCTGACACGCTTTCCAGATTTAACGTCTTGATGAGTTGCGCAGCCCTTTTGCCTGCTTGTTTCGCGTCTATGCCATACAGCCTGGCTTGTAGCATGAGGTCCTCCCAGGCGCTCACGTCCCGGTCCGAGCCACCAACCTGGCTGACGTAGCCTATGGCTTTTCGAACTTTATCCGGCTCTTTGATGAGATCGTGCCCCGCTACCCTCGCCTCGCCCCCATCAGGGACCAGGAGGGTGGCCAGCATCCGCAGGGTTGTGGTTTTTCCCGCCCCATTGGGGCCCAGGAATCCGAATATTTCGCCTTGGGAGACGCATAAGTCTACCCCTTTGACGGCCTGCACAGGTCCCGTTTTCGAGGGGAAGGATTTGCGCAAGCCCTTGGTCATCAGTAACGTTTCCATGTCGAGTGGTTTCCGGCAAATCTAGGCCCGGGGCCTGCTTCCGGCAATGGCAGTTCGGCGGGTTCCCATTCGGTTTCGGTCGGTGGGGGATTTTGGGCGGTGAAATGAGGATCCCGTGGGAGGTTTTTCGGCGCGTGGCGCGCGGGCTTGCCGGCGGTACGCGGGTTTGTTTCCCGGGCTATGAGCTCGCCACCATTTCGTCAAACGCTGTACCCTCGCTTATTTGAGAATGCACAAAATGAACATCTTAATCCCTGGTCTCCTAACTAATTTTGGACAGGCGGTTTCAAAACCAGATAAAAATACTTATCTTTATAATTGTGGGGATTTTCTTTGCTAAATCGTGTCGTTTGTGTGCTTCAGCGGTGTAGATACGATCGTAGATTTCCGTAGTTCTTTTACTATAAGAAAAAGAATGAAATTTGTCACACCCCATGACGTTTGAGATGTAATTTTGGGACACATTTAATACGGGTACCAAATGAATATGAAAACGCTAAGCGGACCTCTTCATGAAGACCTTCTACCAAAACATTCATCAACGAATTCTTCTCACTTGAGATAATAACTCTTTCTGGACACACATTCAATATTGTGGTTTCAGAGGTAAGCAAAACGCCCTGCCTTTCTAGGCGGGGTTATTTTTTTATGCCCCCTTCGCATACTTTGAGAATATAGTATGCTCAGGGGGCATAAAAAAATACTCTTATGATCTGGGGGGGTAGACCCCCCAGACCCCCCCGGAGCGGGGGTGGCGGGCTTATTGATTCATTGACTTCGGGTCGGCCGCCTTTGGCGGCCGGGGGAGCTTGGGGAGCTTGGGGAGCTTGGGGAGCCTGAATGCCGAGCCGGCTATGAGAGCTAGCTCGTTCGACCAAGACGCCGGCGGCTCTTCGCTCTTCCTCGGGGCGGCAGGGCGGGCTGAGGGGCGGTGGGCCTCGACGCAGCCGCTTTGTTACGGCGAAGTCGAGGTCCACCGCCCCTCAGCCCGCCCAGTGAAGCATACTGCCGGTGGGGCATACACCCGGCAAGGCAAAATAAATTTAGGCGCGGGCCTCTTCTTCCTGGCTGAGGGCGGAGCCCGCATCGTTGCCACGGCCTACACTGAAATATTCAAAGCCAAGGGCTTCCATCTGGGCGACCTCGAAGACGTTGCGGCCGTCGAAGATGACACGCTGGGCCATTAAGGAAGTCATTTTTTCGAAGTCGGGGGTTCGGAAGACGGACCACTCGGTGGCGATGACGACGGCATCGGCAGCGGCCAGCACATCGTATTGATTGGCGCCAAAAATAACGCGGTCGCCATACAGCCGCCGCACGTGCGGCATAGCTTCGGGGTCGAAGGCGGAGACGATGGCTCCTTCGGCGAGGAGGGCCTCGATCATATAGAGGGCGGGAGCTTCGCGGATGTCGTCGGTGTTGGGTTTGAAGGCGAGACCCCAGAGGGCGATGCGGCGGCCGGCGAGGACGCCATTAAAATAGGAACGCATCTTGGGAATCAAGTAGACCTTTTGGGCCTCGTTGACTTCCATGACGGATTCCAAAATGCTAAACTTATACCCAGCCTCGGAAGCGGAGCGCGCCAGGGCCTGTACGTCTTTGGGAAAGCAACTGCCCCCGTACCCGATACCGGGAAAGAGAAAGCGCCGGCCTATGCGCTCGTCGCTGCCCATGGCCTTGCGGACCATGTCTACGTCGGCGCCCAGGAGTTCGCAGAGGCGCGCGATTTCGTTCATGAAGGTGATCTTGGTGGCGAGGAAGGCGTTGGCAGCGTATTTGGAGAGTTCGGCGGAACGCTCGTCCATGAATAGGACGGGGTTGCCCTGCCGGACGAATGGTCCATATAAATCCCGGAAAATCTTGCGGGCGCGTTCGGAAAGCGTGCCGATAACCACGCGGTCGGGCTTCATGAAGTCGTCTACGGCTACGCCTTCCCGTAAGAATTCGGGGTTGGAGACGACATCGAAGTCACCGGAAAAATTGCGGGCGATGGCTACGCGAACCTGGTCGGCGGTGCCCACGGGGACGGTGCTTTTGTCGACGATGACTTTGTAGTCGGTGAGCAGGCGACCGAGCTGGTCGGCGACCTGAAGGACGTAGGACAGGTCTGCGGCGCCGTCCTTGCCGGGAGGCGTGGGGAGCGCCAGGAATATGACCTGGGCTTCCCGTATGCCTTCGGCGAGGTCGGTCGTGAATTGAAGACGGCCTTCCTTAAGGTTTCGGAGGAAAAGGTGTTCCAGCCCGGGTTCGTAGATAGTGATTTCTCCCCCGGAGAGTTTCTGGACTTTGTGGGCGTCGATGTCGACGCATATAACTTTGTTGCCGGTCTCGGCGAAGCAGGTACCGGTCACCAGACCGACGTACCCTGTTCCTACAACAGCGATTTTCATGTAAACGAGGTTAAACGGTACACTAAATGTACTTCGAAAGAAAACCCCCAAAAGAACAGGCCGGGTGAACGCCGTAATTATTCTAGGGAACGCGGGAATTTACTGGTGCGGTGGTGCTGAGGCGAGGCGCAGGGGCGCAACTGAGGTGGCACTAACGCGGCCGATCATGTCAAGTATAGCCGCTTCAACCTCAGGCTTATTGGAAAAAGCAATGAGGTGCCCCTTGCCGGGGATCATATGCACCGTCAAAGGACTGGCGTTGACCAGGTGGGTCCTCGCAAAGTTCGCGTTCGAGGGATAGACCAATTCATCCTTGGAGCCCTGCAGGTAGGTGACCGGAATATGGATGGAAGACCAAAGGGGGAGCATTTTTTCGAGCTCGGCTTTGTGGTGGATTTTTTCGGTGTTGGCGGACTGCAGCATCCGGGGGATGAACCAACGCAGCCAGGGGTGTTCGATGGCAGGGGTGAACCAGAATATTTTTTCCTCTCCCGGGGCGATGGCGGGAGCAATGAGGACGAGGCCGTCGACGACGCCGGGGTTGTCCATGACGAGGCGGGAGGCCACTGCGGTGCCGTAGGAAGCGCCTACCAGCACAATGGGGTGATGGAGGGCGCGCATGCTGTCCAGCAAAGGCTTCAGAAGAAGCGCTTGTTGATGGATGTCGGGGATGGGGTCTGCGAGTCCGGAGTAACCGTACCCTGGCCGGTCGACCGCGTACATGCGCGCATTGTGCAGCAGAGCGCTGTCCATTAAATAGTTCCGCCAGTAGCTGAGGGAACTGGGCGCCCCGTGAATAAACAAAACACAACACGTAGTGTCCGAACCCACTGAAAGATACCGGATACGCCGGCCGCCGGCCGAATAATAAGCGACGGTAGGGTAAAGTTTCTCCGAATGGAATATCGCGTACAGGTCCTTATCATCCATGCGGAACTGAACGAACTGGTCGAAGATCAGCAGGATGATCACCATGAAAACGAAGGCGGCGATGACCAGATTGACCAGCAGGCGGATGAAGTTCCTAAACATAGTATTTCTTCTGGGTCTTCAACGAATCGTCCAGTTCGTAGACCAGGGGCATCCCGGTGGGGATTTCCAGGTCGGCTATATCGGCATCGGAAATATGGTCCAGGTGCTTGACGAGCGCCCGCAAACTGTTCCCGTGCGCCGCAATAACTACCTTACGACCGGCGACCAATGAAGGAACGATGCTTTCTTCCCAAAACACCAGGAAGCGGTCCACGGTGTCGCGAAGGGACTCACCCACCGGAAGATCAGCCACTCCTGCATACCGTGGATCGTTGCCCGGATAGCGGGGGTCGTCTTTGAGGAGGGGAGGCGGTGCCACGTCGTAACTGCGCCTCCAGATGCGGACCTGGGCTTCGCCGAACTGGGCAGCGGTGTCGGCTTTGTTGAGGCCCTGGAGGGCTCCGTAGTGGCGTTCGTTGAGCCTCCATGATTTTTCATCGGGGATCCACAGCAGGTCCATTTCTTCCAGTACGAGTTCAAGGGTCTTGATGGCTCGCTTCAGGACCGAGGTGTAGGCCAGGTCGAAGTCGAAGCCGGCGGCCAGGAGGCGCTGCCCTGCGTTCCGGGCTTCCTGGATGCCCTTTTCGGACAGGTCCACGTCGGTCCAGCCCGTAAACCGGTTTTCCTTATTCCATAGGCTTTCGCCATGACGGATGAGCACGAGTCGTATCATATCACTCCCCTGTATATACGTTATCCTTGGGATTGTGGTCCGGATCAAAGGTGCCCCCCAATGTGATCTTTTTAATTGCAACCGTCGCCAACGGCAACGTGACGCTGCTGGCATGTTCCCATACAGCGATCGAACGATGGAGCTTCTCGGCATGACCGTCCGCATAATCAATGGTCAGGTCGATGGGAACGGGCTTTCCTCCTTTGTTGACCACGGTGACCGCCCCTTTGCGCACCGTGCCGATCGCCAGGTCGGGGTACCCGCCTTCGTAAAACCAGCGGGACCAGAACCAGTTGAGGTTCTTGCCCGAGCCGGCGTTCATGCAGTTGAAAAAGTCCAGGGGGATGGGGTGTTTTCCCGCCCAGGTGCGGATATAATGGTGCAGTCCTTTCAGGAATAAGGTATCGCCCAGCAGGTCCCTGGCATAGTAGTAACCCAGGCCGGGTTTGGGGTACGAGTTCAGGTAATACGCATTGCCCTCTTCCTGGGTGCTGAGGGTCATGATGGGCAGGTCATCCTCGCGTCCCGACAGAGAGGCGTAGCCACCTACCCCATCCTGGTCCGTGAGGCTGGAGTCGATCAAAGGGGAGATCACCCACTCGCCGATGGTGGCCCATCCCTCATCCATAAAAGCATACTTGGTTTCGTTGATCCCCATATAAAAGGGGAACATGGTATGGAAGATTTCATGGTCGGTCAGGAAGATGTCCTCGGGCCGGTTGCTGAGTGGGTTGTCGTTCACCATCATGGGATATTCCATCTGGTCCAGCCCGTCGAACACGGTTTCGTGTGGATAGGGATAGGGCCACGCGGGAAAGCGGTAACTCATGGCCTGCACCGTCTTCCGCGCGAAGTCAACCACTTCGTAGTAGTCTGGATGGATGGGGTTGAATACGGCGTCCACCCGGGTCCGGCGCCCCGTGGCGGGATCGACGACGAGGCTGCTGGCCTTCCATATATAGTGATTGCTGATGGCAAAAGTAAAGTCGGTGACGTCGTTTGCTTCGAATTTCCAGGTGTTTGAATCGGGCCGCATGGTTACGCCTGTGCGAAGGTTAGCGGTGTCGATGACGTCGGTCACCCCGTCTCCCACCTGCGAGAGCCGCTGAGCGATAGCAGGTTTAAATACATCCGACACATTTAGAAGGTTGCCCGTGGCCCAGGCGGCGTAATCCCCCGGAAGCGTGATGTCCACTTTGAAGTGGCAGAAATCGTTGTAAAATTCCTGGCTACCCAGGTAGGGAAACCGGTTCCACCCGTCTATGTCGTCGAACACGGCTATGCGCGGAAAGAAATAGGCGATGAAAAAAGCGCCGGTGTCCACCTGTCCCGTACGGATGTGCGAACCTTTGTTTAACGTGTAGGACCAATCGAGTGTAACCGTGACGGAGCTGTTCGGAGCCAGGGGCGGAATGCCGAGACCCATGTTCGTGTCTTCGTTTAACGCCCGTCGGCGCCGGCCCGTCGGGCCGCCCCGGTTCACCTCTTTACCGTTGACATAAATATTGCTGACACTGACGCCGTCGGTGACGTCCTCTGGGGAGATGGACATGTTCCTTTGCACCCCTTTCTTATACAAATTGGGATAGAGCTTGAACAGGAGTTGCCGCAGCGTATCGGGGCTGTTGTTGTCGTAGGTAATGGTTTCTGATCCGCTTACCAGGCGCGTACCGGGGTCAAACGATACCTTGATGGTATAGTCCGCCCGGTTCTGCCAATATTTAGGGCCCGGGTCGCCCGTGTTCGTCCGGGTGCCCCCGTTTATTGCCCCCTGGATATTCGTTGGAATCGGTAAGCTAACCTGTGCGCTGGCCGACAGGGGAAGGAGAAGGAAGAACAGGGAAATGCGGTTCATACCCGAAGGTAATGCAACAACGCGATTCCACAATGAGCGGGCGCATTATTGCCACCCGCCGCCAAGGGCACGATATAATTCTACACGCGAAGAAAGTTGCTGGCGCTGGATACTCGCATAATCCAATTCGCTGGCAAGATAATTCCCCTGCGCGGTGATCACCTCCAGATAGTTGGCCAGCCCGCTCTTGAATAAGAGCTGCGCATGCGCGATGGCCTGGCGCAAGGTTTCCGTTCGGGTAGCCGCGATTCGTTCCTGTTCCATCAGGCGTTGATAAGATACCAGCGCGTCGGAGACCTCGCCTACGGCGTTGAGCACCGATTGGCGGAAGGCAATGACGGCTTGTTCGCGCGCGATTTTTGATTCTTCATATTGGGTCCGCAGGGCGCGGCCGTTTAGGATAGGCTCCGCCAAAGCGCCGCCCAATAATCCGAACAGCGAATTGGGAATGCTAAACCAGTTGCTCGCCTTAAAGGCGTCGAGGCCTCCGCCGGCGGTGATGCTCAGTACGGGATAGAGGTTCGCCTGGGCCGCACCGACGCGTGCGTTGGCTGCGACCAACTCCATTTCCGCGGCGCGCACGTCGGGGCGGCGGCTTAGGAGAGCGGCTGGCAGGCCGACAGCCAGCGAAACCGGTAACGCGTGCACCAAAGCCTGCCTGGGAATGGGACTCCCTGGCAGGGTCCCTGTCAGGATGTGCAACGCGTTCTCCTGGAGGCTGATACCTTGCAGGAGTTGGGGCACCAACAGGGCGGCCGCCTGGCGCTGGGCGTCGGCTTGTTCCACGGCCAGTTGGGTGACGTCGCCCGCGTTCTTTTCGAGGCGCGTCATGTCCAGGATGCTATCCCCCAGGGCCAGGCTGTGCCGGGCGATCTCCAGTTGGGCGTCCAGCATCTGGAGGTTATAATAACCTTGCGCTATGTCTGACACCAGGGTGGTTTGTACGGCCCTTTCCCCTTCTCTGCTCTTCAGGTATTCAGCCAGGGCGGCTTCTTTCTGACGCCGGATTTTTCCCCAGACGTCGACCTCCCAGGAGAGGGTGGCGGAGACTGAATAGTCCTCGAGGTGATCCTTGCCCAGGAAGGCCTCGTCGCTGATACCGTTGATCGTATTTTTCCCGTAGATGCCGGTGTTGGCACCCACCTGGGCTTCGATCACGGGAGCAAAGGCGGCCTTGGCCCGCCTGACCTCCTGCCCGGCATTGGCGATCCGGGTCAGGGCGGTCAGCAGGTCGTAGTTGTTTATCACGGCAGTATCGATCAATCGGATCAGTAAGGGGTCCGAATAAAATTGCGTGCGGCTGCTATCGGCGATGCTCAGGGTATCGCCGGTGGCGGTGAACGTTACCGGCAGAGGCACGGCCGGGCGCTCATAGTTGCGCCCCACCCGGCAGGCGGCTAATGACAGAAGTAGCGGAAAAATATATTTATACGATTTCATGGCTCGTTTGTTTTTTGGTACTGACTTTTTCCTGGAGAAATTGAAAAATCACAAACAATACCGGAATAATAAATACCCCGAGGATAACGCCCGTGAGCATCCCCCCTACCGCTCCCGTCCCGATAGAGCGGTTCCCCAGCGCGGACGCCCCCGTCACGCGAAGCAACGGCAGCAGCCCCACGATGAAGGCGAATGAAGTCATCAAAATCGGACGAAGCCGCAGTTGCGCCGCCTCAAGGGCGGAGGCCACCAACCCCATGCCTGAACGCCGCCGCTGCACCGCATATTCCACGATCAGGATGGCGTTCTTGGCAAGCAGGCCGATCAGCATGATCAGGCTCACCTG
>CAZJDB010000105.1:0-21561 GCA_964544695.1 uncultured Chitinophagaceae bacterium
CAGCGCTGCGCTACAGCCGTGAGCGCATACAATTCGACAGGCCTATCGGGGGCTTTCAACTTCAGCAAAAGAAGCTGGCCGAAATGGTGACCGAAATCACCAAGGCTCAACTGCTCAACTGGAGGCTGGGCGTATTGATGAACGAGGGACGCGCCACCCCGGCCCAGGTATCCATGGCCAAGCGAAACGCCTGTGCCATCGCCGCGGACATCGCACGCGATGCGCGCCAGATGCTCGGCGGGATGGGGATAACCGGGGAATTCTCGATTATGCGGCATATGATGAACATGGAAAGCGTCATAACCTACGAGGGAACGCACGATATACACCTGCTCATTACCGGGATGGATATTACCGGGTTCAATGCGTTTAAATAGGCGCACTTTTTTTATGTAATTGGGCGGTTTCGTGCATCTTTATCCCAAACGGATACCATGAAACCATTTATTGCATTATTAGCCATCCTTTTGGCTTTTTCCTGTTCGTCCGGACATAAGGCGACCGGCGCTACGCCCGCGCCTGCGGTCCTGGGTCTGCCGGATTCGTCGAGGGACGGCTCCTCTTTCGAGAAAGCCATCGTCATCCACGAGACTTCCGAAACTCCCGGCGTTCGCGCCGAATACCAATGGATCAGGGATCACGAGCCCGGGTATTCGAGTACCAAGCAATCGCTTAGCATGTACAAAGGGAAGTCTTACGATGTATTACATATAAAAAATGGGGACGGGCTCGAGAAGGACGTGTATTTTGATATTTCGAATTTCTTCGGGAAATTTTAGGTTGTGGGCGCCGGGGCGCGCCGCGGCTCACGCCAGCCCGGCCGGTTGCTTGCGCAACTGCAATTGCAGGAGTTGACGGAAAGCTCCTCCCTCGCGCCCTTCCAGTTCCTCGAAGGATCCCGATTCGATGATCCTGCCTTCTTGCAGGACGTGAATGGTGTCCACGTGGCGGATGGTGGACAGGCGATGGGCGATGATCAGTGTGGTCCGGCTCTTCATCAGGTGCTCCAGGGCATCCTGGACGAGGCGCTCGCTTTCCGAATCGAGGGCGCTGGTGGCTTCGTCCAGGATCAGAAGGACGGGGTCCTTGAGGATCGCGCGTGCGATGGCGATGCGCTGACGTTGGCCTCCCGATAATTTGATTCCCCTTTCACCCACGATCGTGTCGAAGCCTTCGGGAAATGATTCGATGAAAGATAGGGCGTTGGCCTGGGCGGCGGCTTCGCGGATGTCCGCATCGGAAGCGCCGGGACGGCCATAGGCGATGTTTTCGCGGATGGTGCCACCGAACAGCAAGACTTCCTGGGGTACGATGGCCATGTGACGCCGAAGGGTTCGCAGGTCGTATTCGGTGGAAGGTTTTCCATCGAATAGGATGTGTCCCGCGTCGGGGGTGTAGAAGCCCAGGATGAGCTGAGCTATGGTGGATTTGCCGGCGCCGCTTTGGCCAGCCAGGGCGATCTTATGACCGGGCTTTACATCGAAGGAGATGCCCTTGAGGACTTCCACATCGGTGCGCGTGGGATAGGAAAAGCGGACTTCATCGAGCGCGAGGGCGCCTTTGAGGAACGGCGCCGTCACGGGGCTTCCAGGGGCGGTACCCGAGGCGTACGCGGTCGCCGGACTGCCGGAAAGATCGGCGAATTCGCCGGGCTCCTCCATGATCTCGAAAAGCCTTTCGGAGGCGCCGATGGTGCGCTGGAGTCGCCCGAAAAGGTCGCCGAACTGAGCCACGGCGCCGCCGATAAAGCCAATGTACAACATGAACGCCGTCAGGGTCCCGTAAGTCAGCGACCCGGATTTCATGAGATTGACGCCGTACCAGAGGATGGCGGAGAAGGCGCCCATGAGCACCGACAAAACAAAGGTGGAGTAGATACCCCGGTAAACGGCGCCATGTATGCCCGTCTTTACCACCTTGTCCAGGGAAGTGTGGTAGCGATTCGATTCGTAGGCTTCATTGGAAAATGCTTTTACCGTGTGGATGTTTTGCAGGGTTTCCTCCACCACTACGGACGTTTCTGCCAGCGCATCTTGTCTTTCCTTAGAGAGGCGGCGGATAAAACGGCCGAAGAAGAAGGTCGCTACGACCAGCGCCGGTATAGTGGTCAGAGCCAGCAGGGTCAGGCCGGGAGAGGTCCTGAAGATGAATGCGACGCCGATCACGATCGTCACTACCTGGCGTGCGAAATCGGGGAGGGTGCCCGACAGCATATCCTGGAGCTGGTCCACGTCGTTGGTGCTGCGGCTGATGATTTCGCCCACGCGGCGCTTTTCATAGAAACTGATCGGTAGGGTCATCAGGTGGTCGTACAAATGCATGCGCACCGAGGCCATCGTTTTTTCGGTAACCTTGGCAAAGAGACTCACGCGGAAATAGGAAGCCAGGGCCTGGAGGAGGAGGGCGCCGATGAGGATCATCCCAACCGTGTCGGTGTCGGTCCAAAAAGTTTTCAGGGGATGCGCATGAGCAGTATCGAGCAATTTACCCATCAGGTATGGGATGCACATACCTGTGAAGCTGGCTACGAGGAGGAAACAAGTTGCAAATATGAAGGGGACCCGGTAGGGCGTAAGGAACCGGAAGATCCGTAAGACCTGCCTGAGATTCGATATGGTGAGTGGTTTCTTTTCCCCGCGCTCCCGCGACTGTTTTGCCATTCCTCAAAAATAGAGGGTTCCCGGCGGGGGACCAAGTGGATGTCGGCGAATAAAGGAGAAGCGGCGGCGAATAAATGGAAGTGGCGGCAAACGCCGCCACTTTTCCCAGCTATAACGCGATACCCGAATATTTCTGATCGCTTTCCAGGATCGACTGCTGCAAGAGCAGGATCCGCTTGACCTCCACGGGAATATGCCGGATATCCCCGACGATGTGGCGATAGGCCTTTTGGGCCACCGAATCCCACCAAAGGCAGGCATTACGACTGAACCCTCTTACCGGATGCAGGAACGCGAGGCGTTTGGCCATGTCGAAGTGATAGGCCGTTTTACCCTCCACCGGGTCGGGAGGCGCCTGGTCGTATTGCACCAGGCATTTGATCAATTGCATGTTGAAGTGCACTGTCCTTTCCTTGTTTTGGGCGCATAGAGAGCGGAACGTGCTGTCCCGGGTCTTTTCCATGGCGTGCGAATACGTCTTGTAGCGCTCATTGTTGATGGCAATCAGCGCATTGACGTGTTGAAAGAACTTTGGGTCTGATGTGTGATTCTGCGGTGTCATAGATCATTTGTTTACATAGGTGAGTGTTCACTTCAGTATCGGAGTGTTCCGTTGACCAGCTTGAGCTGTACGAAGAAACACAGGATACCGTTGAGCTGCGTCCTGATGAGGGACCGTACATCCTCATAAGGCGTATACTCGTTCAGGAAATCCCTGTACGCTTTCACAATGAAGTTTTCAGAAGAGTAACAGCGGGCCAGCATATCGGGTTCTGTCGCGGGCGCTTTTCCGACAGCATCCTCATCCAGGCCCATGAAATTGTACTTACGGTGGAGGGTAGAGTGATGAGGCTTCCCTCCGAGGCTCTGAATCTTGGAAATGATCTCCTTGGCGTATTGGCTGCTTTCGAGCGCCACGCCCGTGATGGTTTTTCGCAATTGTTTGTCAGTAACGCTTTCAGACACTTGTTCCAGGCCGATCCGCAACTCTTGCATAATGTCAAGGAGGTCGTTCAATTTACGAGCCACGTACTTGTTTTTTCTAATCCGAGCCGGAGAAAGGGTTACATGTTCCATAGATTAGTTTTTAGCAGGTTTACGATATCTTTTTTCACCTTGGCGGAGTAGTAGATAGCTACAAGCATTATACCAATCAGTCCGATTACTCGAAACTTAACAAATTCTGTTATTGCAGGGGAATGGCCAGGTGATAGTAGATGAATGAAGGTACAAATTTATCCCGGAAAAGCAACCCCTTTAACATTTCTGAATACGGGGGAATCTAGTATAGATTCGTTGAAATCGGCCAGGGAAGCCAGTTTCAAGTCAGCGGCGTGCCAACGAAGTTCATGCTGTTGATCCTGCGCGGGGACAACGATGCAGGTCATCCGCGCGGCCTTGGCGGCAATCATTCCATTGAAGGAATCTTCGAAGGCGATGCACTCCAAAGGAGAAACCCCGAGTTCCCCGGCACACCGGAGGTATACTTCCGGGTGGGGCTTTCCATGAGGGAGAAATTCTGCGGAAGTTTTTACCTGAAAATAGGGTTCCAAGTGTCCAATTTGCTCCACAACCCGAATTAGGCGCATCGGGGAAGAGCTGGCCAAACCCAGGCGGAAGCCACGTTCCCGGAAGAATTCGAGGATGCGGGGTACGCCCGGCAGAAATTTTTGTTGGGCCGACACTTTTTGAATCACCAGGTCTACCAGCTCCCTTTCACTTTCTTCGATGTGTTCAGGCGCAATCCCGAAGTGGGCAAACCACAGGGTCAGAAATTCGCGGGTCCTGAGACCCGTATGCAGATGGTACTGCGCAGGGGTTAGGCTTACGCCGTAGCGTTCGAGGATATCCCCGGCCGCTTCCTCCCATAATGGTTCGGAGTCAATCAGCAGCCCATCCATGTCGAAAATAGCGGTAGTCAGGGACATAGGAGCCCAAAGATACGCCCCGCGGCGGGATAGTTTTTTTGGTTTAAAAGCCTGTAATTCTCTAATTTGCAAGAAGAAGCATGTCCGGAAATGAGTAAGCTTGCCGAAAGATGGAAAAAATGGGGGTTGGTTAAGGCCTTGGTCTATTCGGTGGTGGGGGCCATTTCCTATCCCGGGTTGGTCCTGAGGAACAAGTTGACGATTTCCGGAATGGAACACCTGGACCACCTGCCTAAGCGGAATGTGCTCTTTGTGAGCAATCACCAAACCTATTTCATGGACGTGATTGCATTCCTTCATGTGTTTTGCGCCTTAAAGTGGGGGAGGAAAAACCGGCTGGGTTTTCCATGGTACCTGCTGAGCCCTTACACCAACGTACACTTCGTATCTGCCGAGGAGACCATCACCCGGGATTGGATCACCCGGATGTATGCGCTGGCCGGAGCGATCCCCGTGAAGCGCACCTGGGTTCAGGGTGGAAAGGAAATCCGAAGGGGATTGGATCCCTCGGATACCCGGAAAATCGAACGGGCCCTGGATCACAGTTGGGTCATTACCTTCCCCCAGGGAACCACCAAACCCTACGCTCCAGGCCGAAAAGGAACGGCGTACATCATAAAGAAGAACCAACCCATCGTGATTCCGATCGTGATCGGAGGGTTCTGGAGGGCTTTCAAAAAGAAGGGAATCGGAGTCCGGAAGCCGGGCACGTTGCTGACCATAGCATTCAAGGAACCTTTGGATTTGGATTATAACGATACGACGGAACATATCCTTGACCGTATCATGGAAGCCATCGAGCAGAGTCCGGCGTATAGCAATGCACATATATCACCAAAATAAGAGAACATGGGAAAGTTGACAAAGTTCGTGCTGACTGTCTGCTTCATCTTCTGCGCGGCCCTGGCAAGCGCTCAATCTCTTTTCATGGGCGTGAAAGCGGGAATCAGCGTTCCCAACCTGACCGCCGGGGGATCCAATCCGGTCAGCGCCGGGTACTCCTCCATCCTGGGGCCCTATTTCGGAATTTTCAGCGAGTTGCGGCTAAAACCGCACTTTTCCATCCAAATGGAGTTGAATTATGATGCCCAGGGCGGGAAAAAGAACGGGGTGCAGGCCATCCCTTCGGCCGAATTCGCGCCGTATTTCCCCCCCGGATTCAATGCGCCTCCTTATTTCTACGCCTCTTTCGACAGCAAGGCCCGTTTGAATTACCTGGAATTGCCGATCCTGGCCAAGTTCAGCGTTCCCCTGGGCGGACACTGGAAGTTCGTCATCGATGCCGGCCCCTACGTGGCCTGCCTCCTCAACGCGAAAACGGTCACGGTAGACTCTAGTGATGTGTATTACGATCCCCAGGAAAAACAGGATGTGGGCGTCGGCAAACAAGATTTTTCCAGCAACGAGAACATCACCAGCGACGTGCACCGGTTCAATGTGGGCGTGCAAGGAGGCGTGGGTTTGCAACTGGCCCTTGGAACCTCGAGGTTCCTGTATTTCCATGTAGGAGGGAATTACGGATTCCTGAATATCCAGAAATACGCAGAAGACGGCAGCAATCAAACCGGGGCGGCCACGATCGCTATTGGGTACGCGGTGAAGATGAGGTAAAGAGCGCCTTGAGTTCTTCGGCCTGGTCGGGTTTCATTTTTCCGCCGAGTATGAGGCGCAGTTGGCGACGCCGAAGGGCGCCCTCGAAGAGGAGCTTTTCCTCCTCGGTTTCGGGTACCAAGTGAGGTACCGGGCGGGGCTTGCGGTTGGGGTCAAGGGCCACGAAAGTGTAATAGGCCTCGTTGGATTTGTAGCGATACTGCTGAATGATGTCTTCCCCCCAAACTTTCAGGTATATTTCCATGGACGTCGTGAAGGCCCGGGTTACCTTGGCCTCGATGTGCACCACATTTCCCAGCTTGATGGGGTTCTCAAAGGAAATATTATCCACCGAAGCCGTCACCGTTGGCGCATTGCAATGCTTGCCCGCGGCAATGGCGGCCGCGATGTCCATCCAATACATAAGACGTCCCCCCATCAGGTTCCCGAAGGCATTGGTATCATTGGGGAGAACGAGCTCCGTCATGAGGGTCAGGGTATCTTTTGGCGCTTTACTGATGGTCATAGTATAAGCATGGCGTCACCGTAACTGAAGAAGCGGTATTTTTCCTTGATGGCCTTCTTGTATGCTTCCATAGTCAGCTCGTACCCGGCAAAGGCGCAGACCATGATCAGGAGACTGGTTTTGGGCAAGTGGAAGTTAGTCACCAGGGAATCCGCAATATTGAATTCGTAGGGAGGATGGATAAAGGTATTGGTCCATCCCTCCGAAGTTTTGAGCAATTTCTGGGCGGTAACGGAGGACTCGAGGGCCCTCATGGTGGTGGTTCCCACGGAGCAAATGCGATTGCCCCCTTCCTTGGCCCGGTTGACGATGCGGATGGCGGTATCATCGATGCGGAAATATTCCGCATCCATTTTGTGCTTGCTCAGGTCCTCGACCTCGATGGGCCGGAAAGTCCCCAAGCCGGTATGTAAAGTAACTTCCGCAAAACGGATACCTTTGATTTCTAATCGTTTGATCAATTCCCGGCTGAAGTGAAGGCCCGCAGTGGGAGCGGCTACCGCCCCCTCGTATTTGGCATAAACGGTCTGGTAGCGTTCCTTATCCTCTTCATCGGGTTTCCGTTTGATGTATTTGGGAAGGGGCGTTTCCCCCAGGGTTTCCAGGATATTCCTGAATTCTTCGTCGGACCCCTCGAACAAGAAGCGGATGGTCCTGCCCCGGGAGGTGGTATTATCGATGACCTCGGCTACCAGTTCATCGTTATCCCCGAAATACAATTTGTTCCCTACGCGGATTTTCCTGGCCGGGTCTACGATCACATCCCAAAGGCGGTTGGGCTTGTTCAATTCACGCAGAAGGAAAACCTCGATCTTGGCGCCGGTTTTTTCCTTTCTACCGTACATGCGGGCAGGGAAAACTTTGGTATTGTTTACGACAAAGACGTCTTTGTCGTCAAAATAATCCATGATGTCCTTGAAATTCCGGTTTTCGATGTTACCGGTCTTTCTTTCAATGACCATCAGGCGGCTTTCGTCTCTCTTCTTGGAAGGGTGTTGTGCAATTAAATTCAGCGGTAAGTCAAACGTAAACTGGGATAGTTTCATTTTCTTTAATTGACTGTGATTCACCCACATTTTTGAACCCCGGGTGTCATGTTACGGCATGAAATTTTGGGCCTGCAAAGGTACGCCTTAGGTAAGAATTTTCAAAATAATCATTCCGAGCGCAAGCTCTCTATGGGATTGGCCCGGGCCGCTTTGATAGCCTGGTAGCCGATGCTGGCCAGCGCAACCGCGGCAGTCCCCAAGGCTGCCCAGGCAAAGACCAACCAGCTGATCTGGATACGGTAAGCAAAGCTTTGAAGCCAACGGTTCATAAAATACCAGGCAATGGGAAAGGCTATAAGGGAGGCCAGGACTACCTGTCCGAGGGAATCCCGGGTGACAAGCAGGACAATTTGGACCGCATCCGCCCCCAGGACCTTCCGGATTCCAATTTCCTTGGCGCGCTGCACGGTGGTATAGGCTGCCAGGGCGAAAAGACCGAGACACGCCAGGATGATGGCCAGGCCCGCAAAGGTGGTGAAGATCCGGGAAGTCTGGCGCTCCGTGTGGTAAAGCGTATTGTAGGTGTCGTCCAGGAAGTGATACTCGAAGGGACGATGGGGCACCCTTTCCTGCCACACCGACTCCAGGGCTTTTAAGGTGGAGGAAGTATTGGAACCCGAGACCTTCACAAAGGTCCGGTAAATGTGGTTATACTGAGAGTCCAGGAAAATGAGCAGGGGGGTGATGGGCTCGTGCAGAGAAGTGAAGTGGAAATCTTTCACGACCCCTTTTACTATTCCCATGGAACCGCTTCGGTATAGCGTTTTTCCTATGGCTTCCTCGGGGGTCCAGCCCAGGGCCCGTGCCAGGGATTCATTCAGAAGGTAGCTGGTGTGCGGCTGGGGGCCCGAGATGGTTTGCAACCAATCGGACTCGGTGAAATTCGATCCCGAGACCAGGTGCAATCCCATCGTCCGCACGAAATCGGTGTCCGTTGGGGCGGCTTTGGAAAACAGGGGCGTTGCCGAGGTACCGGCGGATTCTCTGACTTCATCATCCCAGGTGATATCGGCGGGCTCATCGGTCCCACAGCTCACCGACAGGACACCGGGTAGCCTTTCAATGGCTTCCTTGAATGCCTGGTAATGGTCGCGGATGGGCTTATCCACTGGCAGGACCAGGATATGGTCCTTGTCGTATCCCAGGTCTTTGTGCTGGATATAAGCCAGCTGCTGGAATATGACTGTAGTGGAGACGAGGAGGAATGTTGAAACGGCGAACTGGAATACGATCAGGGATTTCCGGAAGGTGCCGGAACCGCCCGTAAAAGAAAAGCCCGTTTTCAGGATATGCATGATCCTCAGATTGGAGAGGAAGAGGGAAGGATAAGCGCCGGATGCCAGGCTGATGCACACGTATAGCGTAAGGACTCCCAGCACGGCCCGGGGTTGAAGGAGCATGCCTGCGTCCAGTGGACGCTCGACCAGCTTGTCAAAAGACGGGAGGAAAAAGATGAACAGGAGAATCGCGCCTGCCATAGCCAGGGCGTTCAGGAGCAGGGCTTCTCCCAGGAATTGCCGGAACAATTGTCCCCTGCCCGATCCCAATACTTTCCGGATACCGATTTCCGCCACCCGCCGGGAAGCCTGGGCGGTAGCGAGGTTAGTGTAATTCACGCAGGCGATCAGCAGGATCAGCAGGGCGATACCGGATAGGATATACAAGTAGGTGATATTGCCATTGGGCTGCTGTGCCGGGAGCCGCGAAAAAAGATGCACCCTGAGGAAGGGTTCCAGGTGGAAAGTCAAGTAATCGCTGCCTGAAACATTGATGTCGGGCTGCGTTTTCATGAAAGCCGGAATTTCCCTTTCCATAACGGAGGCATCCCCCGGATTCCTGAGCAGGAAATAGGTATGGTAAATATGGACCCACCAGTTTGGATAGTTGGCATCAGGCAGACTGCTGAAGGAAGCCACGAAGTCAAAGCTGATCTGGGAGTTCAGGGGCGGATCCTGGGCAATACCCGACACCACATAGTCGGTGGTGCCTCCTACTTTCAGCACTTTGCCCAAACCTGCCCCTTCCCCAAAGTACTTCTTCTCCATGGACCGGGTTATGACAACTTTATGGGGAGCGTCCAACGCCCTGACGGGATCTCCCTCCAGCAATGGGTAAGAGAACATGGTAAAAAAGGTGGAATCGGCAAACAAAAGCCGGGGTTCCACGAAGGCCCTGTCGCCCTGTTGCACGACGTAGGGCTCAAAATTCAGGATGCGTACGTAGGATTCAATCTGGGGAAAGGCCGCGGAAAGGCGAGGACCCGTAAGGGACCCTATCGGTCCGTCCTCGCTTTTGGCTCCATTGACCGTATATTCCGCCGTTACCCGGTACAGGCGCGCGGCATTTTTCTGAAAGCGGTCATAACTGAGCTCGTGGAAAATGTACAAACCAATCAACAGGCAGCCAGCAAGGCCCAGGGACAGTCCGGCAATGTTGATGAAACTAAATAGTTTATTACGGCGGAGGTTTCTCCAGGCGGTTTTGACATAGTTTCGCAGCATAACCTCATTTTGATTTTTGTGCCAGCATCCTTTCCAGTTTCCGGAGTCGGGCTCCCCAAAATTGGTCAAAAAAATTGATCCATTCCTGCACATCTGCGAAGCCTTCCTCTTTCAGGATGCAATATCGTTCCCTGCCCTGGTCTTCGATAGATATGAATCCGGTGGTTTGGAGCACTTTAACGTGTTTGGACACCGCCGGCCGGCTCATGTCGAAGTTTTTTGCGATGGCATTGATCGTCAGGCTTTCCCCTGCCAGGAGGCGCAGGATTTCGCGACGACTTGGATCGGCAAGGGCCTGGAAGGCATCAGGCGAGGACATGCTGATTCATTATTTTGGTTAAGCGCTTCTTCAGGATGAGGCTCCAACCTTTGTTCATGATCAGGTAGGGGAGGGCATTGCGGAGGCCTGTAAATCCGGAATGCTGAAGGAGGAGTTCCGTTCCGCCTTCCTGCTCGCTGAGGGTCCAGGTCACCACCGAATCCAGGGTAATCCTACCGTTACCCGGGCCGCCCCTCCAGGAGTAGGATAACTTACGAAACGGGATGACTGGTTCTGAATTGAAACCTGTGTCCGATTACCGGCTTGAAATCGGTTTCCATCAACCATTCCGCCAGTAGTTGATGTGTAACTTTTAAGTTACGCAAATTTTTCTTCCGGGAGGATGCTCCGGGGGGGTGTTCTGCGGGCCGTCTCGAACTTCCGACGGAAATACAGGTGGCTAAATGCAATGATGGCTGCCCCGGCGATCCCCAGCACGACGCAGGCCCTCAGTAGTAGCCTCAGGATGGATTCTCCGGGGTTGGCCCAATACCTGAATAACATGAGAAAGATATAACCCGTATATCCCACCGAATCCGCCACATACAAGAGGAAGCCAATGTTGGCGCGTTCCCGGGTAAGGGAAATCAGGCGTTCGAAGATCGTATTATGGACGGCAACGTAAGGCAGGTAGACCCCGAACCCGATGATAACCATAAAGGCAAACTTGTCCATACCGTGGTTGAGTCCCCATACCGCAATGGGCAAAAGGAGGAATCCGGTCAGGCTTGTGAGCAGGGAAAAGCGGAAGGCGTGGTAGTGGTTGTAAATGAGAATGGCCAGGCTGCTGACGACGAGGACGCCCAGGGAAACCAGGAGTTCGGACTGGGTAAATAGGGCGGGATCCTGATGGTACCCGAGACTTTTCCAAAGTTCGGGGGCAAAATCGGCGCGGACACTCCGGATTAGGGTTACGAAGAGGTAGGCCACGACGATACCGGTGAGCCCAAGGCCATATTTGGTGAAAAACTTCCGGCGGCCCAGGGCGTTCATGGGTACCCTTTGGGACCGATGAACAACGTCGGCTTCGGAAGGGGCCGGAACGCAACTCAACATGAGGATGAAAAGTATCGTTGGAATCAGGAAGAGCCCACCTGCGGCGGCGGGCATCCAGGTTTCAGATACGCCCCTGTCAAGAAGGGTCGTTCCCACGGATTTTGCAAATCCATCGGATACGATAAAACTGGTACACAGACCCGCGACAAGGGCTTCCGTGTGTTTCCGGCCTTCGAGGAAACCCAGGACCAGGCCAAAGACGATTCCCAGGGAAAGGCCATTGGCGAGCAGGAAAATGATGTTCCAGGGTCGGGGCACTATTCCGAAAAGGAGCAGGGTCACCTCGGCAAGGACAATCAGTCCCGTAAGTAGGACGAGGCGACGACCCCGGGTGGCTTCGGAAACGACCTTAATGCCGATCCATTTGGCCAGCACGTATCCGAGCGTTTGGAAGACGACCAGCAGGACCTTGTAGTCGACGTGGAAAAAAATGGCGTTGGCGTAGGTGGCTGCCGTATAAGGCTTGCGGAACCCATACATGCAAAAGTAGGTTCCGAAGGCGGCCACGGTGGCCCAGACGGGATGCGAAAATATCCGGCGCATTCAATAACCTTCCAGTTGAAGCCAGTCTCCAAAACGATCAATCCAGGTATCGCTCGGCTGGTGCTGTACGTTCATTCCGAAGCCATGCCCTCCTTTGGAATATATGTGCAGTTCGGCATTGTGTCCCGTCTCCAGGTAAGCATTATAGAGGCGGATGCTCATGGGAACCAGGTGGTAGTCGTCGTCCGTAGCGGCAGCGATGAACAAGGGAGGAGCATCGGCGCTGGTCTTCAGGTCCATGGTGGGAGGTATGTAAGGATAGATGGGGGCCACGAAGTCGGGTCGGTTGCCCGCGTCGTAGCCGAAGGCGCTCACCACGGCAAGGGCGCCGCCGGCAGAAAAGCCCATGATTCCGATGCGGCTGGTGTCGAGGTTTAGTTTTGATGCACTGGTCCTAACGAATGTGATCGCTTTTCGCACGTCGGCCATCGCGAGCGGGGCGAGGGCGGCCGCGTCTTCTTTTGAGTGCGTCGTCTTCTCCTTCATGGGATCATTCGTCAGGCTGTGGATGACGCGGTATTTCAGGACAAAGGCGGCGATGCCTCTTTTATTCAGCCATTGCGCCACGGAACGGCCCTCCGTTTCGACGTGGAGATAGCAAAACGAACCACCGGGGCAAATGATGACGCACGTTTTTGCGCCCTTCACCGGATAATAGGTGAGGGTGGGTTTTGCGATGTTATAGGCGAGCGGATCGCCGGGCCTGGAGGAATCCAATTGTTCGGACCATGTCCAGGATTCGGAGCCGGGAGCCACGCCCGGCCAAAGGTCGAAGGTCTGTTGCGCGCGGGTCGTTCCGGCCAGGAGGAAGGCGATGATGGTGAGGGATAATTTCATCCCCGACAAGGTACCCGCGCAATATGTGTGGTGAATTTACGCCATGTTAGCTTTCCATGAGGCGCCCTAAAACCGCAGGTGGCGCACGGTTAGCCCGTCATTGATGAGTTGCTTCAGGGAGTCGATCCCGATCCTGATGTGCCGCTCCACGAAAGTTGCGGTTACCTGTTTGTCGCTTTCCTCGGTCTTGACGCCTTCAGGGATCATGGGTTGATCGCTGACCAGGAGCAGGGCGCCCGTGGGGATTTTGTTGTGAAAGCCGACGGTGAATATGGTAGCCGTTTCCATATCGATGGCGTACGCCCTGATCTGTTGCAGGTATTCCTTGAATTCTTCGTCGTGTTCCCAAACGCGGCGGTTGGTGGTGTATACCGTTCCGGTCCAGTAGTCTTCGGAGTAGTCACGGATCGTGGTGGAAACGGCCTTCTGGAGGGCGAAAGCAGGCAAGGCAGGCACCTCGGGCGGAAAGTAGTCGTCCGAGGTGCCTTCCCCGCGAATGGCGGCAATGGGGAGGATGAGGTCCCCCAGCTTGTTGCGCTTTTTGAGACCTCCGCATTTTCCCAGGAAAAGGACGGCCTTGGGCGAAATGGCGCTCAGCAGGTCCATGACCGTGGCTGCGCCGGGACTACCCATTCCGAAATTGATGATGCTGATGTCACCTGCGGTGGCGCAGGGCATGGGTTTGTCCTGACCAATGATGGGAACGTTATGCCATTCGGCAAAAAGGCGAACGTAGTTGCTGAAATTGGTGAGCAGGATGTATTTTCCGAATTTATTCAGGGCGTTGCCGGTATAGCGCGGCAGCCAGTTGGCGACGATTTCCTCTTTATTGGTCATACCTTGCTAAATTAGCGAATTCTCTCATGATCGTCCTAGAGTATCCAGATTACGTTCACTCCATACGCGGGTCGGCTGAAGCCGCGGTCATCCTGGATCCCGTTCGGAAGAAATGGGTGCGCCTTACCCCCGAGGAATGGGTGCGTCAGAACTTCCTTCAATATTTCCTGAAGGTGCTGTTGTATCCGGCGGCTTTAATATCGGTGGAAAAGGAAATCCGGGTGGGGGAGCTGCGGAAACGGTATGATATCGTCGTGTATGATCAGGATACCAAACCTTGGTTGCTCATGGAATGCAAGCAGCCTTCGGAAGAGATGGGGCAAGCGGTACTGGATCAGGCCTTGCGGTATCATATCGCGGTACCGGTGCGTTACCTGGTGATCAGCAACGGGAACGATACGTATGCGTGGGAAAAGCAGGGGGGCAGCCTGACGGAGTTGTCCACGCTGCCCCCTTGGAAATAAGCCGCCGCTAAAGGCGTTATGGGAAAATGCCAAGTTCCGCGTAAGACGTAGCCACTTTGTTGATTGCCACGACGTAGGCCGCGGTGCGCATATCCGGAATATTGGGATTCTCCCTCCACACGGTCATCACTTCCTGGGTCGCGGTGATCATCGTTTCCTCCAGGCCGCTGTGGACCAGGTCTATCTCGTCGGGACCATGCATGATAAATGTTTTTTCCTTTGGGGCGACCGTTTTCCCCGTCAGCTCTTCCATCTGGTGCAGGATGTGCGTGTTGAGGTTCTCGGTGAAGCGCTTTTCCATGCGTCCGTACCGTACGTGACTCAGGTTTTTCAACCATTCGAAATACGAAACGGTGACGCCGCCTGCATTCAGGTACATGTCGGGTACCACGAGGGTTCCCTTTTGGATGAAGACCTCGTCGGCTTCGGGTGTCAGGGGGCCGTTGGCGGCTTCCCCAATGATCTTGGCCTTGACCCTGGGCGCATTTTCCCCGGTGATGACTTGTTCCAGGGCGGCGGGAATAAGGATGTCGCAATCCATTTCCAGGGCATCGGTATTCTTGGCGAAGTTTTCGGCTCCGGGGAAATTGAGGATCGAACCGGTATTATTCCGGTGCTCGACGACGGCATCAATGTCCAAACCGTCTTTCTCATTGTGAATGGAACCTTCATATTCCGCCAGGCCGACGATCTTGGCGCCTGCCTTGGCAAAGAAGTAAGCGCTGTGGTATCCCACATTGCCCAGGCCCTGCACCACCACCCTTTTGCCTTCGACCCCCGTTTTTAATCCCACTTTCTTCATCAGTTCGGGTATGTTGCAGACTTCCCGGATGCCGAAGAACACCCCGAGCCCTGTGGCTTCCTTTCTCCCACGTACCCCACCCTGGGAAACGGGCTTTCCGGTAACGCAGGCCATGGCATCGACCTCGCCTGCGTGTATGCTGGCATAGGTATCCAATATCCAGGCCATTTCGCGGTCTCCTGTCCCATAGTCGGGGGCGGGTACGTCGATGCCGGGTCCGATGAAGTTCTTCTTCACCAGTTCGGCGGTATAGCGCCGGGTGATCTTTTCGAGTTCGAAGGTGCTGTATTTCTTGGGATTGATTTTAATTCCACCTTTGCCCCCTCCAAAAGGGACATTGACGATCGCACACTTGTAGGTCATCAGGCTGGCCAGGGCCATTACCTCATCCTGATTTACTTCCGCGGCGAAGCGGATACCCCCTTTGCAAGGAAGTTTGTGATGCGAATGCTGGACCCTATATGCTTCGATGACCTCGATGTGCCCATCGTCCATCTTTACGGGGAAACGCATTCGGTAAACGGCGTTACAGGCCTTGATCTGCTCCAGTACCCCGGGATTCCAGGTGGTAAACTGAGCAGCTTTATCAAAACTTTTTTCTACGCTTTCGAAAAATGACAAAGGCTTTGTTCCTGACATATGAGTAATGAATTTAGACGCCGCAAAGATAAAGGCCCCGAACGATTGTTAGTTCTTTTTTTCCAGCCGGGATATTTTGATATCCAGGCGCACGAGGTATAGGATTAGGCCAATTAAGACGGTGAGGCAGACCACCATGACCACTTTTCCTCCCGAATTCATAAAATCTTGTGATTGAATATTTTGTATGAGTACGCGCTTCATGCTTGCAAAAGTTTTTCTTTGAGGAGTTGATATCTGGCCTGGAGGGTACCGATCCAAAGACCAAGCAGGGACCAGCCCAGCATGGCCGGAAAGAATACCCGCGCCATGATAGGATCCAGGCTATCCCCTCCTAATGCGGGATTCCCCTCATTCCCAAGGCCACCCGGGTGCAAGGATTGCACCATCCGGGGAAGGATGAAAAGAGTAGGGAATAAAATGCAGTAGGCGAATATGTTATAGACAGCGCTGACCCTGGCCCTTTTGTCCTGGTCGCCAATAGATTGACGCAGGACGCCATAGGCGAGGTAGATGAGGATGGCGATGGCTGCCCCTACCTGCTTGGGGTCATTGCTCCAATATGCTCTCCAGGAGTACTTGGCCCAAATCATACCCGTCCCGAGTCCCAGGAGGCTGAATACGACCCCCGTACGGGCGAAGGCGGCCGATAGGACATCCAGGCGTGGGTTGGGTTTCCTTAGGAAAAGGACGGCATTGACCACCGAAATGCTGAACAGGACCATCATAGCGGTCCACATGGGGACGTGGAAATAGAAGTTGCGGATGGACTGATGGAGATTAGCCAAGTCGGGAACCGGGGTCAGGAAACCCGCCGTGAAGGTGTACAGCATCAAGAGGACCGCCAGGATTTTCCACCAATAGCTTCGCATACGTGGCTGCAAAAGTACGGGTGCGCCCTAATCTTTCCATAAAAACGGGAAAAGAATCACCGAAAGCAGGATAATCAGGACATCCAACCCCAGGAGGAGGCCGGTTATTTGCCAGACCGCCCCTGCCCGGAATACCTCCCCAAAGGCGTCCCTGGAGAGGCGGACCAGAAGGATCAACTGGGGTATGATCAGGGGGAAACCCAGGATGGCCAGGAGGGCTGCTTGCTGCTTTGCCTTGGACGCAATGGCGGACAATAGGGTGAAGACCAGGCTCAGACTGGCGCCGCCCAGGCAGGCGATACCCAGGAAAAGCCACGGACGGGTAGGGGCGGAGCCCAGAAAGAGGGTGAAAACCAAAAACGCGCACAGGCTCATCGCAAGCATCAACAGGACGCTATACAGCAGTTTGGCAAGGATGAAGTCCACGGGTCCCGCGATGCTGTAGAAGTAAAGCATACGTCCCCGGCTGTCCTGCAGGAAGCTTTTGGCAACGGCGTTGACGCAAATGAACAGTTGGATCATCCAAAACAGCCCATTCCACACAGTGGCTTCGGGTTGGCCCATGGCCATATACAATACAAAAACGGTAGAAGCGACATAGAGCAAAATGCCGTATAGGGCGTATTGCTGGCGGAATTCGAGGAGGGCATCCTTCTTAAAAAGGTGCAAAATTTTTGCGGGTGAGGCCATTCTCGCGCAAATATAGGGCAATTTAGAGGCCGTGTGTGGCGTTACCTTCCAGGAAACACTTGCGGCAACGGGGTTCGTAGCTGTCTGCTTCCCCTAGGAGCAACTGGCCCTCTCCCCCAGCCAGGCGGTAAGAAAAGGAAGCAATGTGCCCGCATCGGGCGCAGATTGCGTGCAACTTGGTGATATAATCGGCTTTGGCCAACATGGAGGGCATGGGTCCGAATGGTTTGCCTTTGAAGTCCATGTCCAGTCCTGCCACGATGACGCGCACACCCGAGGCGGCCAGGTGGTCGCAAACAAAGGGTAACTCCGCGTCGAAGAACTGGGCTTCGTCAATACCCACTACGTCAATATCCCTGGACAATAAGAGGATCTCCTGGGAATTTCCGACCGGAGTGGAGGGAATGGCCCTGGCATCATGCGAAACGATATCCTCTCCGTCATAGCGGGTATCGATGGATGGTTTGAAGATCTCGGTACGGAGGTTAGCAATCCGGGCCCTTTTCAGGCGGCGGATCAATTCTTCGGTTTTTCCCGAAAACATCGACCCACAGATGACTTCAATCCATCCTCTTCGTTCTCCTGTCCAGTGCGGTTCAATAAACATGGTCGCAAAACTAATTCTGGCAAAGTGTTTGTAACTTTACTTCGACTTTTGCAAACGTAATTCAATTCCATGGAAAGAGTCAGTGCTTTGATTGAAAAATTGCAGGGTCAATTTGCCGAAGGGGCTGATATTGAGCAGTTACTATTGACTACACAGTTACTGGAAGGGGAGTTGCGTTATCATCTCCAGAAGGGAACGATCCCCGTGTCCGCCCACGTAGCCGTTGTCATGCCCCGTCATCCCGAACATGCGCGGTATATGCCCCCCGAGCCCGAACCCAAACCGACCAGAAACGGTCGTGTGGCCAAACCCATGCCACAGGCTGCGGCCGCGATGGTAGAGTTGGCGCACGAGCCGGAGACGCCCCGGTGGGTGTCCCCCGAGCCTGAACCTGTGGTGGCGCGGCGCGCAGAGCCGGAACAGCAGCCGGTGCGACGTGCAGAGCCGGAGCCCGTGAGGCGCGCGGAGCCCGATCGCGGGGAGCCGGAAGGTGGCGCCTATAATCCCATTCGGGAAGTCCCCACGCTCACGCATCAGATCCCCCAGGAAGCGCGTAAGGAGTTGAACGAGTCCATCGCCGCCGATCACCGTTCCCTCAATGATTCCCTGAAAGGCAAGGAACCCTCCAGGGAGCTGAGTGAGCGTTTGGGCGATGCCCCCATCAGGGACTTGAAAAAAGCGGTGGGCATCAACGACAGATACCTGTTCATCAGTGAATTGTTCCGGGGAGACGAAACTATGTATGAGCGGTCCATCAAGACCATCAATAACTTTTCCATATACCAGGAGGCTTTATACTGGATGGAAAGGGAACTGAAATTGAAGCTGGCCTGGAACATGGATAAGCACAGCACTAAACTGTTCTATCAACTCGTCAGAAGGCGCTTTTCCTGAATGTAGCGGACAATCCGCTGTGTGGCGCCCGCATGGCGCTCTATATAATTGCGCGCCGCAAGCCCCGCAGTAACCGGCTCCGTCAACAGGCGGAGCAGGCATTTTTCCAATTCGAGGGTCGTTTCGACCGAGAAACCTCCACCGGCGGCGATGAGCGCGGTGGCTTCCCGGTACTTATCATATATGGGGCCGAATACTACGGGTTTCCCCCACACGGCGGGCTCCAGCACGTTGTGCACGCCGTCTCCACCGAAACCACCTCCCACAAAGGCGATCGTGGCGTATTTATAGAGGCGGGCCAGCATACCGACATTGTCGACGATCAGGCAACGGGCTCCTTCCGGAAGTGCCTGCCCGGTTGCAAGGGCGGAATACCGGATGGTTCCCGGAAAGGTCTTCTCCAGGTACTGGAGATGATCCCTGCTGATTTCATGGGGTGCGATCAGAAAGCGAACACCCGCGTTCGAACGGACAAAATGGATGAGCTCTTTTTCATCCTCGTTCCACGTACTGCCCGCCACGATTAGGGGAGCGCCTTCGGCGAAAGCGGCAACCACAGGGTACTCCCCGGGTGTTGCGGCGATCGCCAGCACGCGGTCAAACCGTGTATCCCCGTTCAAGCGGGCGGAAACCAAACCTTGTATCAATTGAAGTGATTCCCGGTCCTGGACGAACACCTCGGTGAAGGAACAGAGCATCTTTCTCCAAAATCCTCCATACCAACGAAAAAAGGGCTGACCAGGACGGAAGACTGCGGAAATAAGGAGGGTAGGCATTTTACGGACGTTGAGCTCCCGCAGATAGTAATGCCAAAATTCGTATTTGACGAAGACGGCCAACGCAGGCCGGACCGCATCCAGGAACAGGCGGGCGTTTCCCGGGGAATCCATGGGCAAATAGCAGATGTAGTCGGCTTTATCGAAAGACCGGCTGGCCTCGAGACCGGAAGGGGAGAAGAAAGTCAACAAGAGGAAAGCCCCAGGATGCTCCCTTTTCAGTTCCTCCATAACGGGCCGGCCCTGCTCGAATTCCCCCAGGGAAGCGCAGTGGAACCAGGCGACTGGCCGGGAATTGCCCCGGAAGTCTTTGGCCAATGCCTCCAAGAGCCCCTTCCTCCCATCATACCACTTACGGGCCTTATTGTTCCAAAGCGCCGCAACCCGCACAAATAATGGGTATAAAAAAATGAAAATCCGATACATAACGGTAAAACTATAACTATTTTTGCCCGGCCTAAAAAAATGAATATGCGTCCAATACAGATGGTGGACCTCAAGCTGCAGTACGCGAAGATTAAAGATCAGGTCGATGCGGGCATTCGTGAGGTCATTGACAATGCAGCCTTTATCAACGGACCCGCCGTGCAGGCTTTTGCGGATGAATTGGCACGCTACCTGGATGTTCGCCGGGTGATACCCTGTGCCAACGGCACGGATGCCTTGCAGATCGTAATGATGGCCCTGGGCCTGGAACCCGGGGATGAGGTCATCACCCCTTCCTTTACCTATATCGCCACTACCGAGGTGGTGGCATTGCTCAGGCTCAAGCCCGTGTTCGTGGAGGTGGATCCCAAAACGTTTTGTATGGACCCCGCCTCCCTGGAGGCGGCCATCACCCCCCGAACCAAAGCCATCGTACCCGTTCACCTATACGGGCAGACTGCTCCCATGGATGCCATACTCGACATAGCGCGGCGTCATAACTTGTATGTCATAGAGGACAATGCGCAGGCCATTGGGGCGACATATACGGGAACCGACGGGTTGCCGAGAAAAACAGGATCCCTGAGTCACGTCAGTTGTACCTCCTTTTTCCCTTCCAAGAACCTGGGGTGTTATGGGGACGGAGGGGCCATTTGCACGAACGACGACAACCTGGCGGACAAGATTCGAATGATTGCCAACCACGGGCAAAGCAAACAATATTACCACGACGTCGTGGGATGTAACTCTCGCCTGGATTCCCTGCAGGCGGCGGTTCTGAGGGTAAAGCTCAGGGAGCTGGATGCCTACGTCGACGCGCGCAGGAAGGCGGCGGACTTTTATGATCAGGCATTCGCGGGGCACGCGAAAATAGTTACGCCCTACCGTGCGCCTTATTCCAGGCATGCCTTCCATCAATATACCCTGAAGCTGGAAGGCCTTGACCGGGATAAGCTCAAGGCATTCCTGGCAGAAAAGGGCGTTCCCGCCATGATATACTACCCCGTGCCCGGCCACAGGCAAAAGATGTTCGGGGGAACAAACTCCGTCAATTTGCCGGTGACCGACCGCCTGACCCAACAAGTTATTTCCTTACCAATGCATACTGAACTGGATGAAGAACAGCTCTTCCATATCACGGGCAGTGTATTGACCTTTACCAACACCTAAATCAAGTACATGCGAATTTCAGTAATTGGCACCGGATATGTAGGCCTCGTCACGGGCACTTGCTTTGCGGAGACGGGGAACACCGTAACCTGCGTAGACATAGACCAAAATAAAATAAAGAAGCTGACCAACGGGGAAATCACGATCTATGAACCCGGACTGGATCACCTTTTCTTGCGTAACCTCAAGGAAGGCAGGTTGCACTTCACCACCAATCTGGCCGAAGGGATCAAGGGTTCCAAGATCATATTCCTTGCGCTTCCAACGCCCCCCGGTGAGGACGGCTCCGCGGACCTTTCCTACGTATTGGGGGTGTCTGAAGCACTGGGGGGCTTGCTGGATGGGTATACTGTCATCGTGGACAAAAGCACGGTA
>CAZJDB010000106.1:0-38676 GCA_964544695.1 uncultured Chitinophagaceae bacterium
TTCAGCAGTGCCTTGGTTGGAATACATCCCCAGTTCAGGCATATACCACCCAGGCTTTCCTTTTCAATGATCGCTACTTTAAACCCCAGTTGAGATGCCCTGATAGCGGCGGGATAACCCCCGGGACCACTGCCTGCAATGAGTATATCGTATGCCAGAGCTGTTTGATTGTTATGATTGGAGGATGCAGAAGTATTGGTTTTTCCGTAATTTCGCAGGTCATGCAGAAAACCGGAACGCTGCCAGTGCTGGTCATTTTGGATAATGTGCGTAGCATGCACAACGTGGGTTCTGTATTCCGGACGGGAGACGCTTTTTTGGTGGAAGGGATATGCCTTTGTGGCTACACACCGCGTCCACCGCACAGGGACATTCAAAAGACAGCCCTTGGAGCTACAGATACCGTTCCCTGGACATATAAAGAAAGCATAAAGGAAGCCATCGAAGAATGTAAAACGGCAGGCCGGAAAGTATGGGCGGTAGAACAAGTTCAGGGAAGCCTGCCCCTCCAGGACTTTGCACCAACAGAAAGTATCGCCCTGGTCTTTGGAAACGAGGTTGAAGGGGTTTCAAAAGAAACGCTGGCATTGTGCGAAGGGGCGGTGGAAATTCCCCAATGGGGTGTCAAGCACTCCCTTAATGTATCGGTAGCGGCGGGAGTCGTATTATGGGAAATCAGGAAACTACATATACCATGACAAAGGTCAGAAATTACTTCAGCCTGGTCAAGTTCTCGCACACCATCTTTGCGATGCCCTTTGCCATCATCGGCTATTTTACGGCCGTATTAAGGACGGGGCATGGATTCAACTGGAGCACCTTTGGCCTGGTCATCGCTTGCATGGTCTTTGCAAGGTCCGCAGCCATGGCCTTCAACCGCTGGCTGGATGCACATTTCGACGCCCTCAATCCCCGCACGGCCATCCGCGAAATCCCGGCAGGCATCATCAAGAGGAGCAGCGCCCTGTGGTTTGTCATTATATGCTGTGCCTTATTCATAGGTTGCACGGCCCTGATCAATCCCCTTTGCTTCAGCCTTTCACCCGTGGCGTTATTCGTCGTCCTTTTCTACAGTTATACCAAACGCTTCACGGCCCTTTGCCACATCGTGTTGGGGTTGGGCCTTTCGTTGGCGCCCATTGGGGCTTACCTGGCGGTAACTGGCACCTTCGCGTGGCTCCCCGTATTGTTTTCCTTCGCCGTTGTTTTTTGGGTGAGCGGGTTCGACGTTATCTATGCCTTGCAGGACGAAGCGTTCGACAAGAGCCACCGCCTGCACTCCCTGCCCGCGGCTGTAGGCGTAAGGAGAGCCCTGCGCCTTTCGGAGCTATTGCACCTGCTGAGCGCCCTCAGCGTCGTGGGGGCGGGCTTCTACGGCCATTTCGGGTATTGGTACTGGATAGGCGTGGCCATTTTCCTGACGATGCTTTTTGTCCAGCATACCCTGGTCAAACCGGGCGACCTGAGCCGGGTGAATCTGGCTTTCATGACAACCAATGGCATCGCCAGCGTCGTCTTTTCCATCTTCGTCGTCACCGACCTTTTCGTATACCATGGGTAGGATCATTGCGATCGATTATGGGCTGAAGCGTACGGGCGTGGCCGTTACGGATCCCTTGCGCATCATCGCTACGGGGCTGACCACCATACAATCCCCCCAGCTCATCCCCTGGTTAAAGGAATACCTCGCGCGCGAAAGCGTTGACCTTATCCTGATCGGCATGCCCACGAACCTGGACGATTCGGATACAACCGCTACCCCCCTGGTCCGCCAGGCGATAGAACGCATAAAAAAGGCCTTTCCCGGGACCCCCCTGGAAACGGCGGATGAACGCTATACCTCGAAACTCGCCTCCCGCTCCCTGGTGGAAAGCGGGGTCAAAAAGAAGGATCGCCGAAATAAGGGCCTCGTGGATGAAGTAGCCGCTACCATCCTCCTTCAGGACTACCTGCATCACCAGAAATGACATAATTTTGCCGAATATGATTTTACCGATTGTAGCATACGGAGCGCCGATACTCAGGACGATGTGCAAGGATGTAGACCCAGATTACCCCGGACTTCAAAAGCTTATCGAGGATATGTGGGAAACCATGTATCATTCCCAGGGGGTAGGCCTGGCCGCTCCCCAGGTCAACAAAGCGGTCAGGATATTCGTCATAGATACGGCCCAGGTATTTGCGCGGATGGATGACGAGGAAAAGGACGAATATGGAGACGGCCCCGGAATCAAGGGCGTGTTTATCAATGCCCACGCTACCGATTTGGCAGGGGATGAGTGGCCGTATAACGAAGGGTGCCTTAGTATTCCGAAAATCCGGGAAGACATCATGCGCCCCGAGGAGATCACCCTGACTTATTTGGATCAGGATTGGAATACCCATACGGAGACCTTTTTCGGCCTCACGGCGCGAGTGATTCAGCACGAATACGACCATACCGATGGCAAATTGTTCATCGACTATCTTAAACCCCTCAAGCGGAAGCTGATCAAAGCCAAACTGGACGACATATCCAAAGGGAAAGTGTCCGTGGATTATAAAATGTCCTTTCCCAAATAAATGAGGCTCCCCATATGTATTTGCCTGTTAATCCTGGTGCCGCTCCCGATGCTGAGGGCGCAGGACACGGGTGTGAACGTCGGTGGACGCTATATCCAATTGAGCGAAGTGGTGATCCGCAGCGACGTGAATGTGGCCGACTTCATCCGAAGGGTCCAGCAGGATACTACCTTTTACAAGGCATTCAAAAACCTGAGGATCCTCAGTTATTATTCCATCAACGATATCCAGTTTTTAAATAAGGAGGGTAGGCTCGAAGCCAGCCTCGATAGCAAGACCCACCAGATCCGGACGGGGGATTGCCGGACCATGGAGGTCACGGAGGAGCATACTACGGGCGATATCCGCGATGACCGGGGAGGCTGGAACTATTATACCGCGGAGCTGTACGCTGGCCTTTTTTTCACCAACGGTAAGGTTTGCGGTGAAAATAATATCGTCCAGGGTAGCCTGGATGAAAAGGACGAGCACCTCGGCACCATGGAAAAGCACAAAAAGCAATTAAAACTCCTGTTTTTCAATCCCGGTAAACCCATCCCCGGCATCCCCTTCATCGGCCCCGAGAAATTGGATATCTTTTCAAAGGACGCCGCCAAGCGCTACGACTACAGCATCGACATGCAACCCTATAACGGGAAGCAATGCTATGTATTCACGGTGAAGGCCAAGAGCGACCTGGGCGGCTCCGAGCGGGATAATATCGTGATCGACTCGATGACGACGTGGTTCGACCCCAAGACCATGGACGTGATGGGGCGCGTATACGATATGAGCTACGGAGCCGGTGCTTACGATTTCAACGTACACATGGAAGCCCAACTGAGTAAATTCGGGGATATGCTGGTACCCACCCTATTGAGGTACAACGGCAACTGGAAGGTGATCTTCAAGAAAAGGGAACACTGCGTGTTTACAGCGACTCTGTACGACTTTGGCAAGTGAATGTATCGAAACCGGACACTACCGCTCCGGGAATACTCCTAATTATCAATGATTTAACGACTGGCATCGGTATTGAATTACCCATGCCATCTCATGTCTACAATCGCGAAGAAGGTTTAGTTTTCAGCATCGCCCCCGGTTTTCACCGGGGGCTCTTTTTTGGCCGCCCGCCGGCTTAGACCTCTCCGCGGTGCGCCGCGTAGCCTCGCCATTTTTCAATCACGCTCTCCATATCCGGCGGTAGGGCGCTCTCGAAATACATGCGCTCGCGTGTCGTGGGGTGCGTAAATCCCAGGGTACGCGCATGCAACGCCTGCCGCGGGCATAATGCAAAGCAATTATCGACGAATTGCTTGTAGCGCGCATAAACAGTGCCTTTGACGATCCGGTCCCCGCCGTACGTGTCGTCGTTGAAGAGGGGGTGACCCGCAAGCTGCATATGCACCCGGATCTGGTGGGTACGCCCCGTTTCGAGGCGACATTCCACCATAGTTACATAGTGAAAGCGCTCAAGCACGCGGTAATGAGTGACCGCTTCCTTTCCGTGTTCCCCGTCAGGATAGGAGGCCATGATCTTTCGAAAACGCTGGTGACGGCCCACGTGGGCGCGAATGGTTCCCGAGTCTTCGGCGAAGTCTCCCCACACCAGGGCCACATAAAGGCGGTCCACGGTGTGATCGAAGAATTGCTTGGCGAGCTGAGCCGACGCCCGCTCGTTTTTGGCGAGCACCAACAACCCACTGGTGTTCTTGTCGATCCGGTGGACAAGGCCGAAACGGGGTAACAGGGATTCGGTCAGCCCGGGCTGCTCTCGTTGGAGGTGCCAGGCCACGCCATTGACCAGGGTGCCCGTATAATTGCCGCAGCCGGGATGAACCACCATACCCGCGGGTTTATTCAGCACCATCAGGTCCTCGTCTTCGTACCGGATGTCCAACGGCATTTCTTCCGGAATGATGTCGGTACTCTCGGGGTTTTCCTCGGCATAGAGGACGATTTCATCCCTGGGCCTGACCCGGTAGTTCGGTTTGACGATCTGTTGATTCACCAGGACCAGACCCGCCTCGATAGCTTGCTGGATCTTGTTGCGCGTGGCGCCTTCGATCCGGGTCATGAGGAATTTATCGACGCGCAACAATTCCTGCCCCTTGTCTACCACGATATTCCTGCGGACATACAGCTCCTCGGAGGCATCCCCGTTTTCCAGTATGAGGTCTTCAGACTCCATAGCCTGCAAAGTTACTTATCTTTGCAGGATGCAAACCGTATTATTCGAGGACTGCGGACGGATCGGATACCAGGAGGCCTGGGATTACCAGGAGCGCCTGCTTCGCGGGATCGTCGATGCGAAGGTGGCGCGACAGGAAACCGTCAGCCGCCTATTGTTTTGCGAGCATCCTCCGGTATATACTTTGGGAAAAAGCGGATCCCTCGACCATATCCTGATTAGCGACTCCGACCGTCAGGCGAGGGGAATTGAATTTTACAATACCAACCGGGGCGGCGACATTACCTTTCACGGGCCAGGCCAGTTGGTGGCCTATCCCATCCTGGACCTCGAACATTTTGGAACCGATATTGGCAAATACCTGCGTAACCTGGAGCAGGTGATTATTTTCACCTTGGCCGATTTCGGCCTGAAGGGTGAGCGCAGCCCCGGGGAAACGGGCGTCTGGCTGGAACCTTCGGTCAGGGGGCGGGAACGCAAGATTTGCGCGATGGGTGTGCGTTGCAGCCGCTGGGTGACCATGCACGGGCTGGCCCTGAACATGAATACGAACCTGGATTTCTTCAATCATATCGTGCCTTGCGGCATCGCACAGAAACAAGTCACTTCGCTTGCACGGGAGTTGGGCGCGCCAATCGACGAATCGGTCGTCAAGGACCGGGTGCGCCAGCACTTCGAGCAGGTCTTCGACGCAAGCCTGAGTCCCGCGCCGGGCGCCGGCTCAGTTGTCCTTACTTAAAAGAAATTTATTCTTTTCCTGGATCACACCGTCGGTATACCATTCAAAATTGAACCAACCCGCGTGCAGGAAATTTGACTTGTCGATGGTCAGGGGTAATTCCTTGATATCCGACATCTGGAAGATCAGGGTCCCCTGTTCGTCATAAAATTTGAGCTCGTATTTATGGTCCCCCGGGGGTGGCAATTCCACCTTTACATTCCCATATTCATCCGTAAATACGTGAGGGGAAGGCTCCCATTCCTTTTTCTTGATGACTTCCACGGGTGAGCCACCCGCCTGGGCGTCGCTGATATCGATCTGCGCTTTTTTGGCGACGGCTGGTGGGGGCTCGAGCGCCAGGACCGGCTTTTGGGCGGCCGTGAAGGCATATCCGCTGGATTGCTGGATGAATATGCGGTAAAACATATGGTCGTTGAATGCCTTGACATCGGTGAAGGTCACGGTGCCGGGCCGGGCATCGGAGAGTGCGTACAGGGTGCTGAAATTGCGGGTGCTGTCGAAGGAGCGCTCGATATTGACCTGGAGCGCGCTGGGATAAGGATTATAAAAGGCAACGAATATCCGTCCTTTTGAGTTGATTACCTGGAATTTAGGCAGGGTGTCCTGCCCTAGGCCGCGAAGGGAATGGATACATAGGATAGTGAGGATTGTAAAGAGTCGCATGGTGGTGGAAAGTTACAGCAAAAATAAGGCCTAGATCGACCTGTTTCCCTGCAATCCCCCCGTATGGATAAAAAGTATTCGGGAATCCTTGGGCCACGCAAGGTGCCAAAGGGCATACGCCGCTTTGGCGGTATATACGAAGTCCGTGGGTATGGGAAAGCTTTTCATAAATTCCAAAAGCCCCGGCGTGCGTTTGGCGTATCCTCCGAAGGAATAGCCGAATTCCATATCCGGCCCGAAGGCGGCCTGATGTTCGTGGGGGATTGCCAGGACCGGAATACCGATGACACGCTGCCCGGGTTGCGCGCGGCGCGCGATTCCCTGCAAGGTGGTTCCGGTACCGACCGCGCAAAGGATGTGGGTGAAGGTTTCGAACCCGGGAATCCGGTCCGCGATCAGGGCAGCGCCTGCGACGCCCAATGAGCCACCGCCTCCCTCGGGGATCACCAATGCATCATCGGGCGGCACGACACCGGCCGCGTACGCGCTCCTGGAAACGAATTGCAATTCCATACCCCAGGCCCGGCAATCTTCCAGGGTAGGGCTGAGGCGGGGAGGTGCCTCTCCGCGGACCACCCCCGTACAGGGAATACCCAGGCAATGGCACAGATATGCGGTCGCATGCAGGTGGTTGGACCAGGCACCACCATAAGTCAGGATACGGCGAAAATCTCCCAGGGAATAGGCTTCCAGAAAGTACCAGAGTTTAAAGATTTTGTTGCCCGAAAGGGTAGGGTGAATGAGATCCAAACGCGCCACAAATGCAGGGTCGCCTCCTGGTAAATTCAGAGAGGTCAGGGGGATGTCCCCTTGCATGAGCGGGTTCAAAAAATCCGATGAGGATGGAAGCATTTTGATTTAACTTGCGGCAATAGTATTGCAAAAATAATATTATGCAGCAACCAACCTTGTTGATCCTGGCGGCCGGCATGGCATCCAGGTACGGAGGAAACCTCAAGCAGATCCAGGAGTTCGGGCCCGGGGGAGAAACCATCATGGATTATTCTTTGTTCGATGCGATCAGGGCCGGCTTTGGTAAGACAGTGTTCATCATTCGGAAAGACTTTGCCGATGGATTCAAGCAAATGTTCGAGCCCCGGCTGAGGGGCAAGGTGGAGGTGGAATATGTTTTCCAGGAACTGACCGATCTCCCCAAAGGTTTTAGTGTCCCGGTGGGTAGGACGAAACCATGGGGTACGGGTCACGCCATGCTTTGCGCGGAGTCTGCCATATTGGAGCCTTTTATCGTCATCAATGCCGATGATTTTTATGGAAAGGATGCTTTCGTCAAGGCCGCCCAATTTCTGGATAAAGAGGTAGGCCCTAATAAATATGCGAACATAGGGTACGAGTTGATCAAAACCCTGTCCGACCACGGTACGGTCAGCCGGGGTGTCTGTACGGTCGATGCCGCCGGAAACCTGACCGGCATCAAGGAAAGGACGAAGATTTATCCCGAAGGGGGCAAAATCATTTACGAAGAGGAGGGCGTCAAACACGAAGCGCCCCTCGACGCAAAAGTTTCCATGAACTTCTGGTGCTTCCACCCTTCGGTGTTCGAAGTGACCCGCCAGCAATTCACCGACTTCCTCCGGGCTCACGGCCAGGAACCCAAGTCGGAGTTCTTCATTCCCTTGGTGGCGGATGAGTTCATCCGGTCGGGGCAGGGGACGGTGCGGCTGGTGCCCACTTCCTCCCAATGGTTTGGCGTGACCTACCAGGAGGACGCACCGTTCGTGAAGAAAAGCATCAACGACCTCGTGGAGCGGGGCGAATATCCGGCAAAATTATGGCCATGAAAATAATAGCATTCCTACTAATTTCAATTCTCATTGGTCGCGGTACGCCGCCCCCTGCGGACGTCGTTGTCAAGGCTGCTTGCCAGAAAGCCAAAGAAGAAAATAAAAAAGTTTTCCTCATCTTCCATGCCTCCTGGTGTGGTTGGTGTCACCGCATGGACAGCATCATGAACGCCCCCACCTGTAAACCCCTGTTCGACAAAAACTACGTGATCGAACACCTGGACATCATGGAAGTAGGAGAGAAGAAGGCCCTGGAAAACCCCGGCGCCATCGACCTCTATAACAAGTACACAGGGAAAAATGACGGCATACCCTTTTACCTAATCATGGATGGCGATGGAAATGTATTACAGGATTCGAAAATCAAGTCCACCGGTGCCAATGTAGGCTGCCCTGACAAGCCGGAGGAGCTTGCCTGTTTCCGGGAACAATTGAAAGCAACGAGCACGCTTAGCGACGGGGAAATCGAAACGATCGTGGGACAATTCAAGCGGCGCTAGGCATGAAAGGCTTCTGGGCCCACTACGGTATGACGGTTTTCCTCCTGGGGGGCATCGGTCTGGGCTGTGTCCTTGGTCTGGTGTACGGAAACCACATCCTGGTCCTGGAGCCAATAGGGGATATTTTCCTGAATCTCCTTTTCACCATTGTCGTCCCCCTGGTCTTTTTTGCTATCGCTTCCGCCCTGGCGGGCCTGGAGAGCTCCCTGAATCCCGGACGCCTGATGCGTGCCACTGTTGGCGTATTTACCGGAACCGTCCTGATCAGCACGTTCCTGACGATGGCAGCCGTTTGGATATGGCCCATCCACAACACTTTCCTGCAACCGGGACAACCCGTAACCGCCGCGCCCCAATCCGCCGGGGATGCAGCCACCAGCCTTCTGACCGTCCCCGAGTTCTACCAGCTTTTATCGCGAAAGAGCATGCTGGCCCTGATCCTGTTCTCCATAGGGACCGGAATAGCCACCAAACGGTCGGGGGTGAAGGGCGTCGCTTTCCGTAGTTTCCTCGAATCGGGAAATGAAGTGATGCAGGGCTTGCTCAAGCTCATCATGTACCTGGCCCCCGTCGGCCTGGGCGCTTATTTCGCCTGCCTGGTGGGTCGTTGGGGTGTCGACCTCCTGGGCGCCTATGGACGCGCCATCGGCCTGATCACGGGGGTGACCTTTTTCAATTATTTCATCGTCTTCAGCGGCTATGCCCTGCTGGCGGGTGGGATCAAAGCCCTGCGCCTCTATTGGAAATTCAACATCATTCCTTCCGCCACCGCCCTCGGGACCAGCAGCAGCATCGCCACCATCCCGGCCAACCTGGAGGCCTCCCGGAAGATGAGGATTCCTACCTATATCGGGGACCTGGTCATACCCTTGGGCGGCCCATTGCACAAAGAAGCCTCCGCCATCTCCGAGGCGATCAAGATCTACCTGGTATGCAGCCTTTTCCATGTGTCTCCGGGAATCTTACCAGTCCTCGGACTCAGTTTACTGGTCAGCGTCGTGGAAGGGGGAATACCCAATGGGGGCTATATCGGCGAGGTCCTCACCATCTCCGTGTTCGGCTTACCACCCGAGGCACTTCCACCCATGATCTTCATCGGCACCGTCACGGACGCCATTTCGACCCTGGTGAACGCTACGGGCGATACGGTGTCCGCCATGCTGATCACGCGCCTGGTCAAGGGGCGACACTGGGTCGATCAGGCGCCGGAAAACGCGATTCCGGCGGCGGCCGCGTAGATTGTGTAAACTTTACACATTTTCCCTAATTTGCGCCCTTATGAAAAGAGTATGCCTGCTCCTTGCCGGTGCCTGCTTCGGGGCCGGGGTTCACGCCCAGTCTGTTCAAGCCGGGAAAGTCCAGAAGATCGATAGCATCGAAGGCGGATATGCCTTCCACCTGGAAAACGGCTACGCCACCATTACTGCGTATTCTCCGACGATCGTCCGGATAAGGATCACCCGATCCAGGCCGGAGGCGGATTTTTCCTATGCCGTCGACGACCTGACTCCGCACGGTCACTATCTGAAAAAAACAGAAGACGCGCTGTACACCGACTCCATCAGGATAGCCATCGGGAAATCCCCGTTTCGCCTGACCTTCCTCAACGCCCAAGGCGATACGCTGAACAGCGACGACCCTGACCTGGGCGTCAGTTGGGAAGGGGACCAGGTCACGAGCTACAGACATATGGCAATGGATGAGCACTTCATTGGCTGGGGGGAAAAGACCGGACCCCTGGATCGCCGGGGTCAGTCTTTCGTGAACTGGAACACCGATGCTTTCGGGTATGGAGTTAACCAGGACCCTATCTACGGTTCCATTCCCTTTTTCATTGGCGTCCATGGAAGTGTATCCTACGGGATTTTTTTCGACAATACGCGAAAAGTGCTGGCCAATTTCGGGGGTGGGGTGGATGACGACAAATATTACTTCGGAGCGCCCGCGGGGGAAATGAACTACTACTTCTTCGGCGCGTCCACGGTGCCGGGTATAATTGAAGACTATACGAAAATGACAGGCCGCGCCCCCATGCCTCCCCTGTGGAGCCTTGGCTACCAGCAATGCCGCTGGGGCTACATGAGCCGATACGAACTTTTGCAGGTCGCTGAAATCTTCCGCCAAAAGAAAATACCCGCGGACGTGATTTATTGCGATATACAATACATGGACCATTACAAGGTCTTCACCTGGGACCTGCAGAAGTTCCCCGATCCCAAGGGTATGATCGATTCGCTGAGGGGCATGGGTTTCGACCTGGTCACCATCATCGACCCCGGGGTAAAGATCGAGCCGGGGTATAAGGCCTATGACGAAGGAACGGCCAAGGGTTATTTTGCGCGGTATCCAGGCGGCAAACCCTATGTCGGCTCGGTGTGGCCCGGCCGGTGCAACTTTCCCGACTTTACCCGCCCCGATGTCAGGGCCTGGTGGGGGAATAATTTCAAAGAGTCGCATACCGACATGGGTATCCGTGGTTTCTGGAACGACATGAACGAACCCGCCATCCTGGGGGGCAAGGAAGTCCCGACCCTCGTGGAATTCAATACCGGGACCCTGGCCAGCGTCAAAAACGTGTTCGGCCTGGAAATGGCCAGGGCCACCTTTGAAGGGACCAAAAAGTTGTTGAATCAGCGTCCCTTCAACCTGACCAGGGCCTCTTACGCCGGGGTTCAAAAATATTCAGCCGTCTGGACAGGGGACAACAATCCCCAGGATGAGCACATGCTCCTGGGCTACCGCCTGCTGAACAGCCTCGGCCTGAGCGGGGTGCCCTTCGTGGGCATGGACATTGCCGGATTCAGCGGCGACGCTTCCCCTGACCTGTTCTTGAGATGGATGTCCCTGGGCGTATATGCGCCCCTCTACCGCAACCACACGGCCATCAATAACCGCTATCACGAACCCTGGCAATACGGGGAGACCAACACGGATTATATGCGCCAGGTGATCGACTGGCGGTATCAACTCCTGCCTTACATCTACAGCAGTTTTTACCAGGCGCATACCTCGGGAATGCCCATCAACCGGATGCTGCCCATCGAATACACGCATGACACGAGTGTCTATAAAGATGCGTACGGTACCGAATTCGAATTCGGGGATAACCTCCTGGTTTGTCCCGTGGACAGCAAGACCCTGGTCGCCGCCGTATACCTACCTCAGGGCGCCTGGTATCGTCTCAGCAGCGACCAACGGTATGAAGGAGGCGCGGTAGCATATGTGCCCAGTCCCATCAAAGACCTGCCCGTTTTCGTCCGCGCGGGAGGTATCATACCCGAACAAAGCATTATCCAGAATACCAAAGAGGCCGGGGACGGGACTTTGTATTTGCACGTTTGGAAAGGAGACCGGGGCAGCTCCTATACATACTACGAGGATGACGGGCAGACTTATTCCTATGAACAGGGGAACTATTACAAGCGCAACATCCGGTACGAACCCCGGGATAGCCGCATCGTCCTGGACAAGGCCGAGGGCCCATACCAGACGCGCTTCAAGCGTATCCGCCTGGTTCTGCATGGTGCGGATGGCTGGGATAAGGTGACGATAAACGGGATAGCCGGACAGGCGACCAAGGATCAAAAGGTGTACTTTGTAGAGCTCAACAACAGTAATGACCCCATCACGATTCAATGGTAAGGCCCCAGTGCTGGGCCTGCTCCTGCTCCTGGGAGGCTCGGCTTCGTCCCAGACGCCCGACGCCATCCACGGCGCCCCGGCGACCCAAACGCCGGCGCCCGATACGACGAGCCGTTGGCTGCATGCAACCCATGTTTTCGACGGGGTAACCATGCACGACGATGGCTGGGTCCTGGTAAGAGGAAAGCATATCGTCACCGCCGTTTATGGACAAAAACCACCTACAGAGGGCACGCCCGTCCTGGACTTCCCCGGATGCACCCTGCTTCCGGGCCTGATCGAGGGGCACTCCCATCTTTTTCTTCATCCCTACAATGAAACCTCCTGGGATGACCAGGTTACCAAGGAATCCAGGGCGGAAAGGACCGCCAGGGCCGTAACCCATGCTCAAGCAACCCTTATGGCCGGGTTCACCACCGTCCGCGACCTGGGAACCGAAGGTTGCTGGTACGATGACGTAGGCCTCAAGCATGCCATCGAGAAGGGCGTGATCCCCGGACCCCGCATGCTTTGTGCCACCCGGGCCATCGTCGCCACGGGCAGCTATGGGGTGAAAAGCGAATCTTCAGACCTGGATTTGCCCAAGGGCGCCGCCGAGGTGGATGGCGTAGAAGGCATGATGCACGAAGTCCGTGTCCAGATCGGCAAAGGCGCGGACGTCATCAAGGTATACGCCGACTATCGCTGGGGACCCCATGACGAAGCCGAGCCCACATTTACGGTTGACGAGTTGAAAGCCGCCGTGGCCGTAGCCTCCAGCAGCGGACGCATAGTCGTTGTCCACTCCACGACGAAGGAAGGCATGCTCCGGGCCATACAGGCCGGCGTCACCACCATCGAGCATGGACAGGGAGGAGACGATACCGTATTCCGGTTGATGAAGGAAAAAGGAATTGCGCTATGTCCTACCGTTTCTGCGGGGGAAGCTATTTCGAGCTACCACGGTTGGCGAAAGGGCATTGACCCCGATCCGATCTCGGTGGTCCGTGCGAAGAAAAGCTTTTCCCAGGCCCTGGCCTCGGGGGTCACTATCCTGATGGGCGGGGATGTCGGGGTATTCACGCACGGGGACAACGCCCGCGAAATGGAAACCATGGTGGAATATGGAATGAGCCCCCTGGCGGTCCTGCAATCCGCTACTTCGGTCAATGCCCGCGTATTTGGGCTCAACGAGTTAGGCAACATCAAAGCGCGTTACCTGGCGGATATTATCATTGTGCAGGGTGATCCTACGCGGGACATCCACACCGTCCGCGCGTTGCGGATGGTTATGAAGGATGGGGTAATTTACAAGCTGGCGACTAATACCCCTTGACCATATACACGCAATCCTCGATCTTTTTGATTTGGCTAACCCTGTCGAGGTTTTTGATGCCCGATATGGTGGAGACGTGAATGGTGGGGTAGGTATTGCTGGTATCTCTTTTCAAAGAGTCCAGGGCCGCGAAAATATTCTTCGATTTCAGGGCAAACACCGCTCCATCGGCCGTCAATTGCTTGGCGCTAAGGATTCCGATCACCTCTCCCTTTTCATTCAGTACAGGTCCTCCGCTGTTCCCGGGGTTGGCAGAGATGGTGATCTGGCAACTCGCCGTATCTCCGTTATAGCCGGTCCGGGCGCTCAGGTATCCCTGGTTGTACACGATCTCGTTGCGGGGATAGCCCAAGGTAAATATCGGTTCGCCCAAATCGGCGCCCGTCTTCTTTATACCATAAGGCAGGACCCCCACGGGAGTGAAATCCGAATCGTCGATTTTCAGGATGGCCAAATCTTGTACCGGGTTGCTGAATACTATTTTCGCATTGAAGTTGTCTCCCTTTTGGTTTTGGACAACGATCGAGTTGACTCCATTCAGGACGTGCGCATTCGTAATCAGGTAACCGCGACCGTCGATCAGAAAGGACGTGCCCGTGCCTTTCAATTCGGCTTTGGGATCGATCCTGGTCTTGAACTCGTTGAGCTGCGTACTCATCACCTTTTGGTTGCGGTCCAGGTTGTTCACCGTATGGACCAGGTGCACCAGGGTAGGATCGAGTTTTTGCGAAAAGGAGGCAATAATGCCACTGATGGCCAGGGCAGTAATCCCGCCAATGCAGGCGGCCACGGCGATGGTCCAACGGTAGCGTCTCCATATATTAACCACCTTTCGGCCTGTGCTCAAAGGTTCGGACTTTATGGCGCCCTCTTCCAGCAATTCAGCCTCGACGGCGTTCAGCGCGCTCTTAAAGTCTTTTAATTGGGCATGTTTCTCCAGCTCCTGGAGGAAAAAGGAGTGCTCGACCACCATTTGGTCTACTTCCGGGCTGGTGTTTCGGAGCTCTTCGAAACGGATGCGTTCCTCCTGCGTCATTTCGTTACGCAGGTACCGGTCCGCCGCATCCTGTAATTGTACTTCATCCATCTCAACTCCCGCTTTTATATTGCGTATGAAATATTTTCTTTAACCGTGCCAGGCACTTGTATTTCTGGTTCTTTGCATTTTCCGCATTTGTATATCCGAACTGATCCGCTATCTCCGACATGTTCTTCTTCTGCAAATAGTACGCCTCCAACAAACCCTTACAGGGTTCTCCGAGGTATGTCAGCGACCGCTCCATTTGAGCAAAGGCCTCATTCCTTCTTTCGTGCGCCTCGATATCCTCGTCCACCTGGGCCAGTTCCGTCATCGATTCCACAGGAGCGCCGAAACGTTGCATGTGCTGTAGCCTTTTGAGCCATAGCCTCCTGGATACCGAATAAAGGTAGGTTTTGATCTGGGCGGTTAGCTGAAAATGACCCGATGTTGCCTTTTCATACAACACGATCATGGCCTCCTGGAAAATATCCCTCGCATCGTCACAACTGCCATTGTTATTCAGGATAAAGGCCTGAACCATCGCGAAATTGTCCTTATAGAGGGTTTCAACGGCCTTTTTATCATTTTGTGCCAGCCCAGCCAGTAATTGTTCTTCCGTGGATCCGGTTTTCACTATTGGCAAATATTAATACGCAAAGAAGGGATTTGTAACCCAAATCACGGCAAATTTTCTTTTTTATGACAAGTTGGGTTACCTTTTTTTGAATCCTGTATTAACCTCAAACCATTAGTAAACAATTAAAAAACATCATGATGAAAAAGGTATTGTTTGCATTTGCTATCGTTGCTTTCGCAACTGCTTGTAACTCAGAAGGTTCTGACAAGGCTGGTTCCGATACTGCCGCTAAGGCCGCTACGGATACTGCTGCTAAGATGGATTCTGGCAGCAAGATGGCCGGGGACACCACCCACCACGACACCACGAAGATGGCTACCGACACTTCCAAGAAGAAATAATTTTATCCGCTGGTCCCGATTGCTGTCTCACTTGACCAGTGGAATACGTCTTTCATATGGCAAGCAATCGTTAGAGGCCGCTCCTTTCCAGGAGGGGCTTTTTTTTCGCCCCCGGGCGCCCGCCGCTGGGGCCCCCATGCCGGGACAGTCCGAAAAAAAATTGGGCGATCGATTGGATTCCCCTAATTTTGATTCCATCAAACATTTGAAGTGATTTCTAAAGCAAACACCGGTTTTTTCTACTTTTTTTATTACTACTTTTTTAAAAGTAGGCCGGGATTGCTTTTGTTAACGAAGTAGGTAACACGAAACAAAACATAAAAGGATCCCGGCCAAACGGCCGGGATTTATTTTTTTATGACACCATCATCGATATTATCAGACGCGGAACTAGACAAAGGCGTCGCCATCCAGGGCTATGCCGGCAGCTTTCACCAGGAAGCCGCTCAAAGCTTCCTGGGCAAGCAGGTCACGGTTATCCCTTGTCCCACCTTCCGGGAAGTCATCCAAATAGCCATGAATCCGAGCCTCTCGGCGGGAGCCGTGATGGCCATGGAAAATTCCATCGCCGGCAGCATATTACCCAATTATAACTTGTTGCAAAAGAGCGATTTAAGAATCGTCGGAGAAATCTACCTGCAAATCCGCCAACACCTCCTGGTCAACCCGGGGGTTGGCCTGGACGACATCAAGGAGGTCCATTCCCATCCCATGGCCCTCCTCCAATGCATGGACTTCCTGGACAAGCATCCCTGGAAACTCATCGAAACCGAAGACACCGCTCTGAGTGCCAAGCATATACATCAACACCGCTCCAAGCATATCGCGGCCATCGCCTCGGGAACGGCCGCGGCGCTGTATGGTTTGGACATTTTAAAACCGGACATCCATACCCTCAGGAACAACTACACGCGCTTCCTGGTGTTGCGCCGGGAAGACGATGCAACGCCGATCAAAGACGCCGACAAAGCCTCCCTGTACTTCGAAACAGACCACAGCAAAGGCAGCCTCGCCCGGGTGTTGACCCGGATCGCGGACGGGGGCATCAACCTCAGTAAACTTCAATCCTTTCCCATCCCGGGCAGCGAGTGGAAGTATTTTTTTCATGTGGACATGGAGTTCGACAGCCCCGAACAGTTTAACGACGTACTGAAAGGCATGCAAACATTCACCCACGATTTGAAAGTCTACGGAATCTATAAAAAAGGGAAAACGGTATGATACGAACAGCGACACGTTTGGAAGGTATCGGTGAATACTATTTCTCCACCAAGCTGAGGGAAATCGAGGAGCTGAATCGTCAGGGAAAGGACGTGATCAACCTGGGCATAGGCAGCCCGGATTTGCCGCCCCACCCTTCGGTTGTCAAAGCCCTGGTGGAAGCCGCCGAAAAACCGAACACGCACGCTTACCAAAGCTACAAGGGCGCTCCGGCCCTCCGCAAGGCTATCGCGGATTGGTATCTGACCTGGTATGGCGTGACCCTGGATCCGGATTCGGAAGTGTTGCCCCTGATCGGCTCCAAGGAAGGGATCATGCATATATGTATGACGTACCTGAATGAAGGTGATCAGGCCCTCATCCCCAATCCCGGGTATCCTACCTATTCGAGCGCCGTCCGTCTGGCGGGAGGTACGCCGGTACCCTATGCCCTGAGTGCGCGGACGGGCTGGGCACCCGACTTTACAGCGCTGGAGGCACAAGACCTCAGCCGCGTGCGGCTGATGTGGGTGAACTATCCCCATATGCCTACAGGGCAAAGGGCCAGCTCCGAATTATTTGATCGCCTGGTGGCCTTCGGCCGCAAACACAATATTCTTATCTGTCACGACAACCCCTATTCATTCATATTGAACGAACACCCTCAGAGCCTGCTCGCCACGCCAGGTGCAAAGGATGTCGTCCTGGAGCTGAACTCCCTCAGCAAATCCGCCAACATGGCCGGATGGCGCGTGGGAATGCTGTGCGGCGCCTCCGAACGAATCAACGAGGTCATGCGTTTCAAAAGCAATATGGACAGCGGTATGTTCCTGCCCGTGCAGCTCGCAGCGGCCAAGGCGCTGAGCCTGGGGCAGGATTGGTACGATACGCTCAATTCGGTGTATGCGCGTCGACGTGAATTGGTATTCGAACTCCTGGACCTGTTACACTGCCCGTACGACCGCGACCAGGTAGGACTGTTCGTATGGGCGGCGGCGCCCGGTGGGGACGGCTATGCCCTGAGCGATGCCACGCTGAATGGCGCAGCGGTATTCATCACCCCCGGGGGTATCTTCGGATCCGAAGGCAATGCATATATACGCGTCAGCCTCTGTTGTACGGAAGAAAAGTTAACCCAAGCAATGGAACGTATAAATAGAAACGTATGACGGTTACCGTAATCGGAACGGGTTTGATCGGTGGGTCCATGGCACTGACGTTGAAGGAAAAGGGTCTGGCCACCTCAGTCCTCGGGGTCGATAGCAGCCCGCGACATTTGGAACGGGCACGCGTTTTGGGCATCATCGACGAAGAAGTTTCCCTGGAAGAGGGTGTCCGACGCGCGGACCTGATCATCCTTGCCGTGCCGGTGGACGCGGGCGCAGTCTTGCTGCCGCAAATCCTCGGGTGGGTCGATCAACAGGTTGTCATGGATGCGGGTTCAACGAAAGGACACATCATAGAGGCCGTCCAGGGTCATCCGAATAGGGCACGTTTCGTTGCCACTCACCCCATGTGGGGGACCGAGTTCAGCGGGCCTGAAGCGGCCGAGCACGGGGCCTTTGTAGGCAGGGCGGCGGTCATCTGCGACCGCGAAGATTCGGCAAAAGACGCCCTGGAAAAAGTGGAGCAGATATACGCCACCCTGGAAATGCGGTTGGTCTATATGGATGCGGCCAGCCACGATATGCACGCGGCCTACGTCAGCCATATTTCGCACATTACTTCGTTCGCGCTTGCCAATACCGTGTTGGAAAAAGAAAAAGAGGAGGATGCCATCTTCACCCTGGCCAGCGGCGGTTTCGAAAGCACCGTGCGGTTGGCGAAAAGTAACCCCGATATGTGGGTGCCCATCTTCCGGGAGAACCGGGAAAACGTGCTGGACGTGCTTAACGAGCACATCACGCAACTGCGCAAATTCAAAAGTTGTCTGGAAAAAGAGAACTATACATACCTGAAAGAGTTGATAGAACAGGCGGGGGAGATCAGGCGGGTGCTGAACAAATAGCCTACCTTTACGAAAATTTTTGAATACATGAGCACATTTGAAGCGTTAGGATTGGATGCCCGGTTGGTTCAAGCGACCGACGCGCTTGGTTTTTCTACGCCTACGCCGATCCAGGAAAAGGCGATTCCGATTTTATTGAGTGGACAAAAGGACTTTGTGGGATTGGCTCAAACGGGTACCGGGAAAACGGCCGCTTTTGGCTTGCCCCTGCTTCAACTCCTGGACGTGCAGAAACGCTACCCCCAGGCCCTGGTGGTTTGTCCCACGCGGGAACTCTGCATGCAGATCGTCAATGAAATGGAGCAGTTCAAGAAATTCATACCCGGCATGCACGTGACAGCCGTATACGGAGGGGCCTCCATCGTGGCGCAAATACGCGATTTAAAAAAAGGTGTCCAGATCGTGGCGGCTACGCCCGGACGCCTCATCGATCTGATCGAAAGGAAAGCGATCGACCTGCAAAATATCCATTACGTGGTGCTCGATGAGGCCGACGAAATGCTCAACATGGGGTTCCGCGACGACATCGAATTTATCCTGCAGAATACCCCCAACAAACAAAGTACCTGGCTCTTCAGTGCCACCATGGCGGACGCGGTAAGGCAGGTCAGCAAGCGGTATATGACGAATCCCGCGGAAGTTACCGTGGGGAAAAAGAATACGGCGGCGGCCAACATCGACCACCAGTACTACGTCACGAATGCCCAGCAGCGCTTCGAGACGTTGAAGCGCATCATCGACTTCAACCCGGGCATATATGGTATAATTTTCACCCGCACCAAGATCGATGCCCAGGATATCGCCGAAAAACTGATCCGCGACGGTTACGATATTGATGCCCTGCACGGGGACCTGACCCAGCAGCAAAGGGATAAGGTCATGGGACAATTCCGGGACCGGAGTCTGCAACTGCTCGTGGCGACCGACGTGGCGGCCAGGGGTATAGACGTAAATAACATCACCCATGTGATCAATTATGAGCTACCCGACGACATGGAGGTGTATACACACCGCAGCGGGCGCACGGGGCGTGCAGGGAAAAGCGGGATCAGCCTGTCCATCGTCCACAGCCGGGAGACCTTCAAGCTGAAACAGATCGAGCGGATCATAAATGCCAAGCTGAACAAGATGGACATCCCTTCAGGGAAGGACGTTACCCGCAAGCAGTTTTACTACTTCATGGACAAGATACTGAATGCCGACATCAGTCACGGGGACTTCGAAACCTTCGTCCCCATGATCGAGGAAAAATTCGCGGACGTGAGCAAGGAAGAAATCGTAAAGCGTTTTGCCGCCCTGGAATTCGACCGCTTCCTGAAGTATTATGAGAACGCCGCAGACCTGAACGTACGCGAATCACAGCGCCCGTCGGCGAGGGAATTCGGCCCAAAACAAGCACGCTACGAGGGCAATGGCGAATTCACTAAGCTCTTCATCAATGTCGGCACCAAGGATGGCTTTTACAAAGCCAGTTTCCTTCAATTCCTCCTGGACATGAGTGACCTTAAGAAGGAATCCCTGGGAAGAATTGACCTGAAAGAAATGAACACCTGGGTGGAAGTGGATAAAAAAGTGGCCGGAAAAATGATGCGGGCCATGGACGGAAAGACCTTCAAAGGAAGGAAGATCCGAATGAACGAAGCCAATCGGTAAATATAAATATATGGAAGCTACAGTTACTACACCGATCGATATCACAGCGGTGTTGAGCAAAAGACCTCTGATCATCTCCGGCCCTTGCAGCGCGGAGACCGAGGAACAGGTGATCGCTACTGCCACCCGTCTGGCCCAAACCGGGAAGGTGGATGCCCTCAGGGCCGGTATTTGGAAACCCCGTACACGCCCGGGCAGTTTTGAAGGCATCGGTACCAAGGGGCTGCCCTGGCTACAACAAGCCAGGAAGCTCACGGGGCTGCCTACTGCCGTCGAGGTGGCTACCGGCAAGCAAGTGGAAGATGCATTAACCTTCGAAGTGGATATCCTTTGGCTTGGGGCTAGAACCACGGTCAATCCTTTCAGCGTACAGGAAGTGGCCGACGCCTTGCGGGGAGTCGATGTCCCCGTCCTGATCAAAAACCCCATCAATCCCGACCTGGAATTATGGACCGGCGCAGTGGAGCGCGTGGCCAAAGCGGGGATCAAGCATATCGGTTTGATCCACCGGGGCTTTAGTTCCTACGGCAATACGGAATACCGCAATGCACCCATGTGGCACCTGGGTATCGAAATGCGCCGGCGCAACCCGGACGTCTTGATGATTTGCGATCCAAGTCACATGGCCGGTCGCCGCGACATCCTGCTCGATACCGCCCAAAGGGCCATTGACCTGGGATACGACGGGTTGATGATCGAAAGCCATATCGATCCGGACAAAGCCTGGAGCGATCCCAAACAACAAGTTACCCCTGAACGCCTGGCCGAGTTGCTGGACTCCATCAAATGGCGCCATGAGAATACCGAAGCAGCCGAATTCGTCACCGCCCTGGCCAAACTCCGGGAGCAGATCAACCATATCGACGACGAGCTCCTGGCTTTGCTCGCCCAGCGTATGAAGATTGCCGATAAGATCGGTCAGTATAAAAAGGAAAACAACATCACCATCCTCCAGACCAGCCGCTGGAACGAAATCCTCGAGCGCGCCGTGCGCAAGGGCGAAAAGCTGGGACTGGGAAAGGAATTTATTACGAAGTACCTGGACGCGGTTCACCTGGAAAGTATCCGTCATCAGAACAAGGTGATGAATGAAGAGTAGGATCGCGTTTTCCACAACGGTTACGGATTACCACTTCGATGCTTCTTCGCGGAAGCTCGACGGCATCGTACCCCGGGATCGCACGGTTTTGATCACCGATGAGCACGTATTTTCGGCGCATCAGGCCCTCTTCGGGGATTGGAATACCATCGTGCTCAAGCCCGGGGAAGAATTCAAGGTCCAGGAAACGGTGGATTCCATCGTAGAGCAACTCCTGGAATTCGAGGCGGACCGGAGTTGGTGGCTCGTGGGCGTGGGCGGCGGAGTCGTCACCGACATTACCGGCTACGCGGCCTCGATCTACATGCGGGGCCTGCGTTTCGGATTCATTCCCACCAGTATCCTGGCCATGGTGGACGCCGCCATCGGAGGGAAAAACGGGGTCGATGTGGGGGACTATAAGAACATGGTAGGCACGATCCGTCAACCGGGCTTCCTGCTCTACGATACGGACCTGCTGCGCTCCCTGCCCGAGGCCGAATGGGTCAATGGGATGGCCGAAGTGATCAAGCACGCGTGCATCAAGGATGCGCCTATGTTCCGTCTCCTGGAAGAGCACACGCTCAAACAACTCCGCCGAAACCGGGAATTGCTGGGTAAGTTGATCCGCCGCAACGCGCTCCTCAAGACCAAAGTGGTGCAGGCCGATGAGTTCGAACAGGATGAGCGGAAGCTCCTGAATTTCGGGCATACCCTGGGCCACGCCATAGAAAACCTTTACGACCTTCCCCACGGACACGCCGTTTCCATCGGGATGACGATGGCCTGCGAGCTTTCGGCGCGCCTGACGGGGTTTTCGCAAACGGAACGCGTGACGCGCGTCCTGACGAGGTACGGACTCCCGACATACGCTGATTTTGACATGGAGGCCGCCTGGGAAATCCTCCTCCACGATAAAAAGCGCGCAAGCGGTTCCATGAACTACATCCTACTGGAAAAAATTGGAATGGGGGTTATCCGCTCCATCCCTTTGGAGGAATTGCACACGCTACTTAAGCAGTTATGATCGTCACCATACACCCTTCCTCTCTGAAAGGGGTTATCACCGCCCCGGCTTCCAAGAGCTCCATGCAAAGGGCCTGCGCGGCCGCGCTGCTGCGGCGGGGCGTCACGGTATTGCACAACCCCGGGCATTCCCACGACGACCTGGCCGCCCTGGATACGATCTCCAGACTTGGCGCGGATGTCGCCGGACCGGTGATCACAAGCCGGGGAGTCCATCCCGGCGCAACGGAAATCAATTGTGGCGAATCGGGTCTGGGTGTGCGCATGTTTACACCCATTGCTGCATTATCGGAAAAGCCCCTGGTCATCAACGGTCGGGGAAGTTTACTCACGCGCCCATTGAATTTTTTCGACGAGATTTTCCCGTTACTTGGCATCCGGATCACCTCCCGGAACGGATTCCTGCCCCTGCACATCCAGGGGCCGCTTCAGCCCGCTTCCATTACGGTCGATGGTTCTCTGAGCTCCCAGTTCCTGACGGGTCTGCTGATGGCTTTTGCCGCGGCAGGTGCGGGCGAAGGCATCACGATCACCGTAGATAATCTTAAGAGCAAACCTTACATTGACCTGACTTTAAAGGTCCTGAATGACTTCGGCTGGAATGTGACCCACGAGGGACATCGTCACTTCTACTTCGGTCCGCCGATCCCGTGGCGCGACGCCACGCGCGGTGGCCGGGCTTCGGACGATCCCCTGCACTACACCGTCGAAGGCGATTGGAGCGGGGCCGCCTTTCTCCTGGTGGCAGGAGCCATTGCCGGCCCGGTCGATGTGAACGGCCTGGACCTGGGGTCCACCCAGGCCGACAGGGCAGTCCTGACGGCGCTGGAGGATTCAGGTGCGTCGCTTTGCCTGCAACCCGAAGAAATCAACGTATCGCCTCAACCTTTGAAACCCTTCCGCTTTAATGCGACGGATTGCCCCGACCTTTTTCCCCCATTAGTAGCACTCGCGGCCTATGCCCACGGCATTTCAGAACTGCGCGGTGTTTCCCGCCTCCAGCATAAGGAAAGCGACCGCGCCAATGCTTTGCAACAAGAATTTGGAAAGCTGGGTATCCGGATAGACCTTTCCGGCGATCTCATGCGCATCCATGGAGGGACCGGTGTCCGGGGCGCCATAGTGGATTCGCACAACGACCACCGGATTGCCATGGCTTGTGCGGTAGCCGCCCTAAAGGCCGATGGTCCCGTGACCATCGAAGGCGCACAGGCTATCAATAAATCCTACCCTGACTTTTATGACCATTTGCGCGGATGGGGCGTGCCCATGGATGCAACGACGTAAATTCGCACGTATGAATACATTCGGCCGCCTTTTCCGCGTTCACATATTTGGGGAATCCCATGGCCCCTGCGTCGGCGTCACCATAGACGGCTGCCCCGCCGGGATGCCCTTGACCGGGGATGATTTCATGGCAGATTTGGCGCGGAGAAAGGCTGGCGCCAAGGGTACAACTCCCCGCGTGGAGGACGATATCCCGCACTTCCGGAGCGGCATTTTCAACGACCGGTCCACCGGCGCCCCCATCACCATCGAATTCGACAACAACAATATTCGCAGCGGAGATTATGAAAAGCAAAGGGCAACCCCCAGGCCCGGCCACGCCGACTTTGTAGCCCATCATAAATACGGGGGCTTCGAGGATTACCGGGGCGGAGGCCATTTCAGCGCCCGCCTGACCACGGGTATCGTGGCCGCCGGGGTCATCGCCAAACGCATCCTCGCGCCCGTGCAAATTTCCGCCGTCCTCACCGAAGCCGGCGGAGAACCCGATATCGAAGCCGGTCTTCAAAAAGCCATAGACGCCAAAGACAGCATAGGCGGCATCATCGAATGCCGGGCCACGGGCCTGCCCATCGGTCTCGGAGAACCCTTTTGGGACTCTGCCGAGTCGCTCCTGGCCCACGCCGCCTTCGCCATCCCCGCCGTCCGCGGCGTCGAATTCGGGACCGGCTTCGCCGCCGCCCGCATGTTTGGCAGCGAGCACAACGACGCCATCATCAACCCCGACGGCACTACCCGCACCAACCACGCCGGCGGTGTTGTCGGCGGCATCACCAATGGCAACGACCTCGTATACCGCATCGCCATCAAACCCACCTCCTCCACTCCCAAGGACCAACAAACCCTCAACTGGGAAACCAATCAAGTAGAACCCTTCTCCGTAAAAGGCCGTCACGACCTGTGCGTAGCCCTTCGCGCCCCCGTCATCCTCGAAGCGATGACCGCCATCGTGCTCGCTGACCTACTGATGCTTGAAGCGCGCGTGCCGCGTGTCATGCATTAAGCCCGACCGCGCCGCCGCGCCCCGCCATGCCGCCATTCCGCGCGGCGCAAAAAAAAACCGCCCTTTTCGGGGCGGCTTTTATTATCAAGCGAGGAGTGCTTTAGTTGAATACATACCTAAACCCGAATTGCATCTCCCACCTGGAGCTGATGCTCGTGCTGGGCGCAAAGCTCGTGGTGTAAGGTACCTGGTTGGTGGCATCCGCGTAGGGGAAGGAGAACAAGGGTGTTTTCCCATCGGCGGCCATACCTTCGAACTTCAGGAAGTTGGAAGAGTTCACCGTGCGGATCAAACCCCAGTTCCGACTGACGAAATTACCTACGTTGATCAGGTCGAAGCCTACGGTTAGCGTGTGCTTTGTTTTACCCGCATAGAAGAAGATGTCTTCGGCCAGGTGCAGGTCCAGGTGCTTGAAGAAGGGCTCGATGACGGAGTTGGCCTGGGCATACCCGCCGCGGTGCTTATACAGGTAATGGTCCTGGTTGATGAAGTCGTTGAGCTGCGTCCAGATCTGTGCGGCCGTCCGGGGATCGGTGGCGGTACCGGTGGTTGTGCCTGTCCCGGTGGCCTTGACATAGGAACCCACGTCGATCAGGTTGATGTCGGTAGCGCTCTTCGGGATGTAGATCAGGTCATTCCCCGTGTTGCCGTCCCCGTTCAGGTCACCGTTGTACACATAAGAGGTGTTCCCGGTCGGTGCGGCCTCGAACACGGCGCCGACGCTGGTGGCGAAGTGCTTGGCGTATTCGAAGTGGTAGTTGGCGTAGGCGATCACGCGATGGGGCTGGTACCATTGGGGATGGGCCAGGGTCGGGGCGTTGGGATCCGTATTGGCAACGGCCCTGGTGGACCACAGGGTGCTCGCGGTGCTGCCGTTCTCCATAACCGTGTACGTGTTGTTGTAGGCGTAGGAAACGGAAAAATTAAAGTGCGCAATGTTCTTGGAGATCGTGGCCACAGCGGAGTAGGAATACCCTTTGTGCGAATTGGCCAGAACGATCACGTTACCCAGGTTGGGGTCTTGCAGGGAGGTGCCCGCAAAATAGTATTTGTTACTGGTGGCGGTCGCGGTCAGGTATCGCTCGCGGGTATCACCGCCGTTGGTGATGTCGAACCCATTGCTTTCGTTCAGGTTCGCGTTGTACATGTAGGTGGCATTGATGTCCTTGGAGTAGATGAATTCACCCGTAAACACGAAGTCGTTCCAGAACTTCCAGTCGAAGGCCACGTTGGTGCGCAGCTTCGTGGGATATTTCAGGTCCTTGGACGCAACGTCCACGGAATAGCCGAGCGGGGTGGAGATCTGCGTCTGACCTGAATTGGCCAGGTAATAGTTCAGACCTTGCTGGGCGGTGGGGAAGAAGGGCACGTTCTTTTCGGTGAAGGAACCCAACTGTACCCCGTTGTTGGCAGCCTGGTTTTCGACCCATACGAAGGGGGGAGCGCCTTCGAAGACCCCGGCGCCGCCACGGATTTGGAAAACCCTCCTACCCTTGGACACGTCCCAGTTGAAACCTAGGCGGGGGGACACCACGAGGAAGCCGTTGGGGGCCTGCCCGACATTATAGGTCTGCCCGTTCAGGAAAGGAAGCTGGTCGAAATTGGGGTTATCCGTAAACTTGTTTTCGTATGTGGTGTAGTCCAGACGTATACCGTATATCACGGTGAAATTGCTGGCGGCCCTCCACTTGTCCTGGGCGAAGAGGCTCAGGTTGGTGGCGCCTGCATAGGCCCAGGGAAAAGAGGCACCCGGCAGGGTGGAATAATCCTGTGCATAGGATTGGGCATTCGCACCGGAATAAAAGGCATCCAGGCTGGCGAATTGGTACACCCCGTTATAGCCGGGGGCGAAGGCATTCTGATATTTCTTGTAAGTATTCTGGGTTCCGATGGTGATTTCATGAGCGCCCTTGAATATGCTGTAGAAGTCATTCAACTGGTAGGAATCCATGAACAACTTGTTGTTGTACGTGAAGGGCTCGTACCCGAAGGTGGTGTACCCGTTGCCGTTATCGAGGATGTCCACCAGGGGGAAGTCTCCGGAGCTGGATTGGGGAGAACGGAAGTCCCGTTCCCTGGTATACCCCACCTGGAATTTATTGGACGCCTTGTTGCTGATGCGGGAGTTCAGCTCGAGGATGAAGACGTCCAGGTCGTTATTGATCCGGTAGCCGGCCCCGTAGAAAGGCATGGCCAGGTTACCCGGTTGCTGACCGCCTACCAGGCCGCTGGCGCCCACGGCACGGCTGGTGCTGGGGAACTGGTCGGCGTATGACTTGAGGTAGTTGTACTTCAGGGAAAGCACGTTCCGGGGGTTGACGTTCCAGTCGATGCGGACATTGGCCTTGTAGCTGTTCGTCTTGAAGGGATATCCCTCGAAAGCGCCCGGGTTATAGTTGTACGTCTTTTGGAGGTATTGGGCCAGGGCGTTCAGCGTATCGGCATTGGCCAGCGAAACAGCGCCTGACTTGGGCGGGTTGGAGGCGGTGGAAGCCACATAGCTGGTAGCCGGTGCGCTTTGGAGGTCCTCTTCGGCGTTAATGAAGTAGAACAATTTGTTGGGAATGATAGGTCCGCCTATACTTCCGCCAAAGATATTGTAAGTAAAAGGGGTTTTGGCGACGACGTTGTCGTCGGCCTTGTAACCGATGGTTCCGGGCCCGCGGACATAATCATAAATGGTCGCGCGCAACTGGTTGGTTCCGCTGCGGGTCACGCTGTTCACGCCTGCGCCGACGAATCCGCCTTCGCGGACATCATAAGGGGAAAGGTTCACCTGGATTTGGTCGATGGCGTCCAGGGCGATGGGCTGGGCGTTGGCCTGACCCCCCAGGGTGCTGGACAATCCAAAGGAGTTGTTGAAGTCCGCGCCGTCCACGGTGATGTTGTTCTCACCGGGATTCGTTCCCGCAAAACTCAGTCCGTTCGAGGTGGGCTCCAGTTTGGTGAAGTCCTGGATCGAACGGTTGATGGTGGGCAATTGCTCCAATTGGTTGCGTGTAATGATTTGTTGCTCCCCCGTATGGCTGGTATTGAAGATTTTGTTTTGACGGGAGCCTGTCAAAACCACTTCGGACAGCTGTTTCGATTCCGGCTGAAGGCCGAAATCGGCGAAGAAAGTCTGACCCAGGGTCAGGTTGATGTTTTCCTGTTTTTCCTCGCGATACCCCGCGTAGGTCACGGTGATCGTGTAAGGTCCGCCTACACGCATGTTGGGGATGTTGAAACGCCCGTCGCTACGGGTGGTGGTGGAGTACTTGGTTCCGGTAGGCGTGTGCAAGGCAACCACGGTAGCACCCGCAAGAGGGTTGGTCCCATCGGAAATCCGACCTTGCATGTCGGAGGTTGTCTCCTGGGCAAAGAGGGCCATGGGTAACAAGGCCATGCCCATCAGGGTCAATAGCAGTTTCTTTAATCTCATATGAATGATTTGGTTTCGCGCTGCAAATAAAAACATAATATCTCCTCAGAATTTCCACAGAATATTATCAAATTGTTAGGCAAGTATTGATTCACCGTGAGATGCTGGACCGCCCTAAAAAGCGCAACCCGTCCAGGTTTTTATACGTATTGATTTAAAGGGCTGAGAATGAGCTCCTAGTGGGGCCAAGGCCCAAAAACCCCCCAAAATAACTAATTTTGCATTATTATGGATACCATTGAAAGCGCTATAGAATCAATTAAAAAGGGACAGTTGGTGATCGTTGTGGATGACGAAGACCGTGAGAATGAAGGAGATTTCATCACCGCTGCTGCCAATGTAACCCCGGAAATCATCAATTTCATGAGCAAACACGGACGTGGTCTGGTTTGCGCCCCCCTCCCGGAAGATCGATGCGAAGCCTTGCAACTGGACCTGATGGTCAACAACAATACGGCCCTGCATGGGACCCCGTTTACCGTTTCCGTGGACTTATTGGGCCACGGATGTACAACGGGTATATCGGCGCAGGACCGGGCCAAGACGGTACAGGCCCTGATCGACCCCGCCACTACCCCGGAAGACCTGGGCAGGCCAGGGCATATTTTCCCCCTCAAGGCCAAAAAGGAAGGCGTACTTCGCCGGGCCGGCCATACGGAGGCTACCATCGATCTGGCCCGCCTCGCCGGTTTCGAACCCGCGGGCGTATTGGTGGAGATCATGAATGAAGACGGTACGATGGCCCGCCTCCCCCAACTCGAAGAGATCGCAAAGAAGTTCGGGGTAAAGCTCATCTCTATTAAGGACCTGATCGAATACCGCCTGAAGACCGATTCCCTCATCGAGGAAGTCGTCAGGGTCGACATGCCGACCAAGTACGGTCACTTCAAGCTCATCGCCTTCAAAGAAAAGGGTACGAATAACGAGCACCTGGCCCTGATCAAGGGTTCCTGGGAACCCGAAGAACCCATCCTCACCAGGGTCCACAGCTCCTGCTTCACAGGAGACATCATGGGCTCCCTGCGTTGCGACTGCGGTGACCAACTGCACGCCGCCATGCAAATGGTGGAGAAAGAAGGAAAAGGGGTGATTTTATACATGAACCAAGAGGGCCGCGGAATCGGCCTACTCAACAAACTCAAAGCCTACAAACTCCAGGAAGAAGGCATGGACACTGTAGATGCCAACCTCCACCTGGGCTTCGGCATGGACGACCGCGACTACGGCGTCGGCGCCCAAATCCTAAGATACCTTGGGATAACCAAGCTAAGACTGATGAGCAACAACCCAAGAAAACGCGCAGGCCTGCATGGCTACGGCCTAGAGATCGTCGAGACCGTCCCCATAAGAATCTCCCCGAACCCCCACAACGAAAAATACCTCCAGACCAAGCGTGACCGCCTCGGCCACGAAATCCTGAAGTAACCTAACAACGACAGACCCCAGAAGGGGTGGCACGCCTCGAATTTGACCTTCCGTACGAGCGTCAAATTCGAGGCGCGCCATCCCTTCCCGAGGGTGTTACTGAGTACTGTTAATAGGCAAATTGTCAGGACGCGGCGGTGGCGGTTTAGGCGAAGGCCCCGATGGCCGCTTGGCATTCAGTTGTTTCCGCTCGCCAGCGAACAAATCGATGAGCCGTTCGAAATCCCGGTGGTAACTGAGCCCCACCCCCGTGCGGTTATACCGCCCATACGTCAGGTCGTAATTGGTGCGGTTGTACCCAATGAGGTGCAGGTGCCCGTCCGGGCTGATACTCCATTGGACCGCAACGTCCGGGGACCAGAGCAGGTCGCTTCCCTTTTCCGCAAAAGTAGGGCTGTTGGAATAGTCCAGGCTCGTACCCACCTTGACGACCAGGCGTCCGCTGATGAAGGATTTATTGACCCCGAATTTGCTGGCATTCGATACGGGCGCATACAACTGCTGGTTCTGAAAGGCAAACGCGGGGTTGATCGTAATATAAGGATCGATGGTATTATTCTTCAGCACGTTTTTAATCACCGTCCGCAGCATGCCCGTGAGCTGACCGGCCACCACCTGTCCCACGGTGCCCGCTACCAGGGTACCCCCGGTGACGTTGGAAGCCAGGGCATCCGAGCTGGAGACGAAGGTGTCGAAAAACAGGAGGGAAACCACCTGTTTGTTCATTTCACTGGCATCTTCCTGGTACTTCTTCAACTCGGCCGTGACTACGGGATCGTTTTTATAAGGGTTATCGGGGGGTAATTGGAATTCGAAGTTGACCTCCGGATGGTTCAGCGTATTGGTGAGGTGGCAAAGGATGACCACGTTGGTCGTTTGGGAAATGGTATTCCCCGTACTGGTGATCAGCGTGCTGGGCAGCGTAACGTCCTCGGCCAGATAAGAGGCATTTATGTTGATGTTTGCCTCGATGGGATCTCCCGTCCAGCGGATGTTCCCCTGGGATAAGACAAAGGGCTTTCTCAGGCCCAGGTTGACATAAGCGTAGGTATACTCACCCGATTCGATGTTATAGGTCCCGTTAATGGTCAGGGGCGAGGAGGTGCCCGCGCGGATCAACAGGTTGCCATTGCCCTGGGCTTTGACCACATCTCCATTTACGGGATCCAGAATCACGTCTATTTTCGCATAGTTGTTGATCAGGAGGTTCATGTCCACGCTGAAATTGGAGGTATTCCGGTAGGAAAGGTCTTCTCCGGGGGTCATTTCCCTTCCGTATTCGCGGAAAACGATGAAGTCGGGGAGGGCCCCTGCCTTGGAGTTTCCGCTGGGCAGGATGATGTGCGAGCTGTCCACGGGCTCGGCCTGATTCACCTTTAGGAGGATATTGGATTCCGGACCCGTCAGGGAGGCGTTCACGCGCGCAATGGCGGTCCCGTAAAAATTCTTGTTGTCCTTGGCGGTTGTATTGATGACCAGCAAACGGTTCGAGGTCAGGAGCATGTTGAAGGTCATATCCTTGAAGAAATCGTGGGTCATGCTCCCCTTGAGGAGGGCTGTATTGCCCAGGGTATCCTTGAGCGTAATGCTCCCGAAATCGATCAATCCCGGCTGGAAGTTGATGTCTTCGTTATCGAACAGGTATTTGCAGCGCGTGTAGTTCACCCTGAGGGCGCCCTTTTGCACGGTGACCTTTCCCTGTAGTTGCGGGTCGGACAAAGCGCCGGTAACCTGGATGTCCCCCGTGGCCTGTCCCTCTATATCCGAAAAAAGGAAACCGACATAGTGTTCCAGCAGGTGCAGGGAGGTATGGTCCAGGTGGGCGGTGGCATTGATTTGCCGGTTGCTGGAGTCCTTGAGGGAAAGTCCGCCTTCCAACGTAAAGTTGTAGCTGGGATTTTCCGAAGCCGCATTGAAGTGCAGGTTCCCCTCGGGACTATAGTTCACCGCCGCCGTAATCCGGCCCAGCGAGTCCGTTTCAAAGCGGAACTGATCCAGCCTCGTATTGGCTTCCACACCCATTTTCCCGAAGACGTCCTTCAACAGGATGGTCCCGCTCATTTGACCTTCCATACGGGGATCTTTCAAGACCAATGGAAGCAGGTCCTCGATGGTTACCTTGTCCAGGCGGGCTTCGATATTGTTGTCGGCAGGGGTGGAAATTGAAATTTGCTCATTGGTGGAACTCAGTCTCAGCCCGGCTACGTGGATCCAATTTTTCTTCAGGTCGATTTCCCCGTCGCTGGCGATGATCCATTTTTTGTCGTTCAGGACGAAAGAGGAAGAGTCGAAATGGGCGCTGATCCCGTCGGCGGTATTTTCGACCTTGGCGATCAGCACGGCCGAGTTCAGGTTTTGGCTGGCGCTTGTCTCCAGGGCAATGACCGAATGATCGTTCTGGGCGCTCACGCTGAACCGCGTGCTGGGCAGGCGCAAGGAATCGCTAAGGATAATTTCACCCAGGGCGCCTTCCATGTGTATCTTTTCATCATTGCCTTGGGCCTTGAGGCTAATGTCGTTGAAGTCGAATTGCTTATAACTGAATTCGGGTACGTTGACGTCCACATGGAACAAGTGTTCCACGGTGCTGAGCCTCCCCGATATGTCGCTGTTGTCGAATCCCTGGAGGGGAAGACGCAGCAGGTCCAAATAATCCTCCACGTCATCCGTATGAATACTGAAGGTGAAGTCTTCCTTCAGGTCGGGCTCGGGGATGGTGTTGACATACGAGGGGTAGTATTTGCTGAGGTACCACTGTACGACCTTGGGCAGTTCCAGGATATGATATTGCCCCTCTACACGGGCATTGACCGGGAGGCTCTGCAGCGTAAGCAATCTTTTCCCCTCTACGGTATCCGAGGATAGATTGAGCGAATCGAAGGAAAGGGGCTCCCCGTCGTTGCTGAGCGTGGCATCGAAAACTTTCGCCGTACCCGTGAAGTCGTCTATGTTTTTTCCGGCAAAGTCCAGCACCAGTTTGCCCTGGAAGGCCAGGTCCCTTTGCATGAGCCCCAGGTTCTGGAAGTTCAGGCGCGTGATGTCAGCGTTGAAGTTGAATTCGGGGGATGCCTTGTCGAGGCGGACTTTTCCATCCAATATAAAGGCCGCGTTCGGGTCGTCCATGGACAGTTCACCGTCGAAGAGCTTCTTATGGAAGGTCCCTTGTACATTCCAGTTTTTGTAGGAGTAGTGATTGATGGTGGCATCCGCAATTTGTCCCTTGAGGGTTCCATCCAGGTCTTCAAAGGCGAATCCCCTCCCATCTACCGTCCCGTCGAAGCTGAAAGGCCCCAGGGCGTCCATTCCCAGGAAAGTGGCCAGATCGAATTCGCTTACGGTGACCTTTCCTTTATAAGAAGGAACACCCCGGGAGGGTAGTTTCAGGTTGAGGTCGCTGACCACGGTCCCCAGGTTCGTTTGCATTTTCCCGTTTACGATGAAATCATCGATCTTCCCCGTAAAGCTTCCTTTGTATCGGATGTTTTTGATGGTTGCCAGATTTGGGTGGTGCAGGTCCCTCAGGGAGGGGACGATGACCGCAATGTCATCGAAGGACGCCCGCAGGTCATTTAGGTTAAAACTCATCACGGTGCGGTCGATATCCGGGAGTCCCGTCATGGCGAAATCCCCGTTGATATAGGTCGTTTGTCCCTCTTTCAACACCAGGTCGTGCCCCTTCAGGGCGGCTACGGGGCCTTCCGCTTTCCCGCTGAAATCGATCCCCTTTTTCCACGTCTTCAGGTCGGGGGCGAAATAGGCAATATCGTCCGTGGAAACGAAGCTGTTTTTGAATTCCCCCTTCATATTCACCCGGTTCACGAAATCGGCCATGCATTGATCGAAATCATCGTAACGCATGGCGAAATAATCGCGGAGGCGGCTCCGGTTCGTTTGCACATCCAACTGCCGGAACTCCATGATCTTCGGATTGAACCGGACTTTAGCCGTGAGTCGCTTCACCTCGAAACCGGACCTTTCCCTGGTGGCCAGCGACACGACCGTAGCCGTCAGCGTATCCTTGACGAAGCGCACCTGGTCGATTCGCGCGTTGACGTGGTTCCAGTCGATATGTTGCCCGTCAAACCAGGTCAACACGGGCCTTGGCGTATAGACATCATTTCGGAAACGGCAATCATCCAGGCGTAGGTGGTTCAAGGTAAGGTTCCATCCATCCGGGTTCCAGGGACCGGGGGGGCCTTTTCGGTCCGCGGGCCTCAGGGAATCGGGCCTTAGCCCGGGGTAGTTCGAGATGAGAAAGCTGAGTTGCCGGGTGGTCAATTCATCGAACACGACTTTTTTGGTGTCCATATCCACGGAATCGGCCTGCAGGTGCAAAGAACCTACCCCCAGGACCATGTCCTGCCCGATCCATTTGTCTATCTGGGATACCTGTACATCGTTGAGGACAACCTCCCTCAGGGCAATGGACGTTTTCTTTTTTGTGCTGTCCGATGGTTTGGAACTGGAAAAATAATCTATCAGGAACTGGTAGTTCCAGGTAGCATCCTTTCGCGTCAGGTTGACCCGGGCATCGCTGAGGCTGATGTATTTCAGGTCGAACGCGCTTTTCAGGAAGAACCAGTCGGTGATATCGACCTTGATCGCCCCCGCATACAGCAGGGTGTCCTGGCGCAGGTCCCGGATCAGGACGCCCTGGAGGGCGAATTGATTAAAGGGGATGAAGTTGATGTGCCGGACGCTGACGGTGGTCTTGAGTTCCCTGGAAAGGACGCCGGTTACCTTCCCGAGTATCCAATTCTGTACCGGGTCCGTTTGGATCAGCAACCATAGGGACAGGAGCAGGAGTAGCAGGATGGCTACCAGGCGGATGAAGAATCGGCTTATTTTCCGGAACACCGTCATTACAACAAAGGTAACGAAGATGGCCGTGCTTTATTGCCGCGGCTTTAGGGGACCGGCTTTACCGTGTATCCTTTCTTCCGTAACAGCGAAATCAGCCCGTTCGGCCCCCCAAGGTGCCCTGCGCCCACAGCAATGAAACAAGGTTTTGCCCGGATGGCCGCCTGGATCAGGGGGATCCATTTCCGGTTGCGGTTGTTGAGGAGGAGATCCTCGTTGATCTTGGTGTCCGGGGACTCCTGGAGCATGAGGAAAAGGGAATCGAGTTGCTGGGCCTTGTAGTAGGACACCATCCGGTGGAAATCGAGTTTCTGGCTGTCATAGTGCCGGACCATATCCAGGATCATATCCGCCTGGTCCTTCCCCGCAATGCTGTCGAAAATGCTTACCTGCTCTTCCATGGTTTCCAGCCCTTTGACCGGTTTGTCTTGTTTCTTGGCCATGTCCACGAACTTAGTCTCATAGGCCTCTTCCGAAGCGCAGGGCAGCATTTTGGAGCTTAGCATGCTGTACAGCATCAGGGGCTTGTAGTGCTCGAAGAAGTGGATGTCCGCGCCCAGGGTATCGCGCACGAACCGGGTCAGCAGGGCGTAATCGGCGCTATCGAACAGGTCGCTTAGCTTTTGTCCGTTTTTATATTGGATCAGACCCATGAGCTTCATGGGCGCCGAGGGGTCCGCCAGGTTTAATTCCAGATAGAGCGTATTTGTTTTGGAAAAAGCATCTTTGGTCGACTGGTTCATGAAGAAATCCTGGGGGCAAATCATGTGGATCGTGCCGAACAGATAGGAGGGTTGGGAGAGACCGTTGCCGCTGATTTTCCAAAGAAGGGATTCCTGGGCTTGGACGCCCCCCAGGGTGGACAAGCTTATCAGGAGGGACGTAATTTTTCGAATCATAGACCCTAAAATTACATTAGTTCTTTCAGGTTTTCTTCCAGCATATCGATATACCTGCCGTATAACCGATAGTTGAACCAGCGCGCGGTAAAATGTGCGGGCACCATCATGATCGCCCCAACGAGGGTCCAGCCCAATACGATCAAAACCTCCTGCCCGGGGTGCAATCGTATCCCCGCGAAATGATAGAAGTTGGGTCGGTCGTATTTCCAGGACACCCAGCAAACGAACCACATAACGCCAATGACTAATACGTAGGTCAGCCTCATGTTGAAGCGCAGGAATCCCCTGAGGCGGCGAACCCTTTTGGAAAAATAGGACAGGACGTCTTCTTCCGAGCCGATGGCTTCCATGCTTCTGAGCGTCCGGTATTGCATGGTATAATAGATCAGGGCGGTCATGCCCGCGATCACGTACATGATGCCTACGGGAACACGTATGGTCTGCGGCATGGCGCTATAGGCCAGGGCATAGGTGATGACCAGGATAATGGATTCCTTGATCACATTCCTTTTCATCCGGCGAAGGGGTCTGGCCGCAGCCCGTTCCGCCCTTTCCAAAAGGGTGGGCAGGTCCGCGGGCAGGGGAGGGGCGTCATCCAACGCCCGCCACGTTTCCTTGAATTGATCTAGTTCCATACCTTCCTTAGTTTTTCTTTGATCCGGTTCATCTTCACCCGAAGGTTGTTCTGATTGATCCCCAGGATGGCCTCCATTTCTTCGTAGGATTTTTCTTCAAGGTACAGCATGACGATGCTTTTTTCCACGTCATTCAGGTGCGCAATGGCCCGGCGCAGTTGCTCGATCTGTTCGCGGTTGGAATCGTCGGAATACGCAGCCTGCGGCAATTCTTCCATATAGGTGGTCAACCGTCCGAGTTTGTTCCTGCGAGCGCCCGAGATCGCTGTGTTGATCGCCACCCGGTACATCCAGGTACTGAAGGCGGCCTGGCCCCTAAACGAGGAATAGCTTTTCCAAAGTTGGTAAACGACTTCCTGGAACAGGTCCTCCCTGTCCGCCTCGGTTTTGCAATATACGTGGCAGACCTTGAAGATCAAGGCCCGGTGCTGTTGAATGAGGCCGGCGAAGTCTTGTTGTCGGGTGAGTAGTTCCAAGGGGAGCGCGTTCTTACCTGTTAGTCGCCGAATAAGGAAAAACATTACAGGCCCGGACAAGGGCATCCAGGTCCCTTGCTTCGTGCAGGGCACTGAGGATGACCCGTTCCACCCTGGCTCCCTGGGGATCGGGATAGGCAAAGGAGGAAATGAGGATACCCCTTTGCTCCAGGTAGGCCCCCAGCCCTTTCCCCTTGCACAACAGGATGGGCAGGGCCGTAGGCTCCAGGAGGACACCGGCCGGATCCTCTTCCACAAGGGCCTTTTCCAGGAGGCGATTCATGAGGACCATATTGTGTCCCAGGCGCGTCCTTTGGACCTCATACAGAGGACCTGCCTGCAGCAGGGTATGGGCCCAGGCGGGCCCCATGGGCGTACTTGCCGAATAAAAAGAGGACTGGCGCAGGCGCTCCGCCCAGGCAGGGGGGCCGCTGACGGCGCCTCCCTGGATGTGCAGGGCTTTGGCCATGGAATAAACGAGAAGGTATTCTACATGGGATAAATTCATCAGGGAAGAGGCGATCCCTTCCCCGTGCTCGCCCCTCCAGCCGATCCCATGCGAGTCGTCGATCAAAACCGTGAAACGCTTCTTCCGGGGCAGGTCCTGGAGGAAAACGAAGTTGAAAACCACGCCCGTCAGGGGATCCACCGAAGGCGCGGCGAGCACGAAGTGGTCGTGGGTGGAGTTACGTACATATTCCACGACCCAGCGGCTCCAGGCTTCAAAGGCTTCAAACGTTCCGCTCCTGGGATCCACGCCAACGGGTTCCTCGGTCGCTTCCAGGCCGCTGGCAGGGTGCATCCCCGGGGCAACGAGGATTTGCGGGAATTCCCCCAGCAGGTGACCCACCGCCTGACAGGCGAGATATCCCGATGCATAGGTGACCGTCCCTCCCGTCCCCGTCAATTGGGAAAGGTAGTGCTCCAGGTGTCCGAACAAAGCCAGGGGCGTATTCGATATCCGGGATGAGGGGAAGAGGCCTCCATACAGGTCGATACCCTCCTTTAACAGCTCGGTGAAATCGCGTACATGGGACATGCCCAGGTAGGAATACCCCGAGAAAAAGAGGAAAGGTTTGCCCCCCAGGAGGATCATTCTGCCGGGAGCTTCATTCATCGTCCGGGTGCTTCGTTCCACGTTTGGGCATGGAAAGATTTTTCCAATGATCCGAGCGGACGACCTTTCCGAGATACACGATCTGACCGGTATGGTAGGCGTAGTGTGCCAGTTGGCGATTGAGGGCGTCCAGCACCGTCAGGGACTCGCCCCGGATGGTGACCGTCTTTCCCAGGTCCGATCCTTCCAGGGAGCGTATGACGCCCAGGGTCACGTCCCAGCCTTCCTGCCAAAGATGTATGACTTCTGCCTTGGAGGCCGCCTTCCCCTCGAATTCGCTGTCGCGGTCCCGCCATGGCTTTTCTCCATCCTCGGTCAGGAAATTCGTAAACCGGCTCAGCATATTTCCATGCATATGCCGGACGATGGTCGAAATACTATTTGAATTGGGATCCGGTTGGAACCCCATGTCTTTGTCGCCCAATTGGGCGAACGTTTTGCTGCCTAAGTCCTGATACATCTCCATGCGCTTGAGCAAAGAGGTCAGGTATATCGATTCGGTGTCCATAGTCAAAATCAGGCCGGGCCGGCCGTCGCGCGCCCGCAAGCCCGTCGCGCGCGCCCATCAATATCCCGCCGCCGCGTCGTCACCACGGCCATCGGCCACACCCTCAAAACTTCCGTCGGGACGTACTTCGATGACCTCCGTGCGTCCGATACCGCCCCAATGCTGAAGCTGGTATCCCATTTTGGCCAGCGCGGCGGCCGTGGAATCCGGAAACCCCCGCTCCAGGTCAACCTCGTCGGGTAGCCACTGGTGGTGAAACTTCGGATAGTTCACGGCGTCGAAAGCACTCAGGTGGAAATCGATAACGTCAACGACAGTTTGAAAAACCGAAGTCGGTATGGTCGTCCCTCCTGGTGTTCCCGCAATAAGAAAGGGTTTCCCGTCCCTCAGGACGATGGTGGGCGTCATGGAACTGAGCATGCGTTTGTGTGGCTCGATGGCGTTGGCCGTCCCTCCGATGGCCCCAAACATATTCGGGACCCCGGGCTTGATGCTGAAGTCGTCCATTTCATTGTTGAGCAGGAACCCTGCTTTGCCCGCCACCGTTTTGGACCCATACCAACCGTTGAGGGTTGTTGTCACGGAGACGCAATTCCCCTCCTGGTCGATCACATCGAAATGTGTCGTCTCGGTGCTTTCCGCAGGGATGACCCCCGCCTGGACCGATTGGCTGCTGCCCGCA
>CAZJDB010000107.1:0-8752 GCA_964544695.1 uncultured Chitinophagaceae bacterium
CGCCGCCTTGGCGTTGAGGGTGTCGAAAATCGTTTCGATGAGGAGGAGGTCGACGCCTCCTTCCACCAGCGCTTTTACTTGTTCATAGTAGGCACCCGACACCTCGTCGAAGTACACCGAACGGAAGCCGGGATTATTGACATCGGGGGAAAGCGACAGCGTTTTATTCATGGGTCCGATGGCACCCGCGACAAAAACGGGCCGCCGCGCCGTGACATCAGAGGCCGCCGCACCCGCGCCGCCCGCGCGCTCCGCGGCGCCAGCGCGCTCCGCGCGGAACTCGGCCACCGCCGCGCGCGCGATCTTCGCGGCTGCCACATTAATCTCATACGCGAACTCTTCCATGTGGTAATCCGCCATGGAAACGCGCTGTGCATTAAACGTATTTGTCTCGATAATATCGGCGCCTGCGCGCAGATACTGAAGATGGATGTCCTTGATAATATCCGGCTGCGTCAGGCAAAGCAGGTCATTGTTGCCCTTCAGATCGGAAGGCCAGTCTTTGAAGCGTTCTCCGCGGTAGTCCGATTCTGACAAATTGTGGCGCTGGATCATGGTGCCCATGGCGCCGTCGATGATGAGTATGCGTTCCCGCAAACAGTCACTGATCGTATCCATAATTTTCCTCCTGTTTTTCTCAGAAGAAACCAGTAAACGCGGGGAATAATGCATCCCGTACATGGGATGGAAAACCTCTCGTTTATTAGTTCTGTTCTGATTGGGATCAGGCCGAACAATAAACAAATCCGCCTGAGTAGAGCGCAAATGTACAACTTTTTCAGGAATTGCGACCCACGTATTGGCCTACAGGCAGCCTCCCGGACAGGGAGCGGGCGAGTGTCAGCTCGTCGGTATATTCCAGCTCTCCCCCGAAGGAGATACCCCTGGCGATGGTCGTTATGGTAATGGGGAAGGGTTCCAGTTGCTTCTGAATGTAAAACATAGTCGTATCCCCTTGAATGGTAGGGCTTAAGGCAAAAATTACCTCCCGGGCCTCGTCCTCCCGCACGCGGCGGACCAGGTCCCCGATCGGCAACTGGTCCGGGCCTACGCCGTCGAGGGGGGAGACGACCCCACCCAGGACGTGGTAAGTCCCGTTGAATTGTCCCGTGCTTTCAATGGCGATCACATCGCGTATGTTTTCTACGACACAAATAGTATCCCGCTTACGGCTACGGTCACTGCATATATTGCAAAAGTCTCCATCCGCAATATTGTAACAGTTGCGGCAGAAGCGCAGGTCGCTCCTCATTTTGGCGATGGTATCGCTGAATTGCTGAACCGAGGCCGGATCCTGTTTGATCAGGTGAAGAACCAGCCGTAAGGCGGTCTTTTTGCCGATCCCCGGAAGCCGGGCGAATTCATTCACTGCATTTTCCAGCAGGGAAGAGGGGAAGATCATGCTGCAAAGATAGCAGATAGCCGGCTTAGACGCGCCGGAGGCGCGTCGCCCGTAAGGGCCATAATTGGCGAAGTTGGCGCGGAAGCGCTAAATTGGACCTTTTAGCGCTTCCGCGCCAACACATTTTGACGTAGGTTTGCACCCTAACTTGTATCTGGATGATTCACAATTTCAACGCCGGGCCTTCCATGTTGCCTGATCAGGTGCTGAAAGAGGCCGCAGAGGCGGTGATCAATTTCAATGACAGCGGACTATCCATCCTGGAGATTGGACACCGGACCCCTTTGTTCGAAGCGGTTTTGGAAGAGGCGCGTTCCCTGGTCAGGGAACTGATGTCCCTGGGGCCTGAGTTTGAAGTGCTGTTTTTGCATGGGGGCGCGACCACTCAATTCGCCATGGTCCCCATGAACCTCCTGGACGAAGCGGGAACCGCCGCTTATATCGACACGGGGGTCTGGTCCTCCAAGGCCATCCAATATGCGCGGCAATTCGGAAAGGTCAAAGTGCTGGCTTCTTCCCAGGAAGCCAACTATACCTATATTCCTAAGAATTTCAGCGTAGACCCACCGGTGACGTACCTGCACATCACCACCAACAATACCATTTATGGCACAGAATGGCACAGAATTCCGTATAGTAATGGAGTTCCCGTGGTGGCGGATATGAGCAGCGATATTCTATCCAGGGTGGTGGATTATTCCCGACTCGACCTGGTCTATGCGGGTGCCCAGAAAAATATGGGGGCAGCAGGAACCACGTTGGTGGTGGTGAAACGTTCCTTGCTGGGTAGGGTTCAGCGGAAAATTCCGCCCATCCTCGACTACCGGAAACATATCGAGGCAGGGTCCATGTTGAATACGCCACCCGTATTCGCCATATATGTGAGCCTGCTGACCCTTAGGTGGCTCAAAGCGCAAGGAGGCGTGGCCGCTATCGAAAAGGTAAATTTGGAAAAGGCCTCCCTGCTGTATGAAACCCTGGATCGCCTTCCCATCTTCAGGCCCACTGTGGCAAAGGAAGACAGGAGCCGGATGAACGTATGCTTCGTGATGAAGGATCCCCAACTGGAACCCGCCTTCCTGGAGCGCTTGAAGCAGGAGGGGATGGTGGGCGTCAAAGGGCACAGGAGTGTAGGTGGTTTCAGGGTAAGCCTATATAACGCAATGCCCCTAAGCAGTGTCCGGGACCTGGTGGCTCTGATGGATGAGTTTGCGAGAACGCACGGATAAAACTAACTTATGGCAGTGATAGCACCTTTTAAAGCCCTACGTCCCCAGGCGCAATACGCCAGGCAAGTGGCTTCGAAACCATACGATGTATTGAGTTCACGCGAGGCCAAAATCGAGGCCCAGGGAAATCCCAATTCCTTTCTCCACGTCACCAAATCGGAAATCGATCTTCCCGAGGGAACAGACATACATTCTCCCCAGGTATATACGAAGGCCAAGGAAAACCTGGATGCCTTTCAGCAAAGGGAGGTGGTGTTCCAGGAAGTAAAGCCCTGTTATTATATTTATCGGCTCGTCATGAACGGCCGTTCCCAGACCGGGCTGGTTTGTACCAGCAGCATTCAGGATTACCTCACCGATGTGATCCGGAAGCACGAGCTGACGCGGCCGGAAAAAGAGCTGGACCGCATCAACCATATAAAGGTTACGGGCGCCCAAACGGGGAATGTCTTTCTCACCTACCGCGACATTCCCGCCCTGAGCGCTATCATCGATAAATGGACCCGGGAAAAGACCCCCGTGTACGATTTCGAGGCCGAGGACCACGTTCGCCATACGGTCTGGGTGGTAAACGATGAGCCCGTGATTGCCACGATCACAAAGGAATTGGGCAATCCTTCCGTTTGCACTTATATCGCCGACGGACACCACCGGGCCGCTTCCGCGGCCAAGGTGCGCATGGAGTTGGGCATTAAGGCAACCGATGCTTCCGGGTATTTCCTGACGACGCTGTTCCCGGCCAGCCAGGTCCACATACTGGATTACAACCGGGTGGTCAAAGACCTGAACGGACTCACCCCCTCCGCTTTCCTCGGGAACGTCAAAGAAAGCTTTACCGTGACCCCCTCCGCAACGGCGGTGGCCCCTGCTCTCCTACATGAATTCGGAATGTACCTTTCCGGTCATTGGTATCGCCTGGAAGCCAAACCCGATAGTTATTCCCAGGATCCCATAGGCGTCCTGGACGTCAGCATCCTCCAAAACCAGTTGCTTTCTCCCATCCTGGGAATCGAAGACCAGAGGACGGATCAGCGGATCGATTTTATCGGAGGTATCCGGGGCCTGGGCGAATTGGAGTCCAGGGTAAACAGCGGAGAAATGGCCGTTGCTTTCAGCCTGCACCCCGTGACCATCGGACAATTGTTCGACATAGCCGATTCGGGGCAGGTCATGCCGCCCAAGAGCACCTGGTTCGAGCCGAAGCTGCGCGATGGTCTATTAACCCACCTAATCTATTAAAATATGAAGATACTGATCCTCTGTGTGGCCCTGTTGGGGGCACTGTCCGTAAAGGCGCAAAGCGTGAAAGAGTTGCTGGAAACGGGGAATTCCCTGATGCAGGGAGGCGACTTTGCCAATGCGATCAATGTATTGAATAAAGCTTATCAAAAAGATGCAACGAATCTGGAAGTCATCAAAAGCCTCGCCTACGCCTATTACCTCAATAAAAACTACGCCGAGTCGCTGTCCATCATAAAGCCGGTACTGGACACTGCGGACGACCAGAGTTTCCAGATCGCCGGGAATATCTACGTGGCCCTGGCCGAAAATAAAGATGCCGATAAATTGTACAAGCAGGCCCTGAAACGCTTTCCCAACAGCGGACCCTTGTATAGCGACTATGGAATCTTTTTGGGAAGCCTTGCCCGGCAATATGAAGCCATCAAGGTTTGGGAAAAGGGAATCGAAATGGATCCCAGCTTCCCGGGAAATTATTATTACGCCAGCAAATTTTACTATAACATCGATGTGCTTTGGAGCGTGATCTATGGGGAGGTCTTCGTGGATATGGAAAGCCTCACCCGCCGGACCCCCGAAATCAAAGCCCTGCTGATGGACAGTTACAAGAAACTGTTTTCGGGAGATGGGATGAACCTGCAGCCTATGGTTGACAAAAAAGGGAATGCCATCAACCCCTTCGAAAATGCCGTCCGCGCTACTTTTCGCGCCAACGCCTCCGCGGTGGCCGAAGGCGTGAACGTGGAGACCCTGACATCCTTACGCAGCCGTTTTATCCTGGAATGGTTCAACAAATATGCTACCCGGTTCCCCTATCACCTCTTCGACTATCAACGCCAACTGCTGCAACAAGGTATGTTCGACGCATACAATCAATGGATTTTTGGCTTCGCGCAAGACGAAAAGGCTTATGACGCCTGGGTGAGTGCGCACCAAAGCGAATTCACCACTTATAACACTTTTGCAAGAGGGAGGGTCTTTAAAATACCACAGGGAGAGTATTATCAAACCAAGGAAAAAGAGTAAATTCCCGCATGACCACACTCAACCGACTTTTCGACGGACTCGATTACCAACTGGAGCGTTTCCACAAGCCAAACATGCTGGTGGCGAAGGAAAATGGAACCTGGAAGGAATATTCGACGTCCACTGTGAAGGACTTGGTTACCAGGCTCAGCGCGGGTCTGGCAAAGCTCGGGGTGAGCGGAGGCGACATGACCCCCGAGGGGCAGGACAAAATTTCCATCATCAGCAACAACCGCCCCGAGTGGCTCATCACCGACCTTGCCGTCCAACAATTAGGCGCTGTACTGACGCCCCTGTATCCTACTACTAATGCCAGCGAGATCGAATTCATACTCAACGAGGCCCAGGTGAAATACATGTTCGTCAGCGATGCGGAGATGTATGAAAAGATCAAGGACTTATGGCCCAAGGTCCCCAGTCTGAAAAACATATACTCTTTCGACACCGTTCCGGGGGCGGATCACTGGAGCAATCTCTTGGAAGGCTCGTCGGCGGAAGATTTCGCACGGGTCGAGACGCTACGCGCCCGGATCGTTCCCGAGCACATGGCCACCATCATTTATACCTCGGGCACCACGGGGACGCCCAAAGGGGTGATGCTCAGCCATAGGAATATCGTCAGCAATATCATGATGGCCAAGGAGAGCTTCCCCTTTCCCGACGCCCCGAATACGAAGGTCCTCAGCTTTCTGCCCCTCAATCATATTTTCGAACGCTGCGTGTCTTACATATACCTGTTCAGCGGCATCAGCATCTACTATGCCGAGAGCCTGGATACCATAGGGGACAACCTGCGTGAGGTCTGCCCAGACGGGTTCACCACCGTGCCCCGCCTCCTGGAAAAGGTATATGAGCGCATCATGTCGGCGGGTCATGAGCTGAAGGGAATCAAGAAGGCCCTGTTCTTTTGGTCCGTCCGCCTCGGGGAAAAGTATGATAATATCGATCGCGGCACTCCCTGGTACCGTGCCCAATTACGCCTTGCCAATAAGCTGGTCTTTTCCAAATGGAGGGCGGCCCTGGGTGGCAGGGTATCGTTTATCGTCACCGGCGGCGCAGCCTGCCAGGAAAAACTCTTGCGCATTTTCAACGCGGCCGAAATACCGGTCTATGAAGGGTATGGTCCCACCGAACACAGCCCCGTCATCAGCGTCAACCGGAGAGCCCCCGAAGGCCTGACCAAATTCGGCACCGTGGGACCCGTCATCAACGGGGCTGAAGTTCGCTTTGAAGAGGACGGAGAAATCTGCGTTCGCTCCCCGAGCATCATGCTGGGCTATTACAAGCGTCCGGAACTGACCGCGGAAACCGTGATCGACGGATGGCTGCATACAGGAGACATCGGCATCATGGTGGATGGGAAATTTTTGAAAATTACCGACCGAAAAAAGGCCTTGTTCAAGACCAGTGGCGGAAAATACGTGGCTCCCCAGGTCGTTGAAGGGAAAATGAAGGACAGCCCCTATATCGAGCAAGTCCTGGTCGTTGGCCCCGAAAGGAAGTTCGTGGGCGCGCTGATCGTGCCTTCCTTCACCGCCCTGAAAAAATGGGCATCGATGAATAATGTGCCCTTCGAGTCCAACGAACAAATCGTCAAAGACCCCAGGGTGCATGCCCTGTTCCGTTCCGAAATCGACACTGCCAATCAATCTCTCAACCACATCGAGCAAGTCAAAAGGTTCGAACTCCTACCTCACGAATGGACCGTGGAAAAGGGAGAAATGACGCCGAAACTGGACATGAAGCGGAAGGTCATCACCGAACACTACACTTCCGAAATCAACCACATTTATTCGGAGAATCAGTAGCTCGTCTCGTCCAGACGGACCTTCCCCTTGAAGGTCCAGAATACGAAGGTGGTATACGAAATCACGAGAGGCACCCCCACGACCGCCATGATGAGCAGGATTTTCAGCGACTTGGCCGAGGACGACGCATTGTGCACCGTCAGGTTCCAGCGCTCGTCGAGGGTAGACAGGACCAGGTTCGGATAGAGCTCGATGGCTACGGTGATCAGCAGTACACTGATGCTGAGGGCTGAGCTGAAAAAAGCGTTGAGGTATTGCTGCTTGGAAATGCAGCGCGTCACATTCGCCATAGCCAGGACCATCACCACGGGAACTGCAAATAACCAGACATTGGATTTGATCTTGTGGGACAGGTGGGGGATATACAGGATCGTATAAAAGCTCACCAGGAGGATGCAGATCACGAAGAAAATGGTCATGTTGCGGACGATGATGGTGAGTTTCGTATACAGGCGCTTTTCCGTTTTCATGACGAGGTAAATCGCCCCATGCATCATGAACAGCGCGAGCGTGGTGATCCCCACCATGACCGCATAGGGATTGAGGAAATGGAAGAGGTCCCCCTGGTACACTCCGTTTTCATCGATGGGCAGCCCCAGCAGTTCGTTGCCTAATATTAAACCCAGTGAAAACGTAACGATGATGCTGGATGCGCAGTAGCTGATGTCCCAGCCTTTCCGCCACCACCCCATGGGTTCCTTGCTTCGGAACTCGATGGAGATGGCCCTGATGATCAGGGCTACCAGGAATAACATGAAAGGGATATAGAAAGCGGAAAAAACCGCCGCGTAAGCCGCGGGAAATCCCGCGAACAAGGCTCCGCCACCGATGACCAGCCACACTTCGTTTCCGTCCCAGACGGGTCCGATGGCATTTAAAGCAATCCTTCTGCTTTCTTCCTTGTTGAAGAAAAGATGAATGGCACCCGCGCCCAGGTCGAATCCGTCCAGGATGGCGTAGCCGGAGAAGCAACCGCCCACCACCAGGAACCACCAGGTGGGATAGTCGAGGCCGAGGAAGGTACTCATGTCGTACCTCCTTTCGCGGCCGCTGCCGCGTCTCCATCCGCAGCGGCGGCGTGGCCGAAGTGCAGGGCCATGTCCTTGTGCATCGAGCTATGCATTTCCTCTCCTACCCAATCGGGTCCATGTTGGATTTTCCGGTTCAGCAGGAAGATGAAAAGAACAAACAGTCCCGCATATACTATAATGAACAGAATCAATGAAAATAACACCTCCCCCGCCTTCACCGCCTGTGAAAGCGCATCGGAAGTGCGCAGCAATCCATAAACCACCCATGGCTGTCGCCCCATTTCCGCGGTAAACCACCCAGCCTGGTTGGCCAGTTGCGGGAGTAATACCGCCCAGACGAAAATGTGCAACATCCAGGGTTTGTCGAATAGCTTTTCTTTTTTCAACATCCACGCGCCAACGGTCGTCAATAGGATAAGGAACGTGCCAATCACGATCATAAGGTGGTATACCTGGAAAACGCCGTTGATATTCGATGGGCGGTTGTTTTCAGGAAAGGCCCTGAGCCCTTTCAGGGGTTGGTTGAAACTTCCTGTTGCCAGGAAACTCAAGCCTCCTGGTATGTGTATGCCCCTTGTTTGCTCACGGCGCTTGTCCACCCAGCCCATTAGGTACATAGGCGCCACCGCACTGGAATCAAAATGCCCCTCCATGGCGGCGAGCTTGGCGGGTTGGTACCGGGCTACCACATCGGCGGAGCGGCTTCCTACCAGGAGCTGCGAATAACTGGAGATCAGGGCGACGATCAGGGCGATTTTAAAGGAAGCTTTTGCAAACTCCAGGTGACGCTTGCGGATGATATAATAGGCGCTGATACTGAGCACAAGGAATGCCCCCGCCAGGAATGCCCCGATCCATACGTGAAGGACGCGGTCTACGGAGGAGGGATTGAATACCATGGCCCAGAAATCGGTGATCTCCGCCCTGGCATGCATGCCAACGCCAACGATATGATAACCTGTCGGCGTTTGCTGCCAGGAATTCGCCACGACGATCCAAATCGCGGAAAACATGGAA
>CAZJDB010000108.1:0-8506 GCA_964544695.1 uncultured Chitinophagaceae bacterium
CGCACCCTGGACAATACTTTCCAAACGTCCTTGTACGGCCCCAGCCGCGACTACGCGGAAAGCTCCTCCAATACGTCCTTTGCCTTTTTATTAGCCCTGATCCTGATCTACCTCGTCCTGGCCGCCCAGTTCGAGAGCTTCCTGGATCCTTTCACGATCATGTTCACCGTGCCCCTGGCCCTGGCGGGCGCCCTGATGAGCCTCCTCATCTTCCACCAAACGCTGAACATCTTCTCCGAAATAGGCATGATCATGCTCGTGGGCCTCGTCACCAAGAACGGGATCCTGATCGTGGAATTCGCCAACCAAAAACGCGAGCACGCGGGCATGGACCGAACCACCGCCGTCATCGAAGCCGCCACCCAGCGCCTGCGCCCCATCCTCATGACCAGCCTCGCCACCTCCCTGGGCGCCCTGCCGATCGCCCTGAGCCTCGGCGCGGCGTCTACCAGCCGCGTGCCTTTGGGTGTCGTCATCGTGGGGGGCGTATTGTTTTCGCTGGTGTTGACATTGCTGGTCATCCCCGCGGTCTATACCTATATTTCTTCCAGGCATAAAGGACATAAAACCGTCGTTTCCGATTGAAAAAGATTTTAATTTTTCTCCTGCTACCTTCCGAGGTCTTCGCCCAGTCGCTCACCCTCCACGACGCCCTGGACCTCGCCCTGCGCAACAACCTCGGCGTCCGCGTCGCACGCAACAACGCGGCCATCGCCACCATCAACAACAGCTACGGCATCGCCGGGGGCCTGCCCCTCGTCAACATCACGGGCACCGACGTCGAGCAAACCGTGGACATCAACCAGAAATACGCCAACCCCGCCGACAACTCCGTTTACAACGGTGCGACCTCGAACGTACTCTCGGGGGGACTCAACGCCTCGATATTATTATACAACGGCGAGCGCGTGGTCTATACCAAACACATGCTCGAATCCGTGGAGGTCCAGAACAAGGACGTCCTAAACTCCCGCGTCCTGGGCCTGGCCTACAACGTCATCCTCAAGTACTACGACATCGTGCGCCAGCAATCCTATTCGGGTACCTTGCAGCGCTCCATCGACGCCTCCAGGGAAAGGCTGCGCATCATCCGCGCCGAGCTGAGCGTGGGCATGGCCAACAACGCCGACCTCTGGCAGTCCCAAGTGGACCTGAACACCCAACTGCAGAACTACAAGGCCCAGGACCTCGTCATCCAGCAGGACAAAACGGACCTGCTGACCCTGCTCACCCTGAATCCCGATTCCAGCATCGCCGTGCGCGATACCATCATCGTGGACAGCACCCTCCAACTCGGTGCCTTGCTGGGCTCGATTGCCCATAACCCCGACATCGCCGCCGCGGAACAGCAGGTTTCCATCAATTTGTTCATCGCGCGCGAAACCGAAGCCCTTCGCTATCCCTCCCTTTCCTTCAATACGGGCTATACCGTCAGCCGTACCCAGAACACGAGCGGCTTCAACCTCCTCAACCAATATGAGGGCCCCTTCATCGGCCTGGGCGTCACCATCCCCATCTTCAACGGGAATATCTACAAAAAGCAATCCCAAATCGCGGACATCAATGTGGCTTCAGCGCGCCTCCTGCGCGACACGCTGGCCTTGAACTATACCGCGAATGCCGTCAAGAACTACCAGGCCTACGCCAACACCCTGGAACAACTCACCATGGCCCGGGAAAATTATGACCTGGCGGGCCGCCTGCTTGACCTCGTGCTGCAGCGCTTTCAACTTCGGCAGGCCACCATCGTGGATGTGCGCGATGCGCAGGACAGCTTCGAGAATGCGGGGTTCCTGCTGGTCAACCTCTCGTATGCGGCCAAATTCGCCGAACTGACCTTGAAACGCTATGCGAATACGCTGACGTTTTAACGCGCGCCGGGGGTCGGCCGATTTCCGTAGCTTCGCCCCATGTCCGACATGTCCTCCACCACCGCGCCCCTCGTGGGCATCATCATGGGCAGCGACAGCGACCTGACCGTCATGTCCCCCGCCGCCGAGTTCCTCCGCTCCCTGCAAATCCCCTTCGAGTTGACCGTAGTCTCCGCCCACCGTACCCCCGCGCGCATGGTCGACTACGCCACGAAAGCCAGGGACAGGGGCCTCAGGGTCATCATCGCCGGGGCAGGCGGCGCGGCGCATCTGCCGGGCATGGTTGCTTCCCTCACCAGTCTCCCCGTCATCGGCGTACCCGTAAAAAGTTCCAATTCATTGGATGGGTGGGACTCGATCCTTTCTATCCTGCAAATGCCCAACGGCGTCCCCGTGGCCACGGTCGCCCTGAATGCCGCCAAGAACGCAGGCATCCTCGCCGCCCAGATCATCGGGGTGTATGATCCCCTCGTCGCGGCGCAATTGAATAAATTCAAGCATATCCTGGCGCAGGAAGTCCAGGACAAGATCGCGGGGCTCATGGCGAACGGCATGCCCAACGCCTACGATGAGTAGCTATGATCTTGCAAAAGCTTTGAGCTTAGTATAGTCACCCGCGTCGGCCGCACGAAGGGCGCCCAAATACGTCACCCGCAACCCGGCTGCCGGATCCTGGCCTCCCCAGGTGAAGTATTCGCAGCCCAGCAATTTACTTGCTATTATATCTCCCATCAGACGTGAGTGACGGCCGTTTCCATTTGGAAAGCAATGAATAGAGACGATTCTATGCTTAAATCGCACTGCGATTTCATCTTTATCGAATGTCTCGTGTTCCATCCAGAGCGCACAATCATCAAATAGCTGTCGCAGGGCCAGCCCAATCTGGTATTTATCAACCCCTATATTCTTATTTGTCCGTCTGAAATCGCCCGCCCACTTCCAGACATTTCCAAACATTCTTCGGTGGAGCTGTTTTATAAAGGCTTCCGACAAAACCTCCTCGCCTGTAAACCTCCTCCTACGCTCAATGGTCCAGCGGAACGCCTCCTCGATATTGCGTTGCTCCACTTCATTCAATTCGCCGTGTGTCGTTACGGATGGAATCAACAGGCCTTCTTTTTCCTCTTCATCGAGAGGCGTTTGCCCTTCTTCGTATTGAATCTCTATCAATCCCATAAACTCTTGGGAATTTCCCTTTTCAATTCTTCAGTAAGCTCATCGATTGCCTTTTTGATCCTTTTGGGGGAGTTCCCCTGATCCTCCAATTGCATGGTCACCGAGGTCCGTTTGACGATTTTTTCCGCCATTTCACGGGCTTTACGTTCGATCAGTTTTTCTAAAGAGCCGTCTTTGGGGATAAATCCATAAACAAAGTTCATGTCCAAAGCCGCGGCGACCTCCTTTAATGATCTCAGGGTTAGCGCTCCATCGGCTTCCCTTTTTTCCATTTCACTCACACTTTGGGGTTTGATTCCTAATTTGTTACCTAGCTGTTTAAGAGAAATATGAAGTATTTCACGTATCAGATATATCCATCCCTTTGCAGGTATAATGCTTTTTAGTTCACCCAATTTGAGCGCTTTTTGATCCAATTGATTGATATTCAACCATCTTGTTGTTGAATTTTTTCGCATATACCCTTAATTATTTTCACAAAAATAAGGCTATAGACTTAAAAAATGAAATTATTTTAAGTCTATAGCCTGAAAAAAATCAAACACTCTATTCGTTCCGCAGCGAATCCACGGGGTTGGCTCTGGCCGCCCGCAGGGCCTGAAAGCTAACCGTCGCCAGCGCGATCACCACTGCGGAAAGGCCTGCCAGGGCGAAAAGCCACCAGCTCAGTCCCGTCCTTTCTACAAAATCTTCCAACCACAGGTTCGACAAATAATACGCGATGGGCGTGGCGATCACCAGGGCCAGGGCCACCAGGATTACGAAGTCCCGGTTGAGGAGCACGAGGATTTGGCCCACGCCGGCGCCCAGGACCTTGCGAATGCCGATTTCCTTGACGCGGCGACGCGCGGAGAACATGGCCAGGCCGAACAATCCCATGCACGAGATGAAGATGGTGACCAGCATGGAGGCGTTCGCCAGCCACGCGGTGTTTTCTTCCTGGTTATAGAGTTCCGCGATCGAATCGCTCATGAATTTATATTCAAAGGGCTGGTCCGGGAAGACCTTTTTCGACTCCACTTCCATACGCGCGAGGAGGTTCTTCATACCCGCCTTGCCAAAAACCGCCGGGGATATTTTCACGGCGATTTGCGAAATCTGGTTCGGCAGGTTCTCGATCACGCAGGGCTTGATGGCGTCATGGAAGGATTCCATATGAAAATCGGCTACCACGCCCACGATGGGATAGGAATTCAGGAAGTGTCCCACCGCATCAGCGGGATGTTGGAAGCCCAGGAGTCTCGTCATCGTTTCGTTGATGACAAGCTCCCTGGTGCTGTCGCTGTGCACCATATTCCGTCCCGCCACAAGTTTCATCTGGTAAAAGGGGATGAACCCGTCATTGGCCCACTCGGTTTGCGCCTCCACCTGCACCGAATCTTTTTTCCCCCTGTAGCTGAAAGAGGACATGGACTGTGCATAGCCCATAGGGTCGTGCCCGTCCAATTGAACCTTGGTCACCCCGGGAATGGTCGCCAGGGCATTCCCCAGCGCCTGCACTTTACTGTATTTTTCACCCCAGGCCCAGCGGTTGACGGTCATGACGGCGTCGTAGTTGAACCCCTTGTCCGCGCTGCGCATGAATTGGATCTGCTTTTGGATCACCAACGCGCCGATAATGAACACAAGAGAAATGACGAATTGGAAAACGATCAGGGCGCGGCGCAAATTGGCGCCCCTGCCCCCGACGGTACCCTTCAGGGTTAGTACGGGCAGGTAGGAAGCCATCACTTTGGCGGGATAGAAACCCGCCAGCAGCGTCGTCCCTACGACGACGACCCCCAGGAAAACCAGGGTGCCCGGATCGAAGGGATGAAAAGCGACGCCGTCGGGTACATAGTCGCTGAAGAGTTGCAGGACGGGCCGCACCAGGAGCACCGCGAGCAGGGCGGCGAACAGGGTCAGCACGGTGGTCTCAATAAGGAACTGGGCCATAATGCTTCCCTTTCCTCCCCCCATTACCTTACGCACGCCGATCTCCCGGGCCCGGTGCATCGATTGGGCGGTGGAAAGGTTAACGAAGTTAACGGTAGCCAGCAGCAGGATGAAAATCGCGACCCCGATCAGCGCATAGAGGGTAGGCATGTAAGCCTTGGCGAAATCATCCCCGTCGTCCCCCCGGTGGAAGTCCGGGGTGAAATGAACCCTGCCCATGGGCTGGAGATACATGGTTATTTTGGAGTGATTCCAATGGATATGGTCTTTGATGTACGCCGCAAAGCGCGCATTCACCTGCTCCGGCGTCACGCCCGGGTCGAGCTTCACGAAGGCATTCGACCGATGGGGATTCAGGCTCTTCCAGTCCTCTGTCGGGATACGGTTCCTCATGTAGCTGTGTGTAGCGCTGCCCAGGGATACGTAATCCGTAAAGGCGAAATCGCTGTGCTGCGTCCAGCCTTTGACGATGCCTCCCACCGTGGCCCTGATCGAATCCCCGTAATACACTTGCTTTCCGATCATATCCCTCAGGGGGATATTGCCAAAATACAACCGTGCCCGTTCTTCGGTGAGGACCACCCGGAAGGGCTGGTTCAGGACCGAAGCATCTCCCACCAGCCAATCATGCGGCAGGACGTCGAAATACGAGCCTCTGGTGAGGATGGCCGTTGTGGAATACGTGCCGGGAATGTGGTTCTCGAATTGCCTGGCCGGCTTATCCCCCTCGGGAATCTGGATATCCTCCCCGAAATGAAAGAAAGCCATCTTCGCCGAATACCCGGGAATCTCCGTTTCGAAGGCCGCCACGTCGTCAAATGGACTGTTGACGAAATCCTTTTCCCCCTGGCTGTTGGTCCTTTCCCCCACGATCCGGTAAATCCGGTCCCCGTCAGGGTGGAACCTATCGAAACTGAAGTCGTAGTGGACGATCAGGTACAATACGATGCAGCCGCAAATTCCCAGGGCCAGGCCCAGGACATTGACGAGGCTGTAGACTTTATGGCGGGTGATGTTGCGCCAGGCGATTTTGATGAAGGAAGTGAGCATGTATAAAGGCCTCACATCTCGTGCCGTTTCGCAACGAATTGCCTTCCAATACGTTTTGGGGGTTTCGCTGTCCGTTTTCGATACGACCGGCGTTCGCTTATGGGAGAGTCAAAACACAGAATCTTGGGGTCAATGCTTCGGAATAGGAGTACAGGGTCCGGAGGAATTTTTCCCCATACATTGCGTAATACGGCAGCGCGTTTTCCACGCGTTCCTGCAAGGATCCATTAGGGAACAGCGCCGTTTTCAGGGTATGGATTTGCCCCTTCTGCGTATCGAATTTGCGCCGCTCGGCGCGCAGCATTTTCTTTTCCAGGTTTTGAATGCCTTCCAGGGAGCGGGTCTGCAGGGCGCCCGCGTGGGGCCCCAAAGTAGCGTCGATCAAAGCCGCCGCCGCCGACATCTTCCCGTACAGCGATTTCATCTCCGCGATTTCCTTTTCCAGCGAAAGTTGGTGTTCGCTTTGGCGGCGCACCAGCTTGTTCACCAGCTCCGCCTCGGGTGCGAACCATTCGCCTGCGGGTATGCCCAGCGCCATGGCTTTCGCGGCTTGCTCCTTCGTGACCAACAGGAAGGAATTGCGCAACACCAGGACGGGATACGGGACTTGCGCGGCTTTGAAAACCCCTTTCAATTCCAACCAATAGGCCAGCTCGCCGCCACCCCCGATGAAGGCAATTCCCGGGAGGATGAATTCCTGGAAGACGCCCCGGAGGATGACGTTGGGGCTGAAGCGTTCGGGGTGCGCTTCCAGTTGGGCATCCATTTCTTGCGCGGTAAAGTGGAGGTTCGTATCGACGACATTGAAACCGGCGCCATCGCGTTCGATACGGTTCCGGACACCATCTGCGAGGTAGAATAAATTGATGTCGCGGCCGGTGGCCTGAACCTTGTAGTGTTGCGCGAGGGCGGTAATCGTCGGCGCCACCGCGGCATGTGAAAATCCTTCGGTCAACTCCCGGCGCAACAACGGCAAAAACAACCGCTTCAGCTCCGCATGGTCCGGGATCAGCACGATTAACCCGAAGGACGCGAAGAGCCCGTGCACGAGGTACAGCGTTGCCTCCTGTATCGTGGCGTGCGTTTCGTACGCATTTTTTATGAGCGCGGCCATTTCCGCCCCGTGGGGCAGCCCGGAGAATTCCCCTTCCAGGCGGCGGATCAGGACGTTCAGCCCCTTGGGGGACATGCGCCCCACGGCGCCCTTCTGCCGGGTATCCCAGGTGAGGGTTTCACCCCCCGCATAAATATGGTTCAGTTCCTGCAGGTCGGCGTCCTCGCTCCCCATGAAGTACACGGGCACGAAATCCTTATTGGGAAACGACTTTTTAGCGAAAGCCGCCAGGCGGATCGCGTGCAGGATCTTATAAAGGAAGTAGAGAGGCCCCGTAAAAATGTTGGGTTGGTGCGCCGTCGTGATGGCGAAGGTCCCCTCGCGCCCCAGCAGCGCCAGGTTACGCTGAACCGCATCGCCGGCCGGCAACCCCTGATACTGTTGCCTCAGCACCTTCACCAGGACGTCCCGGTTCACCGGGTTCGCCTCGCGGGCTGCGATGGCCTGGCGCAGGCCGTCCATCGAGACGTCGTGTTCATAGAAGGGGCGGATCGTATCCGCGGCCCTGATGTAGTCCAATACGATGGGCGAAAACGCGTTGGTGTCCGCGTAGTCCAGGAAATGAGCTATACAGTCCATACTATACTATACCTTCCAAATCGTAATCGTAAGCGCGCGTGATCTCCACCTCCACGAACTCCCCGATAGGCAAGCGCTTTTCCGTTTGAATCACCACCTCGTTATCCACCTCCACGCTGTCGAACTCCGTACGTCCCAGGTATCGCCCGGCCTCCCTTTTGTCCACCAGCACCTTCAAACGCTGGCCCACCTTCTCCTGGTTCTTTTCGAAGGAGATATCCTGCTGCACCTCCATGATGGCCTGGGCCCTGCGCTCCTTTTCAGCCGCGGGGATATTATCGGCTTCGGCGTAGGCCGCCGTGTTCTCTTCGTGTGAATACGTAAATATGCCGACGCGGTCCAGGCGCATGCGCTGCAAAAAATCGGTCAGCTCCGCCACGTCGCCTTCCGTTTCCCCCGGGTAGCCTGTGATCAGCGTAGTCCGCAGGCAAATCCCCGGAATGCGCCCCCGGATGTCCCCGATCAGGTCCTCCATTTCCGCCCTCGTGATCTGGCGGTGCATGGCTTTCAGCATATTGTCCGAAGCGTGCTGCAGGGGCATGTCCAGGTAGTTGCAGATATTGGGACGTTCCTTCATCGCGTCGATGATCTCCAGGGGGAACTTTGAAGGATACGCATAGTGCAGACGGATCCACTCCAGACCCGGTACGTCGGCCAGGGCGTGCAGCAAACGCGGCAGGTCGCGCTTCTTATACAGGTCGAGGCCATAGTAAGTCAGTTCCTGGGCAATGAGCATGACCTCTTTCACCCCTTTTTTCACGAGTCCGGCCGCCTCCGCGAC
>CAZJDB010000109.1:0-17120 GCA_964544695.1 uncultured Chitinophagaceae bacterium
GGCCGTTTCGACGGACACCACTTTATAGGGCTTCCCTTTGAAAAGGACTTCCTTTCCAATGCTTTTTTCGGAGGCTACGGGGATCAGCTCGTCCACTGGAAAAGCCCTTTCTTCCAAAATTTGTAACATTTTGGTGCCTACCAGCCCGGTGGCACCCACGACGGCAACTTTCATATATGAGGTTTAAAAACGAAGGCCCTCCCATTTGGGAAGGCCTGTTATATTTTTTGGTGAAGTCTACCAAAGTGCTATACGCCTTCCCCTGTCCAGGGATGCTTCTTAGTGCACTTGATCTGCTTCATCATTTTGTTCATGCTGTAAAGATAGGGGCCGTCGCCGATTACACCAAATCAATATCGAACTGGACAAGCTCGACAAATTGCTGCACGCGGCTGTCAATGTCTGCTATGGTCACTTCCCTCAAGCGGTCGGGACCGAACTTTTCCACGCAAAAGCTGGCCATGGCGGAACCCATGATGATGGCCGTCTTCATGTTTTCAAAGGAGATGTCCCGGGTCTTTGCGAGGTAACCGATAAATCCTCCTGCGAATGTATCGCCTGCTCCCGTCGGATCGAAAACGTCTTCCAGGGGCAGGGCAGGTGCGAAGAACACGTGGTTTTCATGGAAGAGCAGTGCGCCATGTTCGCCTTTCTTTACGATCAGGTATTTGGGACCCAGTGTGAGTATTTTCCGGGCCGCCTTCACGATGGAGAATTCGCCCGTCAACTGCCGGGCTTCGCTGTCGTTGACCATCAACACATCGATCATAGTCAGTGCCAGCTTCAGGTCTTGCAGGGCGGTGTCGATCCAGAAATTCATGGTATCCATGACGATCAGGCGGGGCCGCTTTTTCATTTGGCGGATCACACTGATCTGGAGACTGGGCAATACATTGCCCAGCATCAGGAACTCGGAATCCTGATAGCTATCGGGTATGATGGGATTGAAGTCGGCCAGAACATTCAGGTCCGTGACCAGGGTATCCCGGGTGTTCATATCGAGGTGGTAGCGTCCGCTCCAAAAGAAGGATTTGCCGTCCTTGACGACTTCCACGCCTTCCAGGGAAACGCCCCTTTTCTTCAAACTCGCCAATTCGGCCTCCGGAAAATCCTTGCCGATGATGGACACCTGGCGGATGGGCTGAACGAAGTTGCTAGCGGCATAGGCTACATAAGTGGCCGACCCTCCGATGATCCTGTCTACCTTTCCAAATGGCGTTTCGATGGCGTCGAAGGCCATGGTACCTACTGCGATTACGGACATATGAGTGATTTTGATAAAGCATGGCAAAGGTAAGCCTCAAACATGATTTTAACGTACGTTTGTAGCAAACATTTGCCGTATGAGCAGCAAAAGGAGGGATGAAATCGTCGCCCAGTCGGCCCAACTGTTCCGGACCTACGGATACAATGGAGCGTCCATGCGTACGGTTGCCGAGGCCGTTGGAATAGAAGCAGCCAGCCTGTACAACCATATCAAATCCAAGAGCGAAATACTCCAGGAAATCTGCTTTAAAGTAGCCAATAAGTTTCTGACCCACATGGACTCTGTGGAAAGGGGGCACAAGAGCACCGTTGAGAAACTGGAAGACATTATCCGGATGCACATCCGTATGATGCTGGAGGAATACGAGCACGTATATGTAGCTGATCATGAATGGAAACATCTCCCTGAACCCTACCTGTCGAATTTCCTCAACCAGCGTCGCAGCTACCGCCGCAGGCTGGCCGAGCTGGTCCAGGAGGGCATCGACAAGGGTGAAATGAAACCCATAGACCCTTATGTGGCGGTGATCACCTTTCTTTCCGCCATTGGAGGCATCGAATATTGGCACCGGTCCAGGAAGTCTATCAATGAACAGGATGTGGTGGAAAATATGGTCGCCTACCTGGTAGGAGGATTAAAGAAGTAGTAATGCGTTTTGAATCATTGACCGTCCGGGAGGTAAGACAGGAAACCCCGGATTGTGTATCCATAGCCTTTGAGATCCCTGAGGACCTTTCCCGGACTTTCTCTTTCACCCAGGGACAAAATGTCACCGTCCGCACAACGATCGACGGGGCGGAGGTTCGCCGTTCCTATTCCATTTGCACCGCCCCGGAGGAAGGAGAATTGAGAATCGCCATCAAGCTGGCGCCCCAGGGCTTGTTTTCCACTTTCGCCAACCAGTACCTGAAAGCAGGAGACCGGCTGGATGTGCTGCCGCCCTCCGGCCGCTTTTTCACACCCCTGGACCCTGCGCATCGGAAACAATACCTGGCCTTTGCCGCGGGGAGCGGGATCACGCCCCTGCTCTCCATCATCAAAACTACCCTGCTTCGGGAACCCGGGAGCCAGTTTACCCTGGTATTCGGCAACCGGGGGAAGTCCCATATCATCTTCAGGGAGGCCCTGGAAGGTTTGAAAAATAAATACATGGATCGGTTCCGGGTCATCCATATCCTGAGCCGGGAGCGCATGGACATTCCCCTGTTCCAGGGACGCATCGATGTGGAAAAGTGCGGAAGGCTGGCCGATAAGCTATTGGATTTGGCGCATACGGACGAATACTTTATATGCGGGCCCGAGGCCATGATCTTCGAGGTCAAAGGTTTTCTGGAAAGCAGAGACATACCGTCCTCGCGGATCCATTTTGAACTTTTTACGACGCCCGGGCAACGCAACGCTGGTCCGTTGATCGCGGAGGCGGCTACGGCTTCCGGTCTGACGAGTAAGGTCAACGTGAAGGTCGACGGCCTTTCCTTTTCCTTCGACCTGCCCTATGAAGGCGTTTCCATCCTGGACGCGGCCCTGGCGGAGGGCGCCGACTTGCCTTTTGCCTGCAAGGGCGGCGTTTGCAGTACCTGCAGGGCACGCCTTATCGAGGGAACGGTGGACATGGATGCCAATTACGCTCTGGAGGCCGATGAGGTGGCGGCGGGGTATATTTTAACCTGTCAGTCGCATCCGCGTACACCCGGCGTTTCTGTTGACTATGATGCCCGTTAATAGTTGATATATTGTTCCTGGAAAGTGCCGTCGGAGTAGAGGTCGATCAGCCCATAGCCCGGCGCGGTCTCGCGATTGTTCCCTTTCCACCACGCTCCGCTCACGGCTCCGTTGCAGAGATAGGTCAGGTTGTCGTAGACCAGCTTTTCCCTTAAGTGGATATGCCCGCTGAGGACCAATTTTACATTGGGATATTGATTGAATAACCGGATGAGTTTCGTCGAGTCCGTGTGCATTTCACCTCCCGTGATCTCCCAGCGGTTGATCACATCGTCTTTCAATAATACGGTGGAGGTCAGGATGGGAATGTGCGACATGATGAGCACCGGTCCCTGGCTTTTCTTCAGTTCCTGCTCTAGCCACTGGAGCTGCTCGTCGCCCAGTTTCCCGATGTACCAGGTATCGTCAATATCCAGGTGTACGCTATCGAGGAGAATGAACTTCCAGCCGCCCTTCTCAAAGCTATAATAGGCCTTGGGGAGTTGGAGTTTCTCCATGGAATATTCTTTACCGTACATCACCTGCCCTTTGTCATTCTCATTCCACCAAATGTCGTGGTTCCCTAAAATGTAGTGCACGGGCAGGCTGCACTCGGAGCGCATGATGCCCAGCATAAGGTTCCATTGCGCGTCGATGACATCCAGGTTTTCCTTGTTCATGTCGAAGACGATGTCGCCGCCGTTCAGGATGAAGTCGACCGGGTGGTCCTGACGCTGGATATGGCGAAGGCAGTCCCGGAAGTGCCCGGGGGCCCCGTTGAAATCCTTGAGGTGAACGTCTGTGATGTGGGCGATGCGCAGGGCGGGCGCAACCTTGGGCAGTGTGAATGACGGCAGGGCCGGCAGGAGCGCGAGGCTGCCGAGGTTCTTTAAGAGGGCTCTACGTTGCATATGCTATTTGATAAGGTCAGGGGTAATGGCTTTCGCCATAATCGCATAACCCGCAGGGTTCAAATGCAGGGAATCGCTCACAAACAAATCCATCCGGTAATTTCCGGATCCGTCCAGCATCGGATTGAAAATGTCGATGTACATCGTATTTTTCTGCGTCCACAAGAAATTCTTGATGATCTGGTTGGCTTGCGTGAGGAGGTGCCGGAAGTAGACCCTGCTCGGGCTGGGCTTCATCGATATAAATGCGATGGGTACGTCCGGAAGACGGGCCCTGATGGCGTTGAAGAGGTCCTTGAAACGGTCGGCTACCACCTTGGAATCCAGGCTGTCGGCTATATCGTTTTCCCCACAATAAATGACGATTTCCTTGGGTTGATAGGGCGTGACGATGGCATCTACATACCTGGTCTGGTCCGGAAGGGTTGACCCGCCAAAACCCCGGTTGATGATGGTGTACCCGGGAAAATAACTTTGGTAATCTTTCCAGCGCGTGAAGGAAGAGCTGCCTATGAAGAGGATAGCGCCTTTGGGTGGCGGGGTCAGGCTGTCCTGGGCTTTGAAGGCTTGGATGTCATCCCAAAAGGGAGGTTTTTGCGCCTGCGCCGGCGCCACGGCGTACAACGAGACGGCGAGAACACACCACTTTAACATAGGTCTTCGATTAGGGTCGTGAAGATACGAAACCCAACCTTTTTAACCCATTTTGTATTTCGGGGCAGCTCATGAACAATTTCCAAAAAAGACCCGAACGGTAGTTTTCAATCATGACCACGATGGGCCCTTCGTCAATGGCGAGGTACGATTTGGCGTACCAATCCCTGGATTCGTTAAAGGCATCCACAAACCCATATTCCCCCCATATTTTATCGCCCAGGTCGTCGTAGAAATGGCGGAGGGCTTTCATGGAAAGCGCCGGAGTATAGGGGAAGGCCGAAAGCGCCCCCGTCGGGGTGATCGTCCCGTGGTCGTTGGTGGGGGAATTCGCGTCATACCCGTAGTAGGTATCGCCGGCTGTCAGCCCCCAACAATTCTCGCCGTATCCTTTATAGTTCCCGGGGTTTTTCGTGCAATACGTATAATTGATCAACGTCTGGTTCTGGTTTTGGATCCAATAATCCGCATAACGGTCCTTCAGTCCACGCGGATCCAGGCCCAGGAAGGAATAATGGGAAAAGAACAAGGGACCGCCATAATCAAATCCCAGGGGTAGCTTATAGCCATAATATTCCTTTCCGTTACGGAAATGATCGCTCACCGCCCAGCACCGGTGATAGACATCGGGAGAAATCGGGTAACGGGGCGAAGAGGCCGCCATGACGTACGTGATCAGGGCCTCGTTGTATCCCCTAAGCTCGAAATTCATGGCCCACCCGTTGTTAGGGCTCCAGTGCCAGTACAGCAGGTCCAGGCCTCCGCGGGTGTGCCAGTCCCATTCGGCCTGGTCCCACATCCAATTGATATGGTCCCGGATGGAACGTTCCCCGGGGTTGTCACGGTTGAAATATTGACGCGCGCAAAGGAGTCCCTGGAACAAATAGGCAGTCTCCACGATATCCGCCCCGTCGTCTTTGCGGCTGAAAGGGACGGTTTTTCCCGTTGCCCCGTTCAGCCAGTGGGGGAAGATCCCATGATAGCTGTCCGCCTTCCAAAGGAAGCGCACGATTTTGTTCATGCGCGCCACGGCGGAATCCCTGGATACCCAGCCGCGTTCGGTGGCCGCTATAATGGCCATGATCCCGAAACCCGAGCCGCCAATGGTCACCACCTCCTGCCCGTAATCGTATGTTTGGTTGCTCCGTTCCCTGGCCAGTCCGCTGACGGGATGGGCGAAGTCCCAGAAATACCGGAAGGTCTGGTGCTCTACCAAATCCACCAGGGCCGAATCCGATAGGTTTCGGGGGCGGTTCGCCGCATGATAGATGTCGTCCTGGGCTTGCGCGCAACTGCATAGGCAGACGAGTAGCGCTAGTATGAGTCGTTTCATGAATACATTATTTTGTCCAATGCACCCGTGCCGTTTGCACGTCTTTTGAATTTCCTCCGATCATGATGTCGAAGTCACCGGGCTCGAATATATGTTCCAGATTTTCGTTATAATACTTCAGGTCTTCGGGCGTAATCCGGAATGTCACGGTTTTCGTTTCCCCGGGAGCCAGGTCGATTTTTTGGAACCCTTTCAGTTCCTTTACCGGCCGTGTGATGCTGCCTACCAGTTGGTGAGTGTACAACTGGACGACTTCCTTGCCCGCTATGGCGCCCGTATTCGTCACCGTAACCGAGGCCGTGAGCGCTTCCCTGGGGCTCGTGGTGCTGAGCGTTACCGGCCCGTACTTGAAGCTCGTATAGCTCAACCCGTAACCGAAGGGATACACGGGATCGTTGGAAACATCCAGGTAATTGGACCTGAACTTCTGAAACCAGGCTCCCTCCGGTAAGGGACGACCCGTATTCTTGTGGTTGTAGTACAAGGGGACTTGACCTACATTCTGGGGCCAGGTGGTCGTGAGCTTCCCGGATGGATTGACGTCCCCGAAGAGGACATCGGCAATGGCATTCCCTGCTTCGGTGCCACCGAACCAAACGTCCAATATGGCCGGCACGTGCCGGTTTTCCCAGGGAATGGCCAGGGGGCGGCCGGTAAACAGGACGAGCACCACGGGCTTCCCGGTGGCCAGCAGGGCCTTCAGGAGGCGGACCTGGTTCTCGGGGATGCCGATGTCCGACCGGCTGCTGCTTTCTCCCGTCATTTCAGCCGATTCGCCCAGCGCGGCGATCACGACATCAGAATTATTCGCCAGGCCGACTGCTTCCGCAATCATGTCCGACTCGGGCCGGCTGTCCCAGGGCGTGGGTTTCCCGAAAACGTCGATGCGCGTATTGTACAGGGAATCGGGGACGACATTGGCGCCCTTTGCGTAAGTCGCGGTTACTCCGGCCGCCTGCAACCCGTCCATCAGTGAAACGGCTTTACTCCCATCGGTCGCCACTGCCCAGGTTCCCACCATGTTCTCACGGGTATTGCCCAGGGGTCCGATCACGGCGATCTTGCCCGTTTTCCCGAGGGGCAGGAGGTTTCCCTGGTTCCTCAATAACACGAAGCTTTGGGCGGCAATGTCCCGGGCCACGCGCCGGTTTTCGGGCGTGAAGATTTCACTGGCCCGCGCGGGGTTACAATTTTTGTAGGGGTCCTGGAACAGCCCCAGTTTATACTTGGCCTCCAAAACCCTGCGGCAGGCCAGGTCGATCGCGGCCAGGGTGACGCGTCCTTCCTGCAAGGACTTTGACAGGGTTGTCAGGAATCCTTCTCCAACCATGTCCATGTCAATCCCTGCCATCAGCGCCCTGGCGGCGCAAATCTGGAGGTCCCCGATGCCATGGGCGACCATTTCGTTAATGGCGGTATAGTCGGTAACGACAAAGCCTTTGAAACCCCACTTATGCCTCAACACATCCGTCATAAGGAATTTATTGGCTGATGCGGGCACCCCGTCCACTTCGTTGAAGGAAGACATGACACTACCCGTGCCGGCATCGACCGCGGCTTTATACGGAGGCAAATATTCATTGAACATTCGTACACGGCTCATGTCCGTGGTATTGTAATCCCTCCCCGCTTCGGCCGCCCCGTAGAGGGCGTAATGCTTTACGCAGGCCATGATATCCGTATTGTGGGTCAGGTCTTCCTGGTAGCCCCTCACCATTGCCGCGGCTACTTTTGAGCCCAGATAAGGGTCTTCACCTGCGCCTTCGGCGATACGCCCCCAGCGCGGGTCTCTGGCTATGTCCACCATGGGGCTGAAGGCCCAATCGATCCCGTCGGCGCTGGCCTCGGTAGCGGCAATACGGGCGCTCTTTTCGACGAGCACGGGGTCCCAGGTGCAGGACAGGGCCAGGGGTATGGGAAATTCGGTAGCGTATCCGTGGATGACGTCCATGCCAAAGATCAATGGGATTTTCATTCTGCTTTGCTCCACGGCCACTTGTTGAACGGCCCTGATCTTTACGGCCGTTTTAATATTGAACAGACCGCCCACCTGGCCGTCTTTGATTTTCTTTCCGATGTCCGAATTGGAGGCCTGGCCGGTGGTAATGTCTCCGGCGCCGGGCAGGTTGAGTTGGCCGATCTTTTCGGCGAGGGTCATTTTCTTCATCAGGGCGTCGATGAAGGCGTCCATCTTTTCGCGGCCCGCGGGGCCGGGCGTCTGGGCGCCTGTGGAAAGCATAAGGGTCGTGGCCAGTGCGAGCAGCACGTATCTCATAGTGAGGAGCAATTTAGATCTAAAGGTAAGGACTGCTGAATCCCAATTTCTGCATCCCGGTCTGAATTTCGGGGCAACTCATAAAAAGGCTCCACAGTAACCCCGTCCGGTAGTTTTCGATCATCACGATCTGTGGGCCCTGGTCGATGGCCAGGTAGTCATTGTCGAACCAAATACTGGTCAGGTTGAAGGCGTCGATGAACCCGTATTGGCCCCAGATCTTGTTTCCCAACTTATAGTAAAAGAACCTCAACGCATTCAGGGACTCGGTGGGTGTATAGGGTATGGAAGAAATCGCCGCAGTGGGGGAAATCACGCCGTCGTCATTGGTAGGCGAGTGAGCGGAATATCCGTTGTTGTCGTCACTGGCGGTCAGGCCCCAGCAATTGGGACCATATCCATTGAAGTGCGCCGGGTTGGCCACACAATACAGGTAATTAATCATGGAGTGGGCGGTATCCTGGGTCCAATAATTGGCGTAGGCATCCGTCAGGTTATTCGGGTTGATGCCCAGGAAGGAATAGTGGGCAAAGAACAAGGGGCCGCCCACTGCGGGACCAAGGGGAAGCGTTATTCCATAAAAGGCATTCCCGTTCTTTTCTCCCCCGTTTTGCGCCCAACCGTTATCGTAAACGATTTTGGGTATATCGGCCGTATCCACCGGACCGGAGGCCGCCAGTACATAAGCAATCATAGCCTCGCACCACCCCGTAATCTGTACGTTGATAGCCCATCCAAAGTCCGGACTCCAGTTCCAGGTCAGGGAATTCTGACCCCCCTGCCGGTACCAGTTCCAATCCACGCCCTGCCAAAGGTTGTTGATGGCGGCGCGCAGGGCGATTTCGTTTGGATCGCTCGTGCTGTTGAAGAATTGGCGGGCGCACAGCAGCCCCTCCATCATATAGGAGGTTTCCACGATGTCGCCTCCGTCGTCCTGGGTGCCGAAGGGGATGGTTGCCCCGGTAGACCCGTTCATCCAGTGAGAGAAAGCGCCATGGAAACGCGTTGCATTATTGGTTAAAAAGTTCACGATGGTCGTGACGCGGGCCAGGGCCTGGGCACGCGTAATGAAGTCGCGCTGTACGCCCACCAGCATGGCCATGATGCCGAAGCCGCTGCCTCCTGTGGTGACCTGGGACTGGGTCATCCGCTCCTTGGCCATGCCGCTGTTCGCATCGGCGCCGCTCCAGAAATAGTTGAAGGTTTGTTGTTCCACCAGCGTCAGGAGGGCCGAGTCGCTGATCCTCGGGAATTTGTCGCTGGTGTCGATGGAGGTGATGAAGGGAACGGTCAGGGTGCTCCTGATGGAATCGCTGAGTGTGGATTCCAATCCGGCCGTGATTTTGAAAAGATAGGATGAAAGCGTCGTCAGGGGAGAGGAAGGCTGCAACAAGATGGTCGAATCATTCGGATAGGAATACGTTCCTGGAATAGGGATTCCCCCAATGTTGGCTATGTACACGTTGTTCTGTACGCTGGCTTGTTTCACCGACGAAGAAAAGGTCATCCGGATCGTCGTAGTGTCACTTACATTATAGTAATACTCACCTACACTGTCCATTCCACTTACCGTAAGGGAAGTCAAAAAAAAAGGTTGGGGTGCGGGAGGCTGGACCGATCCTTTTTTCGAACACGCCGACAGGACTACAAACACTGCCGGTACAAGCCAATACTTTTTCATCTGGTCAATATTGATAATAATGAGGTTGTCCTGCAAAACAGGACAACCTCATCAGATAAGAAGAATATGGTCAGGTGACCTTAGAATCCAGCCTGTTCCAGAATATAGAGCGATTTGACGTCGCTGGCGCTAAGGGCGGTATTGTAAACCCTCAGGTGTTCCATAGCACCCAGGTAGTTTCCTGCCCAGGGCTCGGTGCCATTGTCGGACAGAGGAGGTACGGTATTGACACTCCATGCGCCGAATACGATACCAGTCGCATATTTAAACTGCAGATTTCCCCAGGGGGTTGCGCCGTTGGGGTTCGAGTTCGGAGTACCACCTGCGGGAGGAGTTCCGGGATCGGCCTGGAACATTTCCAATCCGACGTAACCAGGATAGGTGGTATAAGGTCCTTCTACCGGGATAACCGTACCGTTCTCATACACGTTTACGGTAGAGGATGCCCCATTGTAGGTCACTACGACATGGGTCCATTTGCTTACAGCCGTATCCAGGTAGGCGTCCATGTAATAGGTCTGGTAGGAAATGGCAGCGCCCCCGGGCCAGTTTTGCATCTTTAAACCCAGTTTGATCGTGTCCGTAGAGGTAGAAGGTATGATTCCAAGGTGGATGTTGGACTGCCACTGAGTGGAGTCCGCCAGTTGGAAAAAGGCCTCTTCACTTCCTCCGCTGGCGATCTGTGGAGTATTGATCCAAACCGAAACGGTAAAGCTTTGCATGGCAGGAATGGCAGACCCGGGGTTGCTAATGGTAGCATAACCCGTACTGGATCCCTGGAAGGCCGAGGTACCGGACAACATCCCCGTCGAAAAAGTGGCTCCCGAATTGGTGGCTGAAAGGCCTCCCTTGACGTCCGTCAGGTTTCCATTAAAGGGCCAATAGGACAACAACGCAGTGGTCTGAATCTGCTCAGACGAATCATAGCCCCCGGGATTAGTGGGTCCTACCGGAGTAGTAGTTCCCCCTCCATTGTTCTTTGAACAGGCAGTAAATACACTGCCTGCGGCAATGATGGATACACCTATAATCCACATTCCCAGTTTTCGATTACTCGTTTTCATACTAATTGATTTTTAAATTGATAGACTTGATATGGTTTGAATTTATTCATATCCTGGATTTTGAGTCAGCTTGCCCCCGCTAACGGCTATTTCCGAAGAAGGGATCGGCATAATTTCATTGACTCCCGCCATAAACGTTTTACCCGAAGCATTCATGATCTGGGCCGCCCGGCCTTGCCGGACAATGTCCCAAAAGCGGTCATGTTCCATGGCGAGTTCCACGTGGCGTTCGTTCCAAATGGCCAACCTCATATTGGACTGGCCGGAAGCGGAAGTTGGTCCCAGGCCCGCCCTGGCACGAACCATATTCAGGTAGGCCGCGGCGTTTCCGGTTCCTCCCAGCTCGTTTTGCGCCTCGGCTTTGATCAACAATACTTCTGCGTAGCGCAGTATGTGCAGGTTCTTCTGGCAATTGCTCCTGTCCCCGTCAAATACTTCGATTTGGGGTATGGTACCCTCGGGCAGGATCTCGCTGTGATATGCCTTATAATTGTACCTGGCGCTGGTGCCCACCATGGTAGGAACCACGAAGCCATCGAACAGGGTGTCCGAAGGACCTCCGGCTGGTAAGTTGATGATGGTGGACGCTTGTCTCAGGTCACCCGCTTCGTAGGAAGCCTGCAGGCTCGTGGAAGGGTCGTCGAAACCGTATCCGTCGTCACCCGCGGGTTGGTTGAATCCGGGATTATTCCAGGGGGTCGTAGGAATTCCCATTCCATTATCCTGCCGGGGTCCCTGGTATTCGACATATCCGGGTATGCCGTAGTCGGCATTCCCATATATGCCCGTCTCCACCTCGAAGACCGATTCCGCGCAGTTATCCCCCGCCTGGCGCCAAAGAATGGAGTAATCCGGCATGAGCGCGTATTGTCCCGAAGAAATGACGTCCGATGTCAGGCTATCGGCTTCCTGCCAGTTCTTTAAGTAGAGGTCCACTTTAGCCAGCAAAGTTTCCGCGGCCCCCTTGGTGGCCCGTCCCACGGGCTGAGCGGATTTCAAGGGCAAATTGGCTACGGCAAACTGTAAATCCGGAAGAATGATATTACTATAAATATAGCTGGCCGACGCCCTCACGAAAAAGCTGCTGTCCGGTGCCTGGGGATTAGCCACGGTGACTACCGGAGGCACACCCCCGAACATGCGTACCAGGTTGAAGTAAAGGTACGCGCGCAAAAACCGCATTTCGGCGGTCTGCGTGGTGACCGTAGCAGCAGGCAGGGCACCTCCCGTCTCTGCAAGTGCCGCCATCGCAATATTGACGCGGGAAATGCCCGCATAATATCCACGCCAAAGCCCCGCTATGTACGTATTGTCCGAGGTTTCAGTGAAATTATCGAGGTCTCCGGCCATCGGTTGATCCGCAGGATAGCTTCCTTTATCAGCGTCATCGGACATGATATTCGTTACCGTTATGAAATAAATGCCGTGAATATCATATTGGCCGAATTCCGATTGAGTCGGGTCAGGCGTAATGAGCGCGTTGTAAGCTCCTATTACATAGTTCAGGGCAACCTGTGGATCCACGGAAGCGGCCCCTTGTCCCTGGACAGGAACATTCAAGAAGTTTTTCGAGCAACCAACCCCCAGGGCGGCAACGCAAAAAATTATGAGCCATGTATATTTCATTACAATCGATTTAAACTTATGCAATTGTTGTTCCAGTAATCACAGCCCGAGGTTTATTCCGAAGGCAAAAATCCTTGTGGTCGGATATGTGCCCATCTCGATCCCCGCATTGGTGGCCTGACTACCTGGTAATTCGGAGGAAAAGCCATCATATTTCTTGAGGGTTACAAGGTTTTGCCCATTAACGAAAATCCTGAGGCTGGATATTACCTTTTGCCGGTCCAGCATCCTGGAAGGCATATTGTACCCTATGACAAGGTTGTTGAGTCGCACGAAGGAGCCTGAAGAAATAAAATAAGAGGAGGCCGGTTGGTTTCCCCCGTTCGCCGCCGGTTGCGTTTCGGATTTGTTCGATTGGGTCCAGTAACTGGTGGCCACCGCTTTCTCCACATTATCGGTAGTCGTCACCCGGGCCTGCTCCTTGCCATTATACACACGGTTTCCCAGGTTGGAATAAATATCCAGGGACAAGTCCCAGGATTTCCAGGTAACCCCTCCGTTTATACCTATGTACAATTTGGGTTGATAAGCGCCCTGGTAGGTCGTATCGATCGTACCATTCGAATTGAATTTATAGATCAGGCTGCCTGGCCCTGCATCGGGTTCGAGCAGATTTCCGTTTTTATCCGTGTAATTGTCGACCTGTGCCTGGTTTTGGAACACCCCAATCACCTGCCGCATGAAGAAGGCCCCGATCGGATAGCCCGGCTTGGTTTCCGTGGTAAAATAGCCGTTGATATTCCCGTCGAAAAATGGCAACCCGCCGTTCAGGCTGGTGACCGTATTCTTGTTGTAAGTGAGGTTGCCCCCGACGAAATATGAGAGGTTGCGATTGATATTATCGTGCCAGCGGGCGGAAAATTCCAATCCTTTGTTATCTATCGTCGCCGCATTGATCAGCTCGTCTCCCGGGGTAATGGTGCTGCTGGGGTTGTTCTGGCTCCCGAAGGTGCCGGGTACACGCACATAGATCAAGGCATTGGTGGCTTTTTTATCGTACACGTCCAGTTCCCCGGTCAGGTGGTTATTCAAAATCCCGTATTCCAAACCGAAATCCGCTTCCTTTACCACTTCCCAGTTCAATCCGAGGTCCTTTACCTGCGGAACGATCTGACCCGTGACACTTCCCTGTGTGCCCCCGGAATTTCCGCTGTTGAAAAAATAGGGGATATTCGAAATGTTTGTTTGAATAGAGGCATCTGAAGGGATGTTCGAGTTTCCAAGCTCTCCCCAACTGGCCCTTAATTTCAAATGTTGAAAGGTCTTCTGGTTTTGCATGAACTTCTCGCTGCTGATCACCCAACCGGCACTGACCCCCGGAAAGTACCCCCAACGGTGTTGGGCTGAGAATACCGAACCCCCGTCTGCCCTGAAATTGCCCGTGAATTGATACCGCCCGTCGAAGCTGTAGAAAATTCTCCCCAGGTAGGAGTTCGTGGTATATTCGTCGACTGTGCTGTTGTTGTATTGGAAATTCTGATCGCCATCCTGCAGGTACCATTCACTTGGAATGGGAGGAACACTGTACCGGTAAGCGGAGAAACCTACATTATAATATTTTTGGGCTTCCGTGCCTGCAAGGAGGCTCAACCTGCTTCGCCCAAAATCTTTATCGAAGCCAATGGTATTGGTCCATACCCAATGATAATATTTTGAATTGCTTATGTTCAAAACGCTCCTTGTCGCCCCCTGAGATCCCCCACTCACATTAAAGAAAGTAGTATCATTTGGATGTTGATAGGTGTATGCACGGTCATCGTAGAAATTCAACTCATCACCGAAGGCAGACTTTAAGGTCACCGAGGGGATGGGCTTTATTTCAACGTAAACGTTTCCCTGAAGTCTATTATTGTGACTGAGGTCATTCGTGCTTTGGGCATCCAGGATAGGATTACCCACATTCTGGTAAGCAGAAGTATTTCCGAATTTTCCACCGACCATGGCCGGAACCGTAGGCGCCGCTCGATACGCATCCTCCGTAATAGTGCTCGTGGGAACATTCTGGGAGGGTTGTCCGGCCCAAGAGGCCGTGGTCCCGATTTTTAGCCACGTGGCAGGCGTAAACTCATTGTTCAACCGAACCGTGTAGCGGCTGTAGTCATTGCCGATGATGATACCGTCATCCGTCTCATAACCTACACTCAAGGCATATCTGTATTGGGAACTGCCTCCCGTGAGGGAAAGGTTATGTGTTTGGTAAAACGCATTGCGCAATACCGAATTATACCAATTCGTGTTATACCCCGTCGGAAAGAGCGTAGGCCCCAAAGCAGCGGACTCATATTGCAGGTACTGTTGGGCATTGGCCATGGGCACCACGTATGCCGCCTGCTGTACCCCGATATTGAGGCTATAATTTACCTTCATCTTCCCTGTCCCTTGCCGGGTAGTGATCAGGATCACCCCGTTGGCTCCCCTGACCCCGTAAATGGAGGCAGCGGAGGCGTCCTTCAGCACATCCAGGGAGGTTATATCCGCGGTATTGATATTGGTAATATCGTCCGTCCAGATTCCATCAACGATATACAAGGGATTCGCTCCGGCTAGGATGGATCCCGCGCCCCTTATAATGACCTGAGGCATGCTTCCCGGCTGTCCGCTGCTGGTTACCTGGACCCCGGCTATCTGGCCCTGGAGTGCCTGGGTGGCAGTCAATACGGGTTGTTTCGTCAATACATCCCCCGACACGTGTGCGACCGCCCCCGTCACATCTATTTTTTTCTGGACCCCATATCCGACAACGACAACCTGTTGCAGTTCCTGTTTCGATTCCTTTAAGGTTATGGCGATTTCCTGAGCCGGATCCGCAACCGTTGTTTCCTGATCGTCATATCCGACATAGGAAAAAACGAGCACTGTTCCGGAAGCTGCATCGATTGAAAAATTACCCTGTGCGTCGGTAACCGTTCCCTTCTTCGTCCCTTTGATAACGACGGATACTCCCAGCAAGGGCGTCCCGCTATCGGATAAAACCTTCCCGTGGACCGGCGGTGGCGGAGCCCCCGGCGATCCATCCCGGATCACCACCAGGTTATTATCCATAAGCTGGAAGGACAGGCGGGTGTTGGAAAACAGCCTTTGAAGCACATCCATGAGGGTGGCGTCGGTAACGTCCAGGTCAACCTTCTGATGAATATCCGCTACCCCGGCATTGTAAAGAAACCGGAACGTTCCCTCCTTTTCTATCGATGAAAGGATGTTGGCGATCTCCGTTTGTTTAAAATTCAGGGTGAGTTTTTGGGAAATGGCATGACCCGAAACCTGGCAAATACTGATAATAACAAGCAAAATGGCAAGCTTCATACTCAAAAGCAGTTTTTTCACCGCAGGCGACAGCAATTCATCACCCGCTAGTGGGGATTTTTTCATATTTTAGATTTCCAGGTTAATAAATAGCAAACTTGCATCATTGCCTTTCGCTTGATTCCAAGTTTACGTTAGCCTCAGGCGGGGGATGTGGCAGCATTTCCCGCTGTTTTTTTCTCAGCTTCCCTTATCCCTGGGGAAGGATTTGAATGTCGTTCCCATTTATCTTATAGTTGAACTTTGCGGTCATTTTAAGGTCGTCCAGGGCTTGTACAATGGTTTCCTTCTCGAAAGAACCATAGAATCGATAGGTTTTCAATTCCTCCGAGGAAAAACGGATCTGGACGTTATACCAGCGTTCCAACTTTAGCGATAATTCTTCGAAGGAATCTCCGCGGAATTCGAGGCGGTTATGCACCCACGCGGTTTCCACTAGGTCGTCCTTAGTCTTGTAAGGTTGAAGTGTAGTTACTTCAAGATGGTTGACTTCCGGGACCTGCCTGGATATAGGCACCATTCCCGATTTAATGTCCGACGTATGAAAAATTAACTTTTCATTTGGTTTTAATAGAATCCTGGCCGCATCCGACGCGTCTTTCCGGGTGATTTCCACGGCGCCCCGAATCAAGGTAGTTTCCATTTCCTTGTCCTTTGCATACGCTTTTACGTCAAAAGATGTACCCAGAACCCGGATATTCATGGTGGAAGTATGTACTATAAAGGGGTGTTTCTGGTCCTTTACCACATCAAAAAAGGCTTCTCCGTCCAGGTTTACCTCCCGGTTAGGTGCATTAAAGCTCGCCGGGTAGGTTAAAACGGACCCTGCATTCAGCCATACGGAGGTTCCGTCGGGTAAAACCAGGTTGGTACGGGTACCCATGCGCGTCTGGACTTGGGTTTCCTTGGCGGTTACCTCATCGGTTGCCTCGATCCCGGAGGGCCTAAAGGCCATCCACAGGCACAGTCCCACGCCCATAATAAGCGTAATCCCTACGGCTAATCGATTCCTTTTTCGGGCGCGATGCCGGGACCTTTCCCATTCCTTCCATACAGGGTCTTCCACCGTCTGGCTATCCGCCCGGCCATGCACGATCCTGTCTACGCCCTCTGTTATTTCTTTTTCAGTCAGCGGAGCGTCCGGATGCTGGTTCCAATAAATTTGGGTGAGATCGAAGGTGAACTGGGTAACTTGGTTTTGTTCCAGCAGGTGGTCCAATTCCAGTAAATCGGCGGGAGATGCCTCTCCGGCTAGTTTTCTGGCGATCAGGTTCCAAATGCTGGGTTGGTCCATAAGTGTCTCTT
>CAZJDB010000110.1:0-57038 GCA_964544695.1 uncultured Chitinophagaceae bacterium
GAAGTGGCGGCCCAGCAACACCGCCAGGCGGCCCATCACCACGATCGCGGCAACCACGCAGCGGCGCAGAAGCACGCCCGGGCAGCTCACGACCATAGCCAGGATGCGGACCGGCACAGCAAAACCGCCCACGTGCATTCGCAAGAATGAAACAACGTCCGCCGACCGTGACGTTCACGGCCGCGGGGTCTTCCTCGTTTCCTTGACCACCGAAAGGGGTCTCTCATGTCTATCGGCTTGATTCTGCTGATCCTCCTGGTCCTCCGGTACGAAACCAGTTTCGATACCTGGCACCGAAAAAATATCTACCAAATAGAAAGCCAGATCCAAACGCCCCAGGGCGTGGCCATCCAGCCCGGGGTGGCCTTCCCCACGGGAGCAGCCCTGCGCCTCGATTACCCCGAGCTCCCAAAAGTGGCCAGCATCCTGCAAACGGGCGCCCAAATGACCGAGCCCGTCAGCGGAAAAAAATTCCAGGAGGATAATGTGTATGATGCCGAGCCCGCCTTTTTCGAGGTATTCGATTTCCCCTGGCTGGCAGGAAACCCCAAAAGCGCTTTGAATGAACCGAACGAGGTCGTCCTGACCAAAACGATCGCTGAAAAGTACTTCGGGAATTGGCGGAATGCCATGGGCAAGCTCCTGATTTCAGATAACAAGCACTCCTTGCGCGTCACGGGTATCCTGGAAGACCCTCCCGTGAATACCGATTTCCCCCTGGGGGTGGTCATATCTTACGCGACCCTGAAAAATACAAACCTGAAATCGAACCTCGACGACTGGTCGACGATCTTCAGCGACCACCGGTGTTATGTAGTGCTGCCGGATAATATGACAAAGGCGCATTTCGAAGCGGACCTGAAGACCTTTTGGACGCGCCACAAACCCGCTGACAGCCGGGGCACGAACATCCTGTTGCCCCTCTCCGAACTGCATTTCGACGCGAACGCCGACCCCTTCAGCAACCAGACTTTCAGCAAAGAGCTCATCAATGCCTTGGGCCTGATCGGCCTTTTTCTGCTCGTGCTGGCGTGCGTGAATTTTATCAACATGGCCACCGCCCAGGCGGTGACACGTTCCAAGGAAGTCGGCATCCGCAAGACCCTGGGGAGCCGGCGCCCGCAACTGATCGCCCAATTCCTTGGGGAGGTTTTTCTGATCAGCCTCGCCGCCCTCGTGATGGCCGTGATCATCGCACGGCTGATGGAACCCTACCTGGATCGCCTGATCGGAACCCATCTGACCACGAATTTCCTAAGCGACCCCGCCATAGCGATCTTCCTAACCGGAACACTCATCACGACGACCCTCCTGAGCGGCTTCTACCCCGCCCTGGTCCTTTCGGGCTTCCACCCCATCCAGGCCCTCAAGAGCAAGATCCGAACTGGAGGCGTCACGCTGCGAAGGGGCCTGGTGGTCTTCCAGTTCAGCATTGCACAAACCCTGACGCTGGGGACCATCATCCTCCTGTCGCAAATGAACCTTTTCCGGAATACGCCCCTGGGATTCAAAAAGGACGCCATCATCAACATCAGCAATCCTGACGACAGTGCCAGCCTATCGAAAATCGACGCCCTCCGGAACCAATTGAAGGCCGTCCAAGGCGTCAAGGACGTCAGTTTTAGCTTTGCCAGCCCTTCGGACAACCACAACTGGACCAGCGACTTCAAATTCGATCACTCATCCCAAAAGTCAAATTTCGAGGCCAACCTGAAATGGGCGGACCCCGAATACTTCAGCCTCTACAATATCCCTTTCGTCGCGGGGCACGCCTACGAACCCACAGATACGGTCCGGGGTTTCGTGGTCAACCAAACCTTCCTGAAGAAAGTCGGCATCCGCGATCCCAACGAAGCCCTTGGTAAAGAAATAAACTTCTGGGACAACACCCGGGGTCCCATCGTGGGCGTGGTGAAGGATTTCAATTCCCGTTCGCTGCACACCGAAATGCAGCCCGTGGCCATGGCCGCCTGGAAAGCTCTCTATCAGACCCTCAACGTAAAAATCGAAGGAACGGGGAGCCTCCCCAAAATCGAAAGCATCTGGAAAGAGACCTACCCGGCGTATGTTTACCAATACGAATTCCTCGATAAGAAACTGGAGAGTTTTTATAAGGACGACGACCGTTTGTCCCAACTCTATAAGCTCTTCGCGGGCATCGCCCTGTTCATTTCGTGCCTGGGCCTTTACGGCCTGGTCTCCTTCATGGCCGTGCAGCGCACCAAGGAAGTGGGGATCCGGAAAGTCCTGGGTGCCACGGTGATGAACATTGTCTATTTGTTCTCCCGCGAATTCACGATCCTGGTCGGCCTGTCCTTCCTGATCGCCGCGCCCATAGGATGGTACCTCATGCATCGCTGGCTTCAGCAATTCAGCTATCGCGTACACCCGGGGGTTACGGCCTTCGGGGCAACGCTGCTGGGCTCGATGGTCATCGCGTGGCTGACGGTGGGCTATAAATCCATTAAAGCCGCCCTGGCAAGCCCGGTGAAGAGTTTGAAAGCGGAATAGGTAGCCCTATTTACAAAAACCCAAATGCGTCATCCAATTAGTAAATTTCTTGCATTTGGTACGGGGTTTTCCCCTCCGTTTTTACACTTATTTTTCATCCTCCGATAGCTTTCAGTAGTATATCCCACCTAGTTTATAGAATTACTACTACTTTAGTCTTCAACAGCTCTCGTTTCTGGCATTGCCGAACAATTGGACCAAGAATCCTAATAGCAATTTCATATCTATTACGTATGGAAAGAGACAATGTCACTGGTGTGCTTACCAAATTCGCTCAACTAAAAAAGATACCGGTAACGCCCGAACGAATCGCCAACGAGTTGCTTAAACATCCGGATTATCCAAGCCTCCTCTCCATTAGCGACGTTCTGAGTGAGTTCAGTGTGGAGAATATCGCATTCGCCATCGATTATAATGATCTCTCACAACTACCCTGTCCTTTCATCACCTACACCAAATCTAAAAACGGGTCCTTTGTAATAGTCGATCAATTTGAAGGTGATAAAATCCTGATCACAGATGAAAGCAGGAAAAAGTATTCTTTGAAGACCGAAGAATTCGAACCAACCTTTGGGGGAGTCGTATTGTCCGCTGAATATACCGCCACTGTATCCTTGTGGACAAACCTCAAGAACAGATTTGAGTCCTTCAAAACCCCCTTGTTATTCGCTGGCGCTCTATTGTTATTGGTATCGTCGGTCTACGCTTTGACCAATACATTTCAATCTCCCAGCACATTTTTTATCCTCCTGTTGCTAGTCCAGACTTTAGGACTAGCAGTTTCCACGCTCCTGTTAATACAGTTGGTGGATAGAAAGAATCCACTGGTAAATAAGGTGTGCCAAACCGTGGGCAAGACAAATTGCAGCAAAATTCTGAATTCAAACGCCTCTAAAATCGCCGAATGGCTCAGTTGGAGCGAAATCGGGTTTTTCTATTTCGCAGGAACGTGGCTGTTACTAATATTCGGAGGCACTTCCAAGGAAACTTTGCAGGCCCTCCTGTTATTAAATGCCCTCAGTCTCCCATACACGATTTATTCAATTTCTTATCAAGCGTTTATTGCCAAGAGTTGGTGCACGCTTTGCTGTTTAGTCCAAATCATATTATGGCTTGAATTTATAACCCTACTCGTTGGCTTTCACCCTTCCCCGGCAATTCCCGGCAGCGCCGCCCTTTGCAGAATATTGATTTGCCTGTTCAGTGTACCTGTAACCTGGTATTTGTGGAAGCCCCTATTCATAAAATCCCGCCAATTCAACACACTGAAGGCCCAAAACCAAAAACTAAAATACAACCACAATATATTTCAAAAGCTCTTACAGGAAAGTGCATGCTATATCCAGCCTGACGAATCCTGGTGCATTGTACTGGGAAGCGATCATCCAAACCATATCATAACCATGGCAACGAATCCCTATTGTTCTCCGTGTGTCGAGACCCACGCCATGCTACATGCGCTGATGAAAAAAAATTCAAAGATTCAAGCCAGGATCGTTATGTCGCCAATAATTTTTGCAATGCCAGCCAGCCTCCACCAAATGGCCCTGAAGGAAAAATATCCTTTGGAGACGGTCAACGAGGCGCTGCATGATTGGTATACCGGTAAATATAGAAATTATAAAGGTTGGGCGAAAATCTACCCCGTCACCATACAAAGTGCTGAATGCTATGCCCTGGAAAAGTTAAAAAACTGGTACGAACTAGCCGAGATCAAAAAGACACCCACCATCTTGATAGACGGCCGCCATTTGCCCGATGGCTACCACTTGTCTGACTTGACATATATGTTGGATTAAAACGGGATAAGGACTTTTGGGCCAAAAGAAGGGTGCATACCCTCAACCATGTCGTCAATTTCCGGGGCGCGTCCGGAGAGCATTTAAAAACGTAAACTTTTTCGAAATGGAAAAGAAAAATTTCAGATTCCCTGCCATCAAAAGCATGTTAAACAGGGATCAAATGAAACAGATCAGGGGCGGATCCATTAACTGCAATGACCCATGCTCCGCTAATTCAGAGTGCAATAGCACCGAAAACAATTGCCACCAATGTGGCACCGTTCCCAATGAGTCGGGAACAAGGTGCATTACGAACTAAATTTGCCGTCTAAAAAACCCCAGGTATGCATTGGTGTGGCCCTTTGCTTAACCATGCCGGTCATACCTGGTTTCGAATCTAAACTAAAACTCTTCAAAATGGAAAAAAGAATAATCAAGCTCCCTTCCATCAAAAGCCTGTTGACGAGGGACCAAATGAAACAAATCCGGGGTGGTTCAGGTAATTGTGCCTCTCCTTGCAATAGCGATTCCGACTGCGCAGACCCTTCCACGAATTGCAACAAATGCAGCGCTATTCCAAATTATCGCTATGCTTGCCTTCCATTCTAGCTTAACAACCCTCAAAGCCCGGGTATATTCGGATGCAAGCTGCGAAGACATACCGAATATACCTGGTCTTGAGAACATACTAAAATAATACTTATAAAGATGAAGCTCGTCCTACTCGTTTTATTACTCCTTCCCATTCCCCATGCAAAAACGCGTGAAACCCTTTCCACTGGGAATTTCACGGTTAACGGCTCCATCAGTACACAAGATATCTCCTATTTGGTCCTATCTTATTACGGGTCGAAAGGACTATATGTCGATGATACTTGCCCAATTAAAAATGGCAAATTTACCTTTTACGGATCGATAAATGGCCCCGTCTATTCCTTTCTCAGGGGATATGATTCCAAAGGCTCGAATAACAGCAAGAATTCGACAAACATCTTCCTTGAGCCGGGCAACCTACACATAAAATTGAAGGAAAATGCTTTTGCAGATGCGATTTTCCAGGGCTCGAAAACCCAACTGGAATTAGATACCCTAAATGCTTCGAAAATTAACTTAAATCGCCAGGAATCTGAATTGGACAACCAATTGACTACCGCAGCAGAAAAAGATAAGGATGAGATACGGCGAAAAATCCAGGAATGCCAGGATATGAAAGTGCAAATGGACATTGCATTCATACGGACTCATACCGATTCTTACCTTAGCGCCTACAATTTGGAATTCCGCTTCACAAGACGGGAGCTATCGCTCGACTCAACCGAATTATTATACAACCGCATGACAGAAAGGATCAAACACTCATCTTACTGCGAAACCCTGTCAACCCAAATAGCGGATAGAAAATTATCCGCCGTCGGTAACAATGCTCCCCTTTTCTCGATGCCCGATATTAACGGGAAAATGGTCATTCTGGAATCCTACAGGCACAAAAGTTACGTATTGCTCGACTTTTGGGCCAGTTGGTGCGTCCCTTGCAGAGCCCTAACACCCGCCATCATGGATATATACAAAAAGTACCACGAACGGGGCTTTGAGGTGATCGGCTTATCCTATGACAAGGATACTGCCGCTATGTGCCAGGCTATCCGTCAGGACAGTACCGGTGACTGGCGCCAAATTTACCTGAACCTATTCCACCCCGTCCTGGGTAAAACCGGCGGGGAACTGTTAAAGAGATATTCCATCGAATCCATCCCCTCTCTGGTCCTGATCGATAAAGAAGGAAAAATCATCGGACGGTACCGGGGCAATGGGGACGAAGGGGGTGAACAAGCCCTGTACAACAAGCTCAATTCCCTGTTTGAAAACAACCATTCCTCAAGTAGCCTCCGTTAATATGAGATTCCTTGACGTATATCGGACTTCCATTGCTGAAATGCTTGACCTCTATTTTAAGGGCTCAAAGGGCTTCAGGCCGTTTGTAATTGTGATAGGCGCCAATAATGGAAGGATCAAGGATTTTATCACACCGTATTTAGATAAGGGGATGGCCCAGGGGGTTTTGGTAGAACCTGTCAAACACTTGTTCCATGAGCTAAAGGGGACCTTCCCAAATGTACCCAACCTTTACTTTGAAAACTCCGCTATCGGCAGGCGGAAGGGCCGAAGGCGTCTTTATCGCCTGAATGAAACCTCAGCAAGTTCTTCCTGGGTGGATGGCCTGGGATCGTTTAATCGGAATAATATTGTTTTACATCATCCGGAGACCGTCGATCCACAAAGGTATATCGTAAAAGAAACGGTCCATTGCTTGACATTTTCGGCGCTATTGGATAAATACGACGTTAAAGCATTGCACATTCTTCAAATCGATACCGAGGGAACCGATTACGAAATACTGATTTCTATTGATTTCCAACGAATAAGGCCTGACATCATCATTTTTGAATTCCTGCACCTAACCCACTATCAATATTTTTCAGCGATCAATTTTTTAGAGATGAATAATTATGAAGTCAATAGGGATAACTATTCCATGGATATGATCGCAATAGACAAGGGAATCCTGTAAACCGCGGTGTTCAATGAATTTCGTCCAGTCATTTTGGTCCTGCAATCATTCCCACCCCTTATCCTTCAAAGCCGGCTGGTACGCCCCCGAATATAATTGGATGGGCCTCGCCCTAAGTTGCCTGCAATTAAAAAAGTACCACGCCAAAGTCACCCTATATACTGATACAACCGGGGCTGATTGGATCGTAGACACCTTGCAATTACCCTATGACGAAGTTCACTGTGAGCTGGATAACCTGAATCGGTTTCATCCTAAGCTATGGGCGCTCCCCAAGATTTATACCTATTCGAAACAATCGACCCCGTTCTTGCACGTAGATAACGATGTGTTCATCTGGAAAGCGTTCGATCATGCCCTCCTAGACAGCCCGCTTATTGCACAAAACAAGGAAGCGGCCTCCTCCTACTATGAAACCATCATGAAAACCTTGGAAGAACACCTCACTTATTTCCCTGAAGCCATACTCGAGGACAGGGCATCGGGTAACCCTATCTTGGCCTATAACGCGGGCATATTCGGGGGACGGGACGTGGATTTTTTCCACGAGTATACACGGATCGCACTCAAGTTCATCCAAAAAAATGAATATAATCTTTCAAAGATAAACCCAGCCGATTTCAATGTATTCTTTGAACAATATTTATTTTACTGCTTGACGGTCAAGCACGAAAAAAAGGTTGCGGTCCTGTTGCCTGAAGTCATCGGCGACAATGAATACCTGGGATTCGGCGATTTCTTAGAGGTCCCTCACCAAAAATCATTTCTCCATTTAATAGGGACCTATAAACGGAACCGGGAAGTTTGCGAACTATTGGCCGACCGCCTTAGGCTGGAGAATCCGGAATATTACTATAGGATCATCTCACTATATAACCGGGGCCATATCACCCTTCACAAAGACTATTACATTTATTCGGGAATTGAAGAGGAGCAGGTGCTATGTGAAAATTCCCAAAAACTCATGGACAACTATACAAGGGGCCAATTATCTCCAATAGGCGAAAACCCCGTAAACCCAAACGAAGCCGCCCGGGAATTCAAGGCCATCCTGTCGGATAAATTTGCGAAAATCGATCTGGACTACTTGTATGCAAGAGAGCTCATACACACAACCTACTTTGAAAGGATTTTCGGGACATTCACCGCCCCGTACAAAATATCCCTGATGGTGGATCCTTTTGTAGAACTGGTTGAGACGGACCACTTCGTAGCCCTTGTACCTGAGTGTTATAAGCCCGGCTATTCATTGGTGGATCTTGACGAATTGGATTGGGGGCTGCTCTCCATTGCAAAAAGCCCTACCAGCATAGACGACATTTTGAAACAAATCGGCCTGTGTTTCGACCAGGAAGACCTCAGGGAAAATTACAAAGAATTCGAAACCCTGATTTTTGGAAGGATAAAGCAATTCCTTCATCACAAAATGATAAAGCCGGTATCCCATGCGGTTCAAACACTATAGGCAACAGGAGCAAATGGATTGTGGACCGGCCTGCTTGCGGATGGTGGCCCGTTTCCACGGCCGAAGTGTGAACCCACAAACCTTACGGGGCCTGTGTGAAATAGGAAAGGAGGGCGTTTCATTGTTGGGCATAAGTGACGCCGCCGAAAAATTGCATTTCCGGACGTTGGGGGCCAGAGTCACTCCCGAGCAGTTGAAAACAGCGGAACTGCCCTGCATACTCTATTGGCGGCAAAATCATTTTGTCGTGCTTTATAAAATCAGGAAAAGGAAATTTTGCATCGCGGACCCGGCCAGAGGGCTGGTTACCTTACCCGAACCGGTATTCTATCGGAATTGGCTTGCTGAGCGGGGTATCACCGACGGGGTAGCGCTGTTCCTGGCCCCAACCCCGCATTTCTACGACCAGGAGGATGAGGAAGAAAGGCGGGTTAGCTGGTCTTTCATGTTCAAATACCTTATCGCCTATCGAGGTTTGTTCATCCAATTATTGCTTGGCCTGGGGGTCGGAACGTTGTTACAGTTGATAACCCCCTTTCTGGCGCAATCCGTGGTCGATATTGGCATTAGCACGCGTAACATCAGCTTCATATTCCTGATCCTCATAGGCCAAATCGCCCTCGTCATCGGCAGGGTAACCGTAGAATTCATCAGGTCCTGGATTTTGCTCCATATCACCACCCGCATCAATATATCGATCCTTACCGACTTCCTGGTGAAACTCATGAAATTGCCTATTAGTTATTTCGACTCCAAAATGACGGGTGACATCATGCAGCGCATGAATGATCAGAAAAGTATCCAGAACTTTTTAACGAGTACGGCATTGACCACCCTTTTCTCCATAATCAATCTGGCCGTTTTCTCGGTTATTCTGGCTTATTACAATATGTTGATTTTCCTTGTATTCGTGGGCGCCAGCACCTTGTATGTCACTTGGATCATCCTGTTCCTCAGGCGGCGCCGGGTACTAAACTATAAGAATTTCGAGTACGCTGCCCGGGGTCAGGGGAATGTTGTACAATTGATCGGCGGGATGCAAGAAATCAAATTGAACAACTGCGAACAGCAGATGCGGTGGGAATGGGAACATATTCAGGCCCGCCTGTTCAAATACAACCTGCGGACACTTGCGCTCACACAATACCAGCAAGGGGGATGCACCCTCATCAACGAGGGGAAAAATGTCGTTATTACCTTTCTGAGCGCCGCGGCCGTTGTCCACGGCAACCTTACCTTAGGGGCGATGGTAGCCATCCAGTACATCGTGGGGCAGCTCAATAGCCCCATCGACCAGCTCCTAAGCTTTATCCAGGGCTACCAGGACGCGAAAATAAGTCTCGAGCGGCTCGATGAAATCCACAGGTTGGAGGATGAAGAGCCGGTCAACAAAACGTGGATACAAGCGCTGCCTGAAAAGCGAAGCATTTTCATCAACAACCTTTCCTTCCGCTATCCCGGCGCCGGAAACGATATGGTATTGGACAACATATCGCTTTCCATTCCACAGGGAAAGACCACCGCCATTGTGGGCATGAGCGGCAGCGGAAAAACGACTCTTCTGAAATTACTTTTGCGCTTTTACACCCCCCAAAAAGGAGAGATCAAGGTGGGGGATCAATTCGTCTCGAATATCCACTTCAAGACGTGGAGAAGCCATTGCGGCGTGGTCATGCAGGACGGGTACATCTTCTCCGATACGATCGAACGGAATATTTCCCTTGGAGACCCCTACCCCGACAATGGTAAACTGGAGCATGCAATCAGGGTAGCCAATATCCGCGATTTCATTGATTCGCTGCCCTTCGGTCTGCGGACTAAAATCGGGCCTGAAGGGAGCGGGATAAGTCAGGGGCAGCGGCAACGGATCCTGATCGCCCGGGCAGTATACAAAAACCCACACTACATATTATTCGACGAGGCGACCAATGCATTGGATGCCAACAATGAAAGGGTAATCATGGACAACCTTTCCGAATTCTTCATTGGACGCACGGTAATCATTGTAGCCCACAGGTTGAGCACCGTGAACAACGCCGACAATATTATCTACCTGGACAAAGGGCAGGTTGCCGAAGAGGGGACGCATCAAAAGCTGACGTCGATCAAAGGCGCCTACTATCGATTGGTAAAAAATCAATTGGAATTGGGGAACTGATATGGTCAGGACAAAACCATACGAGAAGGAAATCACACGGCATTCCGAGGACATCCAGGACATTATCACCAAAGTGCCTGCCTGGTTGACCCGCTGGGGGATAAGTATCTTTTGGTTGATATTGATGGTCGTCTTCGGATTATGCGCCATTATCCGCTATCCCGACATCGTCACGGAAAAAATGGTCATCAATTCGCCCAATTCCCCCAAGCCGGTCGCCGCGAAGATCAGTGGAAGGATAACAAAATTATTAGTATCGGAGAATCAAACGATCAGCGAGGGGCAGCTTCTCGCCTATCTGGAAACGACCGCAAGCCCCGAAAGGGTCCTTGGACTTTACGATACACTTCAGAAAATTCGACCCCAAGTGGTGGAAGACATATCCTTCGACGCCACGATGCTCCACCAGTCGGACAATTTTAAACTGGGAGAACTCCAAGCCGCTTTCCAGCCCTTTTATAGCGAGTACCTGGCCTATACCTCTTCCATAAACAATGGTTTCCTGGTAGAAAAAAAGGCATTCCTGCATGACGACCTGGTCTATATCGGCAAACAACAGCAACAACTGGACACGCAAAAGGTCCTGGATGAGAAAAACCTAACTCTGGCAGAGCAGGAATTCAACATGCACAAGAAACTTGCCTCGGAGAAAGTGGAAAGTCCGGCTGAATTGAGGGACCAGGAAAGCAAATACCTATCCAGGAAATCGCCGTTGCTTCAAACCGAAGCAGCCTTATTAACCGCAGCCAACAACATGGAGGCTAAGAAAAAGGAGCTCATCGAGCTCGATCACCAGATCAGGGAGGAAAAAGAAAAGTTCCTTCAAGCGCTGAATAGCCTTTTAAGTGCCATTGAGGACTGGAAAAGCAAATACCTCCTGACCGCATCCCAGCGCGGGAAAATTACCTTCGCGGGCGTCATCCAGGAAAACCAATTGGTCATTCCAGGTCAGGATGTATTTTATATCAATCCCGGGAACGAAGCATTCTTCGGCGAAATGACGATCTCCCAAAATAATATAGGAAAAGTAAAACTAGGTCAACAGGTTATGATCAAACTAAAAGGGTACCCTTTTGAAGAATACGGCATGCTTAGAGGCACCATAAAAGATATATCCGATGTCCCCTTTAACGATAGCCTCTTTTTATCGAAAGTGACTTTCGAGAAGCAAAGTCCTACAAACGCCAAAAAGCAAATCCATCTGAAACAGGGCATGATCGCGGAAGCCGACATCGTCACCCAGGACGCAACTGTATTGGGGCGATTGAGCAGGATACTATTTAAAGGCAATTAATTCATTTGGTCCTTGGACTTTTGTCGGCCGGGGTCGTTTTCGATACAACAGCCTGTGCGGTTTCGATACAACCACACCCCACTCAGTCGATGATAATCAATGGCTTGCCGAATGGCACATTTTTTTAAGTGTGACAAGTACTATGTGGTACAGCTATTTCAAAATCACCTGGCGCTCCCTGCGCAAAGACCGCCTCTTTACCATCCTCAACCTGACCGGCCTGTCCACAGGCCTGGCGTGCACCCTCCTGATCTGGCTGTGGATTGGAGATGAACGGGGCAAAGACAAAGGAAACCCTCAGGACGCGCGGCTGTACCAGGTCATGCAAAACCTAAAGGAAGACGGTGCCACTACCACGATGTCCTATACGGCGGGCCCCCTGGCCGCCGGCCTCAAGGCGGATTACCCCCAGGTGGAGCTGGCCGCTACCGTGGTCCCCGCGGGGTGGTTCGGCCAACCGGGTATCCTTTATCTCGGAGATACCCTGGTCAAAGCAAGGGGACAGTTCGTTACCCACGACTATTACCAGCTATTCTCCTGTCCCTTCCTCGCGGGCGGGGCCCCGGCCGACAAGAAAAGCATGGCCATATCCGCGAAGCTCGCAAAAGCCTATTTCGGCAATCCGGATTTGGCCGTGGGCAAAACCATTCGCTGGAACGGGGATGAATTCGACGGCACCTATGCCATCAGCGGTGTTTTTGCCGACAGGCCTCAAAGCGATACCGATCCTTTCGACCTCCTGTTCGATTTCAACCTCTTCGCGGACAAGCGCACGGGCGTGAAGGAATGGGGAAACAGCGATCCCAGCACCTTCATTCGCCTTACGCCCGGCACCGACCCGAAAGCCTTCCAGGCCCAAATCGCGGATTACGTCAAAAAAAGGGATAAATACAACGAGGATAAAACATTGTTCCTGCGCCGGTTTTCGGACAGGTACCTGTATAACACGTACAAGGATGGCGTCCTAACCGGCGGGCGCATTACCTATGTCCGGTTGTTTTCGATGATCGGCGTGTTCATCCTCGTCCTGGCTTGCATCAACTTCATGAACTTATCCACCGCGCGGGCTGCGCGACGTTTCAAGGAAGTGGGGATTAAAAAAGTGGTAGGCGCCCGGCGAAGCCAACTCGTTATGCAATACCTGGGCGAGTCCCTCCTCATCAGTCTGCTGTCCCTGGGCCTGGCCATCGTCCTGGTCGCGCTGTTCCTGCCTGCTTTCAACCAACTGGCGGGTAAATCCCTCAGCCTGCATCCGAACGCGGACCTGCTGTACATCACGCTGGCCACGGGACTCTTCGCGGGGAGTTACCCTGCCCTGTACCTCTCCGGGTTCCGGCCCATCTCCGTGCTCAAAGGACGAATCAAAACCTCCGCCGGGGAGGTCTGGGTCCGCCAGGGACTGGTCGTCTTCCAATTCACCCTGTCGGTCGCCGCGATCGCTTCCGTACTGGTCATTTACCGCCAGTTGCACTATATCCAAACCAAGGACCTCGGATACAACCGCGAAAACGTAGTGGACTTCCCCCTACCCCTGGGAGACAGCGTAGCCGAACGGCACGCCATTACCCTCCTGGGGGAAATTCAGATCATTCCGGGAGGGGTCAGCGCCGGCAGCGCCCACCATGACTTCAACGGGGGACACGGGGGCATCGGCGGATTCTCCTGGCCGGGCAAAAAACCCACCCAGGAAATCGAATTCGCCAACCTCGAGGTGGGTTCGGGGTTTATGAAGACCATGGGGCTCCGCCTGAAGGAAGGGCGCTTCATTTCCGACGATTCCAGCGCCAAAAACGAGATCGTCTTCAACGAAGCCGCGATCAGGTACATGGGCCTTCAGCATCCCATCGGGCAGACCGTCCGTTTTTGGGGAATGAACCGCCAGATCGTGGGCGTGGTGGAAGACTTCCATTTTGAATCGATGTATAAAACCATTGAACCCGCTTTCTTCCAGGTATACCCGGTCGGCAACCATGCCGTCGTGCGGATCACGGCAGGAGCCGAACATTCGGTGCTGGACCGCCTGACGGCCGCCTATGCCCGGTATTACCCCGGGCTCGCCTTCGACTATCGCTGGCTGGACCAGGAATACGCTCAAATGTACGCCTCGGAGAACCGGGTCTCCGTCCTTTCCAGGTACTTCGCGGGCCTGGCTATCCTCATCTCGTGCCTGGGCCTCTTCGGCCTGGCGGCCTTTACTGCCCGTCGACGCCAAAAGGAGATCGGCATCCGGAAGGTGATCGGGGCCTCGGCCTCGCGAATCGCACTGATGCTTTCCGGAGACTTCTTCCGACTGGTAGCCCTGGCCACGTTGATCGCCTTCCCGCTGGCGGGGTGGCTCATGAACCGCTGGCTCGAAGGCTTCGCCTACCGCATTTCGCTGGGAGCGGGTGTGTTCCTGGTCTCCGGGTCGGCCATCCTGGGCATCACCTTATTGACCATAGGATTCCAAACCATCAAGGCAGGGCTGGCCAACCCGGCCGACAGCCTGAGAACCGAATAAAACCAACGTATGTATTTCCGGACAGCCTGGAGGAATATCCTCCGCACAAAGGGCTACAGCGCCCTGAATATCGCAGGCCTGGCCATCGGCATGGGCGTCGCCCTGCTGATCGGCCTGTGGGTGGACTATCAATATTCCTTTGACCGCTCCCTGCCGGGCTATGCCCAGGCGGGAAAAATTCTGCTCCGGTCTGACCGTGACGGGGAGGCAAACGTCACCCTGGGAACGCCCCTTCCCCTCAGCAGTGCGCTGACCAAGGATATCCCGGGGATCCGATACGCCGCGCACAGCGATTGGATGGGAGGCCACACCTTGGTCGTCGGAAATACGAAAATCGCATCGCAGGGCGCCATGGTGGAACCCGACTTTTTGAATATTTTCCAATATCCCTTCCTTTTCGGAACACCGGTGGCCGCTCTGACCGAAACGTATTCCATCGTGCTCGACGAAACGACCGCCCGGGCCTTGTTCGGAACCACCGATCCCCTGGGTCGAATGATCCGCCTCGACAACGAGCACGACCTGAAGGTGACGGGGATCATGAAAGACCTGCCCTCCAACTCCTCCTTTTCCTTCCATTACCTGATCCCTTTTGCCTACGCCGAAGCGAACTACGACTGGATCAGGTATACGAAGACCAACTGGCGCAATTACGCCGTTCAAACCTTTATCAGCGTGGCTCCCCAAGCCTCCCTGCCCCGTGTGGAAGCCCAACTTCAGGGAATTTTCAAAAGATACAACCCCGAGGATTACCAGGCCCGCCATGCCGAGCCCATATTCAAGCCCCTCAGCCACTGGCGCCTCTATACGGAATATAAAAACGGACAGGAAGGGGGTGGCTTCATCGATTTTGTACGGATATTTTCCCTCATAGGGATCCTTGTCCTGATCATCGCCTGCATCAATTTCACCAACATGGCCACGGCCCGTTCCGAAAAGCGCGCCCGCGAGGTGGGCATCCGTAAAGTAATCGGATCGCGGCGCCGCGGTCTCGTCATCCAATTCCTGGTGGAGTCGCTGGTCATTACCCTCCTGGCCGCCATACTAGCCCTTACCCTGGCCCAAGTCGTCCTCCCCGCCTTCAATTCCCTGACGCAATCCAGTATCAGCATCCCCTACGGGAGCCCCTCGTTTTGGGGAGCCCTGGCAGCCACTATAGGGATCACGAGCCTGCTTGCCGGCAGCCGTCCCGCCTTTTACCTGTCCTCCTTCCGGCCCATCCGCGTCCTGAAAGGCCCATCCTCACCCGGCCGTACGGCGTTGCCCCGAAAGGTCCTCGTCATCATCCAGTTCACTGCATCCGTGGGCCTGATCATCAGTACCCTCATCATCTACCGCCAGGTCCAGTACGCCAAGGACCGGCCCACCGGATACGACAACCGGCGCCTCGTGCAAACCGACTCCAACTCGGACCTCACCCGGAACTTTACCGCGCTCAAGCACGACCTGCTTCAAAGCGGAGCGGTGAGCGCCGTCACTTATGCATCCAATCCCATTACGCAACTGTGGACCAGCAAGCGCGTCGACAACTGGTCCGGAAAGCTGCCCGGCGAAACCTTGGAAATGGCCGTAATCTCAACGGGCGATGAGGACTTTTTCCATACCATGGGAATGCAAATACTTCAGGGCAGGAGCTTCACCGATGCTCCAGGCGTCGATTCGCTCAACGTCATCCTCAATGAAGCCGCCGTCCGGCGCATGCGCTTCAGAAACCCCCTAAATCAGGTCCTCACGTGGCACGAGACTCCTCAGCAAGTGCACGTGATCGGGGTCGTTAATGATGCCCTCATCAGCAATCCATACGCTCCCGTGGAACCCACGATCTTCATTTACACGCCCGGCTGGAACTATGACATCACCTATCGGCTGGCCCCGGACATGTCCACGCACGACGCCCTGGCAAAAATAGCACCCATATTCCTGAAGTACGAACCCTCCAGCCCCTTCAAGTACAACTTCGTCGACGCTTTGTACGCGACAAAATTCGAGACCGAGGACCTGGTCGGCACCCTGTCCGGACTCTTTGCATTACTCGCCCTTTTTATTTCGTGCCTGGGATTATTCGGCCTCGCTGCCTACATGGCCGAACGGCGTACCAAAGAAATTGGTATCCGGAAAGTCCTGGGCGCGTCCGTCTCCAATATATGGGCGTTGCTGTCCAGGGAATTCGTAGTCCTCGTGAGCATCAGTTGCGTGTGCGCCTCCGTGATTTCGTTTTATTTTCTGCAGGAATGGCTCCATCAATACTATTACCACATCTCACTCGGGCCGGGAGTGTTTATCCTGGCAGGGGCCGTGGCGGTGTTGATCACGCTGGCCACCGTCAGCACGCAGTCCATACGCGCGGCGCTGATGAAACCGGCTAGTAGCCTGAGGACGGAGTAAGCCTTTGCCCACCATCCTTTAAAAATTTCTTACCTTTACTATTAAACAGCAGGTTATGTTGGTGAAAGCAAATGAAGAAATGCCTTCCTCATTGAATGAACAGCAGGTAATGATGTTACGGCTGCTGAAAAAGCCTTTACCCGATGAAGATTTCATTCAAATGCGGAAGCTGGCAGTCCTATTGTTGGCTAAACAATTGGATGAAACGGTAGATCAATGGGAACGGAAAAATGGTATTACGCAGGACAACTACGAACAGCTTAGCAAAAAGCATTTCCGCTCATCTTCACCCGGTAATCAAGAATGAAGATTGTTTTGGATTCCAACGTCCTCCTTGTCATAGTACACATAATGTCGGCTGATGATTTTTTAGATATATGCTCGAATGGGGACCCTGGAGATATAATAAGGGGAATTACTTAATCCCCAACCTCTTCTTCAACTCCTCCGGTTTAAAATCCTCCTTCCGGAACGGATTCGCCTCCGTATTGAAAACATAGTCGTGGATATTGACCGTAGGATTCCCCCCAAACAACAAATAAAAATATTTGAGTGTTTCCGCCAGGAAATACGTCTCCATCTCATCCTTCTTCTGCATCGTCCGCACATCCGAAATCGCCGAAAAAGCAATCGGCGTAATGCAGTAGCGCACGATGTCGCGGTACATCTTCTGCCCCATTTGCCGATAGATCGGCTTATACGTCAACGTAGAAAGATAATAAGCCGACTCGATGATCTCCGGGTTTAGCTCGTACTCCGGATCCGTGGGCTGCTGGGTATGGTAGTTGAAACCCGAGGGCTCGAGCCCGTAGCGGTTCCACAACCAGTACCACGTCGCTTCCAGCTTTTCAGCCCGGGCCATCTCCCCGTCCAGGGCCAGGATAGAGGGAAAGAAAGCATCGTAGAGTGTAACCTCCGTCAGGGCCCTTGCCCCTGTGTTCATGTCCACAAAACCATACCAGATGGAGGTATCGCTTTCCTCCGGAATATATTGATTGATGGCGGCGATGGTCGTATCCCAGGCCGATTTCAGGTCGGGGTCGCGGAAGAGGAGCCAGCCCTTGTAGAGGTACTCGAAATAGGAATCGGCCCCGGCCCCGATGAAGCTGTGCGTGTCCACCCACTTGCCCGATTCCACGTCGATGGAATAGCCTTCGAGATTGATCGGCGACCGGCGCGCAAAAATGGCCATGGAAGCCTTCTTCCCCGCCTGGTAATAACGTGGGTCGGAAGTATAATAACTCAGGATCCCCATTTCGAACAAATAGGTACCCGCCTCGGCCACGTTGACCTTAGAGCCTTTGACGGCCCCTGTCTTGAGGTTCACCCAATAATAAGGTATCCCCGTGGGAGAGCTGAAGGCCTTCAGCTCCCGGTCCCCGAAATCGCGGGCCTTTGCCAAAATGCGCGCGTCGTGGGTCCACTGGTACATGCTCAGCAAGCCCCCCAGGATGCGGATATTGACCTCGAAGGTTTTGACGAAGATGTCCTTGTCGAACGAAACGCTGTCCATTACGTACCGCTCCACCTGACGAGCGTCCGAGGTAAGCCCCATGACGCGCATGGTGCTGTAGGCATCGATGGGAGAGATGTGGAGGGATTCCTTGTACCAGTCCATGTATCCGTTCGTCACGGGCTTCAGGGCGTCGTGTCCCCAGGCGTACTTGCGGTAGGCATTCCAGGAGCGGATAAATTGGTCTTTGACGTCCTTGGCGGTCTGAGCCTTGGCGGGAAGGGCTGCCAAGAGAAGAAGCCCCCAGAAAAATTTGCGCATAGTGTCGATTCTAGGTGCAATGATACCCAAAAAGAGGATATCTTGACCTTATGAACCTTTGGTACCTCCTCGTGGCCCTGCTGGTCCAGACCAATGGTCACATCGATCAAAAGGGCCAGGCGCTCAAGTCCTTCTATCTTTCACTGCACGTGGACGACCTCTGGCTGGCCGGCCATCACGTCAACTGGGAGACCGGTGAGCCCGATGACCCCGGGGCTACGCAGTCGATCAAGTCCCACTGCAGCGCCTTTGTCGCCGCGGCCTGCGAAAGACTCCACTATTATATTATCCGTCCACCGGAGCATTCCCAGGAACTCCTGGCCAATGCCCAGTATGATTGGCTAAACTCAAACGCGGGAGCGGCGGCCGGCTGGAGGCGCCTCGACGCGCAAGGAGCCTACCGCCAGGCGCAAGGACTGGCCAACGAAGGGAAAGTGGTGGTTGCCGTAGTCCGCAACCCCGATCCGCACAAGCCAGGTCATGCCGCGCTTATTATGCCCGATGAAAAATCAGAGGAAGCCCTGGCGGCGGACGGCCCGGAGGTGATTATGGCGGGACAGGAAAACTATGTGTCGACATCCCTCCGAAATGGTTTCAGGCATCACCTAAAAGCATGGCCGGAAAACGTAGTCGTCTTTTACGTCATGGAGCACTAGGACCCCATCCCGCTGTAGAGATTGAACCGCTCCACGAGCTCCACGATATTCCGTACATTCAGTTTTTGAAAGATGCGCACTTTGTACGTCGACACCGTGGAAATCTGCAAATGCAACAACCGCGCGATCTCCGCGATCCCATGCCCCTGGATCAGCAACCGCACCACCTCGGTTTCCCGGTTGGACAGGGCCAGGAGGGGGTTGGCCATCTCCTGCTTCTTGGCGTGGATCTTATCCAGCAGGTAAGCCTTCACGGAGGGGCCGAAGTACTTTTCTCCGTTCAACACACTTCGGATGGCATATTTGATTTCCTGCTCGTTGGCATTTTTCATCAGGAATCCGTCAGCTCCGGCCTGGAGGTAGCGGAAACCGTACAAATGCTCATCATATGCCGTAAATATGAGTATTTTCAGCCCAGGTTGCCTGAGGCGAAGTACGTCGATCATCTGGAAGCTGTTGCCCCCCGGGATGTTGATATCGAGTACCAGCAGGTCGAAATGTCTTTCCCCCACCAGGCGCAAGGCCTCGTCAAAATTAGATGCTTCGGCTACCGACACTTCCTCCAACAGCTCCTTGATCAGGGCTATGGTCCCGTATCGCACGATAGCGTGGTCATCTGCCATTAAAATGTGCACCACTTCGATTTTAATTTTTAAAGTGTTTCGGAAAATTCAAGAGCCACAACGGTCCCGGACGGCGATGCCTGGGTCACCTTCAGCCTTCCATGGATCTTATCAAGCAATTCCCTGACCAAAAGAAGTCCGAGCCCACCCGGCCCCGCACCATGACCATGCTCCGGAGTGCCGTTGCACCAGTCCATGCATTCGTGGCTCATGCCTCTTCCGGTATCGGATACCAGTAATTGAATGCCGTCGTCCATCCGCGCAGAGGTCACGCGGATACTGCCTCCCGATGTAAACTTGACCGCATTGTCCAGGATGTTGTGGAGGATCACGGCCAAACAATCGGGATCGGTTTCCAAAGCGTGAGCCGGATCCACCTGGTTGATGATCTGGGTCGCCTTGGCATACGCCATAGGATAAAACAGGATGGCCTTAGCCGCCACCGTGAGGTGGAGGTTCACTCTCCGCACACGGTCATCCTGTACGGTCCCCAATTGTATCCTGGAATATTGTAGTAGGTCTTCGACCATGGCGTGCATCCGTTCAGCAGAGCTGTACAGGAGCTGGGCCCTTTCCAATAAGGAGTCCCCCGGTTCCCCCCTTTGCAGATCCTGCTGCAGGGATCGGGCCGTCCACATGAAGTATCGCAAGGGTGTCCGGATATCATGCACGATGGCTGATATCAGGACCTGTTGCATGTGCGCGTCTCCCCACGGTGGTTCATTAACCGATTTAGCTTTTGTCGACATGGGGGCAGCGGAGTAAGGTAGGCGGATAACAATACATTCCCTGTTCTTTTAAGAGGGTTAACATTCATGCCTCCCGGCTTAAGCCGGCAAGCGAGAAAAATCCGCAGAGCCTACCTGTGATTTGTAGCAAACGTCCGGCGCGGGCCGTTACCGTCCCTCCGGCATGGGCCGAAGTTGTTAAGAATCGCGAAGGTATATCCGAATCTAAAGAAACAGGATAGTAAACATCGCATCGGTACGTAGTCGTTATACTACAATATCACTGTACCAGGGACACTACCCTGGGTCTTTGTTCACTAAAGAACGAGGGGAAAGGATAATTGGTGGGTGATTTTCGGGAGTTTCGCCCGTTCATAATTATTTTTTTTGGTCGGGCGGAACCTCGCAGGCTCGGTTTCATGAGGATCGGATTTGGTTCGTAATTTATTTGATTGTCCTTCGGACAACGTGCCTCCGGCACGTTCGGGCCGCAGCAACGTGCCGACGGCGGTTTCATTGTGCTAAGATATACAAATAATTATTTCTTCTATGGAAAACTTGTTGAAACAAGCCCTTTTAGGGCCAAAGGGCGCAAATTTGCCGCCACCCGTGGTCGTATGCGCAATCGGTTGCCCTAACAAATGGTAATTTCAACATGCCTGTCACGCTAAAATACCATCGATTTTACCAGAAAAAGGCCCTAAAAGGCCTGAAGGGGGGTGTGGTGCATACGGTGTGGTAAAGTAGGAGAATTCGCTACCAGTCTGCATTTCAGCTTTAGCAAAGGCGTGATTTACATACCCTTAACAAGGATACCCGCATAGTGGTATTGCTGGTATGGGCCATTTAAAATATCTTACAGCCTGTTAGAAGAAGAAGAAAACTGTGAAGGGAAGATCAGGTAGTTGTACGGTCCCCTGGACCAAGTGCGCGTGTTACCTTTACAGAGAAATGGTATGTGATTTGTTCTTATATCAATATCCTTCCTAAAGACTCCGTATTCCAAAATCCTTTCGTCTTGTGGTCTGTATGTGCTGGAATCAACGTCCGGTATGACTTTCGAAAAGCCGTAGTTTTAAATGGTAGCAGGTAATATGACGCAAAAATATCGCTTGCTTACGTTGCACCTCTGTGAATCAGTAGTAAAGAATGTGGAGTCTTTCCACAATCCACACTTTAGAGGAAACAATCGTAGGCAAACCAAATTCTGGAAAACCGCCCTAAAAGAGAACCATAGTTATCCGCCCACAGCCAGAGCAAATACTATGCCATCTCTCTTATTTGCGGTCCTGATTTTTGGCGTACCCGGTGCCATGGATGGAAAATCCCATTCAACCTGGGCAGGCCTTGGAATCGGTTTTGAGTGGCGCTTGCTCCTGGGGGCGCAGCTGTACATGATCTGGAACGCCGTACTGGTCCTGACCGCCATTATCGCGATCGCCGCGGCCCTGATCATGCGCAAGGAGTTTGACAGGAAAAAGGAAAAGGTCGCTTATAACAACCGCTTGCTGGAATTGGAGGCCAAGGCATTGACCAGCCAGATGAACCCGCACTTCATCTACAATTCCCTGAGCACGGTGCAGCACCTGATCGTCCTGAACGAACAACAGAAGGCCTTTGATTATATATCGGATTTTTCGTTGTTGATGAGGCAGATGCTGAATAATAGCCGGAAATCCTATGTAGCCCTGGAGGATGAGATCGACTTTTTGACGCGCTACATGGAACTGGAACGCTTTAGATTCAGCAATTCGTTCGAGTACGAGTTCCAGGTGGAGGATGCGATCAAGGTACACAGCCACTGCATCGCGCCCATGCTGATCCAGCCGATCCTGGAAAACGCGATCAAGCACGGGATGGGGCCCAAGAAGGAAAAAGGGATGCTCAAGATTTCGTTTTCCTTTCACAAGGACATCCTGGAATGTGTGGTGGATGACAACGGGGCGGGCTGGAAGAAGACGAGGAACACGGTCAGTACGATGAAGCACGAATCCACAGCCCTGAACATCATCAGGGAACGCCTGAACGTGATCAAGTCGTACGACGACAACCCGGGGCGCCTGGAAATCATCGACAAGGCCTCCAACGGGTACAACGAAACAGGAACGATCGTCAAGATATTTATACCGATCATCAACTCATTATAGTATGGATTAACTACGAACCGAAACCAACTACTGTTGCGACACCCCTGAAACACAACCTAAACCTCCCAATTAAAACCTTAAATGAGTCCCGTTATGAAAAAAATCAGAGCCGCCCTCGTAGATGATGAACAAGCAAACCTTCACATCCTTCGCAACATCCTTCTGACCCAGTGTGAAGGGGTCGAGGTAGTCTGGGAAGCAGACAACCTGGAGGATGCCAAAAACAACATTCGGGAAATCGAGATCGACGTACTCTTCATGGACATCGAAATGCCCCCGAACAACTCCTTCCAGCTGTTGGAGGCCATCGCTCAACCGCACTTTGAAGTCATTTTCGTCACCGCTTACCAGGAATATGCCCTGCGCGCCCTCAAGATGGCCGCCCTGGATTATATCCTGAAACCCATCAAGGGCTCGGACATCACGAACGTGATCGAAAAAATCCGGAAGAACAAGAAGAACAAGCTGGGCGAACTGACCGGCATCATCAAGCACTATGTGAACGGCATCCCCGAGAACTTCTCCAAGATCGTCGTCCACGTGCAGGATGGATACGAGGTGATCGACATCAACAACATCATTTACGTCGAAGCACTGGACAGCTACACCAAGCTGCGCCTAACGGGGAATATCTCCTACGTCGCCAGCCGCTCCCTGAAGGAATATGAAGAGATCCTGAGCGAGAAAGGGTTCTACCGCGTCCACAAGTCTTACCTCGTCAACCTTAGGCATATGATCAAGATCATCAAAGGCGTAGCGCCTTCCGTGGTCATGACCAACGGGGCCTGTATCCCGGTGTCTACCCGCAAAAAGGATGTGTTCTTCACCGAACTGAAAGAAGTCATTTATTTCTAAACCTTCATCGCTATCGAATCTACGTTACGCTCTTGCTGTTTACCTATGTGAATTACCTATCTCCCGGCGCACACTTGATGCGCCGGGACTAACGCGGACGAACCGGCTGCCACCGGCTTACTTCCGCCGCACGAACACCTCCACAAACCCGTTCGTCGGCCTCCGCGGCGCCAGGAACGAATCCACCAGGTTATAATTGGTCAGCAAACTATCCCTCACCCGGAACGGGTAAAAATTATTCAGCGAAGGAACATACTCGAACAACACCCCGTCGTATTCCTGCCGCGAAATACGCGCGCATACCGTATCCGCCTCCCGGTTGAACATACAGACGCCCAGGTGGTACCAAAGTGGTTCCATGGGCCCTTTGTCTTCATTAAATCCCAGTTCCCGCGTCAGGGGCGTCAGCTCGCACATATTCAGGACGTGCTTTCCCAGACCGAAAGCCGCCAGTCCCTGCAGGCGCCCAATCCCCGCTACCGTCGAGGGCGGCATTTTGATCTTATGGAAGGCAGGCATGCCCGGCACCTCCGTCCAGGTGCCCTCGTCCTCGATATGCGCCGTATCCGTATTGATCATGTAGGTATGCCGGTTGATGACATTCTCGCCGCCCATAGCCACAGCGACCGGCTGAGGGAAAAGGCGGTTCAGGTACTTGAAGTAAGACCCCGACCACCATAGCAGCACCCCCGCCAGCAGCAGCCAGGCGTACCGACTGGCATCCCACGACATGAGCGAAGCCAGCCCATCCAGGATATAGGCGATGGCAAAAGCATGGAAAAAGATGTTGTTATCCGGCGGCGTATAGCTGGTCACCTGGAAGATCGCCGCCGTTCCCAGCATGCCCAGCGTCACCAAAAGGAAGACCATCTCCCTTTGATTATTCCAGAAGGAGCCCCGGCGGGCCTTCCATACCACGATCAGGATAATCAGGAGCGAGTAAAACTTGATCCATTGCGAAAACTCCAGGAACTCGCCCAGGATGTCCCTGGGAGACAACCGCGCCGTATGCGGAGGCTGCCCGTGATTGAACCAATATCCGAAGGCGGTGCCCCGTAAAGGCTCCAGGAACAGGACCGCGACCAGGGCGAACGACCCCAGGAAAATGCCGCAACGCGCCCATTCCCGCCCGAAGACAGCCTCATACACCACGATCGCCAGCCCCACTGCCACCATCAGGAACCCTCCGTCCTGTTTGGTAAAAAACGAAAGAAATAAGAACAAAGCGGAACCCGCGAGCGCCCCCGCCCCGCGCGATAACGACCGCTCGCTATAAGCCACCATCAAAAAATAAAGCCCTACAATACCGTAGATAATATCCGTATTGTTATACCAGGGCCAGAAATTGATCAGGATGTATGACAAACAAAACGTCAGGACTGCCGCGAGTCGCACCCCCGGCGAAACATCCAGACGCTTGAGGATTCCCCGGAAAGCCAACCCCCCGCAGATATTCAGGATCACCTGCGCCTTCACAAGAGATAACATATTGGGGCCGAATATTTTAAAGAACAGGGCGGGAAGCAACCAGTATCCAAACCCCATGGGCAGCCCGAAATCGCGGTACGGATGCTGGCCCAGGTAAAGGCGGTAGGCGCCCTCCCAGGAAAGGAAGATATTGACCCGGTAAGGGAAGTGTAACGCTAAGGGAATCAAGGAGAAAACTAGGATGAAAAAGGTGTCTGCGTGGCGTTTGAAGACCATGGGGAGCAATTTGGTCCGAAAGATAATCATCGTTTACCGACCAAAAACCAACGCACGTCAAATAAAACCTACCCTTCCCTTAAATTCTGGCTTTCGCCCCTGATTCCTTGGTACTTTGCATCATGTTTACCTTATAAACCCACTCGTGAGTATGAATTATATTAATGCAAACATAAACGACCTGAAGGCATTCGGCGAAAAACACAAGGCCGATTACAATACCACCGACCCCTTTCCCAACATCTATTTCGACAATTTCTTCAACCCCGATATCCTCCACGCCGTGCTGGAGGAATTCCCCGACATGTCCAAGAAGCCCGACCTGGCCTTCAACGACCCGAACCAGATCAAACTCGCCAGCAAGGGCGAAGGGCGTTTCGGGGAGCGGACCAAGGACTTCATGCACTACCTCAATTCCCAGCCCTTCCTGGAATTCCTCACGGAGCTGACGGGGATCGAGAACCTCATCCCCGACCCCTTCTATGACGGGGGCGGCTGCCATCAAATCCAGCCCGGAGGCATGCTGAAGCTTCACGCCGATTTCAACAAGCATCCCAAAACCAAACTAGACCGCCGCCTCAACGTCCTGGTGTACCTGAACGAAAACTGGCAGGAATCGTACGGTGGTCACTTTGAATTGTGGGATACCCAAATGAAGGAATGCCGCAAGAAGATTCTGCCCCTGTTCAATCGCATGGCCATGTTCTCCACGACCAGCGATTCGTATCACGGGCATCCCAACCCCCTCACCTGCCCTCCCGACAGGTCCCGCAAGTCACTCGCCTTGTACTATTATACCAATGGTCGCCCCGCGCATGAAATGAAGGAAAGCGTCAGCGATCACAATACGCTGTTCGTATACCGCGAGGAGGACAAAAAAGCCAAGCGCAGTACGCAGTTTAAGGAAACCGCGAAGCTCTGGATTCCACCCATCCTGTTGGGCCGTAAAGCGAACAACCATTCCTGATGGGACTCGCCGGGAAAATACAAGCCAATCCCCGTACCAAACGACTGGTGCTTAACCTGCTCATGCCCGAAGGTTCTGCAAGGCCTCGTTGGTGGGTGCGGAACTTCCTCAACCCCCTGATGCGCAAAAAAGGGCGCGGCGCCAAAATCCGTCGCCACACGCGCATGGACCTCATGCCCTTCCGTACGTTTCACCTGGGCGCCGGCAGCATCATCGAAAGCTTTTGCTGCATCAACAACGGCATGGGCGAAATCGTCATCGGGGAGCGCTGCATGATCGGCATCGGAAGCGTCCTCACGGGCCCCGTCGTCGTAGGCAACAACGTCATCATGGCCCAGCACGTAGGCATATCTGGACTCAACCACGGATACAAGGATCCCAGCATCCCCATCCGCGACCAGAAATGCGACGTCGCCACCGTTTACGTGGGAGACGACTCCTGGATCGGCACCAACGCCGTCATCACCTCGGGGGTGACCATCGGTCGCCACAGCATCGTAGCCGGGGGAAGCGTCGTGACTAAGGATGTGCCCGATTACACCATGGTGGGTGGCAACCCGGCCCGCGTGCTCAAACAATTCAATCACGAAACGGGCGAATGGGAAAAGCCAGGCGCCGTTATACTCACTGACAATGCTTTCATCCGGCCAATTAACTCATAAGCGCTCCGGCGTCCTCCCCTACCTCCGGCTCATGCGCCTCCACCACTGGGTGAAGAACAGTTTCCTGTTCCTCCCCATGTTCTTCGCCGGCGAAGCCTTCAACCTCGATCTGATCGGACGCACCCTTTGGGGCTTTTTCTCCTTTGGTTTCGTCGCCAGCAGCATTTATATATTCAATGACTACATGGATCGCGAGGCCGACCGATTGCATCCTGTCAAGTGCAAGCGCCCCCTGGCTTCCGGAGAAGTTTCCCCCGCCGCCGGTCTGACCCTGGCCATCGTATGCTTTTTAGCTGGAACAGCCATGGCCCTTTTCATAAAAGAAAAATTCCTGTTCATCCTGATGATCTATTTCTTCATGAACCTGGGCTATTCCCTGGGCCTGAAGAACATCTCCATCCTCGACGTATTCATACTCTCGCTGGGGTTTGTTTTACGCATAAAAGCCGGGGGGGTGATCACGCACATTGCCATTTCCCAATGGCTGATGATCATGATCTTCCTCCTGGCTATTTTCATGGCCGTCGCCAAAAGGCGCGATGACGTCCTCATCAAACTGGGCTCCGGCCAGGACATGCGGAAATCGATCAAGGGCTACAACCTCGAATTCCTCAACGTCACCATGTCCCTGATCGCCGCCATCATCATCGTGGCCTACCTGATGTACACCATCTCCCCCGAGGTCATGGAACGCTGGAAGACCTATCGCCTCTATTATACGACCATGTTCGTCATCGCAGGCCTCCTGCGGTACCTCCAAATAACTTTCGTGGAGAACAACACCGGCTCACCCACCAAGCTGCTCCTGAGGGACCGGTTCCTGCAGGTGACGCTGTTGTTGTGGGTGGCCAGTTTCTACATCATTATTTACATGCCCGACCTATCCCTCTTCAAATGACGAGCACCAAGAAAATAGCGAACTGGGGCAACTACCCGGTTATGGAAAGTGAAGAAGGCAGCTTCCGCACCATCGGCGAACTCAAAACCCTGCTGGCCACGGACAAAGCCGTCATCGCCCGGGGCAACGGCCGTTGCTACGGAGACGCCTCTCTCTCCGAAGTCACCGTCTCCACCCTGAAATACGACAAGATCATTTCCCTGGATACCACCGCCGGGATCATCACGTGCCAGTCCGGGATCACCCTGGACCAACTCCTCGAAGTGATCGTCCCCAAAGGCTGGTTCATGCCCGTCACCCCCGGCACCAAATTCGTCACCATAGGCGGCATGGTCGCCTCCGACGTGCACGGCAAGAACCACCACGTCGACGGTGCTTTCTCCCGCCACGTCCTTGAGATCGAGCTCCTGACCGGCACCGGCGACATCGTTAAGTGCAGCCGCGAACACCTCCCCGAGCTATTTGAAGCCACCTGCGGAGGCATGGGCCTGACCGGCGTGATCCTGTCGGTGCGCTTCGCGTTGAAACCCATCGAAACCTCCTACATCCGTCAGCACAAGATCAAGGCCGCGAATTTGACCGAATTGCTCGACCTCTTCGATCAATATCGCGAAGTCACTTACTCCGTGGCCTGGATAGATTGTTTGAAGTCGGGTCAGGGCTTTGGCCGCAGCATCCTCCTGCTCGGCGAACACGCAAAAGTCTCCGAAATACCTGTCGGCGCGGCGCCGCTTTCGCTCCCCCCGAAAAAAAGCATCCCCTTTCCCATCACCCTACCCTCCTGGGTCCTGAACAACTTCACCGTCAAAGCTTTTAACTTTCTTTATTATAATAAGGTTTTTAAGAAGGAGTCCTACTCAGTCATTCCCTACGAGCCCTTCTTCTATCCCCTGGACGCCATCCTGCATTGGAACAGAGGATACGGGAAAAAGGGCTTTGTTCAGTACCAGTTTGTCGTCCCCCTGGCGCAAAAGGATGGCCTGGTGGCAATCCTGGAGCGCATCAGCGCCAAAGGCTGGGGCTCCTTCCTGGCCGTATTGAAGGTCTTCGGCAACCAGGACAACGGCATCGCATTCCCCATGGAGGGGTATACTCTGGCCCTGGACTTCCCCGTCCGGGACGGTCTCTTCCCCTTCCTGGAAGAGCTGGACCAGATGGTGCTTGGCTACGGAGGCCGGATTTATTTGTCCAAGGACGCCCGCATGTCCGCGCGCACCTATCAAAGCGGCTATTCAGGCTCGGCGTCCTTCGCCGCACTGCTTGAGCAATATAACCCTGCGCATAAATTCAGAAGCATTCAATCCTCAAGACTGGATATAACCCCATAAATGGAAATATGGCATCAGCACTCATACTAGGCGCCGGTTCGGATATGGCTGTGGCGATCGCCCGCGCACTCGCGGCCCGCAAATACGACCTTCTACTTACCGGCAGGGACATGGAACTATTGAATGGACTCAAGGCCGACTTGCAAATCCGTAGCGGCATCACCGCAACCGTATTACCCTTCGATGCGCTGGCGTACGACACGCACCCGGCCTTCTACAAGGGCCTTCCCTCGGCCCCCGACATCACGATCTGCGCCTTCGGGGTGCTGGGGGACCAGGAACTCGGCGAACGCGACTGGGCCGAGGCCGCGCGCATCCTGAACTCCAACTTTACGGGCGCCGTCTCCATCCTGAACATCGTCGCCTCCGATTTTGCCTTACGGGGTTCGGGCGTGATCGTCGGCATCAGCTCCGTAGCGGGCGACCGCGGCCGCGGCAGCAACTATCTCTATGGAAGCGCCAAGGCCGGCTTCACCGCCTACCTCTCGGGCCTGCGTAACCGCATGTTCAAGAAGGGCGTCACCGTCATCACCGTCAAACCCGGCTTCGTAGCCACGCGCATGACCGCCCACCTCACCCTTCCTCCGGCCCTTACCGCGACCCCGTCGCAAGTCGCAGCAGCCGTTTTGAAGGCCATCGACCGCCGGTCCAACACCGTGTACGTAAAAGGACTTTGGAAATGGCTAATGTTCGTCATCTGTTCAATTCCGGAAAATGTATTCAAGAAGCTTAACCTCTAACGACATGACCACCGTATATTCCCATTCCTCCATCGCCTTCTTCGATTTCGACGGCACCATCACCACCCGGGACACCCTGGCGGAGCTGTTGAAATTCAAGGCCGGGAGGTTCAAATACTTCATGGGACTGGTCTTCCTCTCCCCTGTCCTCATTCTATTCAAACTGGGCGTCATCTCCAACCACAGCGCCAAGGAAATCATGCTGGAATACTTTCTCAAGGGAGAACCCCTCACCGAGTTCAACGCCCTGTGCAAAGAATTCGCCGAATCTCGTTTGCCCCAACTTTTTCGCAAGGGCGCACTCTCCGAGATCCGCCGCCACCTCCAAAACAACACCCAGGTGGTCATCGTCACTGCTTCCCCCGAGAACTGGGTCCAGCCCTGGTGCCAGCAGTTCAACCTCGAGTGCATCGCCACTAAACTGAAGGTTCGCAACGGGCGGTTAACCGGCAAAATTTCCGGTCAAAACTGCTCTGGCGAGGAAAAAGTCAAGCACATCCTGAAGCGCTATAACTTATCTTATTATAATAAAATTTACGCTTACGGGGACACGCCGGGTGATCTGCCGATGTTGTCGCTGGCGACGGATAGCTATTATAAGCCGTTCAAGGAGCGGGCGTTCTAACGCCTTTCGCGCCGCGGCTCGCATTCCGGGCGCCGCGACCGCCGTCGGCTTTTTAACTTTTTTGGGCGAAGTTGTACTAATCAGGGGGGCAAGTGCCCCCCATTTTTCTCCAGAATAGGGCCTTAATATTGGGACTAAATCTTGCTTTCATGAACGCACTAATATCTATTTCGCTGGCGGCCGCCCTGACAGTCCCCCCCGCCGTCAAAACCGCCCTCCACCAAAAGTACCCCGTCATCCACGCTAAAATCACCTGGGAAAAAGAGAAAGGGAACTACGAAGCCAACTGGGGTGGCAAGTCCGGGGAAGACACTTCCGTGATGTTTACCCCAACCGGCGCCTTCCTCGAACAGGTGCTCGCCATCGCGCCCACGGCGCTGCCCGCAAGTGTCACAACCTACGTGACACAACATTACAGGGGAGCCAAAATCACCGAAGCCGGCCGCGTCACCGATGCCAAAGGCGCCACGCTGTATGAAGCGGAAATAAAAGGAAAGGACCTGCGGTTCGACGCAAGCGGCCGCTACCTGGGCGCGGACTGATGTCGTACACTTTTGCGGAAAACCACAAAGCACCGCGTAGTTTTCCGGAAAGTTTTCTAGTCCCGGATGTTGCACTTATCGGCCATTTCTGATCGGTTATTGGTTATTTACTTCAGTTATTGGATGGAGGGGCCATTGCAGGGGGCCGGCCGGATACGCGTCCTATATGAGAAGCGCAGGAGGAGGATTTATTTTATCCCCATGATCCTTGCTATATGCGCTGCCTCCTCACTCTGCTGACCTTACTTTGCTGCTGCCTGTCTTCAGCATTCTCCCGGGCCCAACTACCCCAGGATACCACGTTACAGCGCCTTCAAAAGGTGCCCGCCGCTTACGCCGCCAAGGTGCAGGCCAAGGCGGCGGCGATCGACGCCTCCGTGACCCAAAAGACGAATGAATATGTCCAGAAGCTTTCCAACCTGGAGGCCCGTATCCTCTCCAAGCTCCAGAAGCTCTATCCTTCCAGATCGATCGCGTTGCCCCCTTCCCCTTACACCTCCTGGCTCAGTGGGGGAGCCGCAGCCCCAACCAGCTATGTCCCCGGCCTGGACACCATGAAGACCTCCCTCAGCTTCCTGCAACAGCCCACTACCCAGGTCACCCAGCTACAGGGCAACCTTGACCAGTCCGCTCTCATAAACCAATATATTCAGGAGCGCCGCCAGCAGCTCTCCGCCTTGCTTGCCCAGTATACCAACCTGCCACCATCCATCACCAACACCTTCGACCAGTATAAGGAAACCGCTTACTACTACAAGGCCCAGATCCAGTCCTACAAGGATATGCTCAACGACCCCTCGAAGATCGAAACCACCGCCCTGACGGTACTGAACAAGGTGCCCGCGTGGCAGCAGTTCCTGAGCCGGAATTCCATCCTGGCCAGTTTGTTCGCCGCACCTCCCGGGGGTGGAACCGCCCCGGGAGCCCTGCCGGTCAACCCGGGCGTCCTGCAGACCCGCACCCAGGTACAGTCGCTCATCACCCAGCAGATCTCCGCGGGCGGCCCGGCCGCACAGCAGGCGGTGCAGCAGCAAATGCAGGCAGCCCAGGCCCAGTTGACCAGCCTCCAGAACCAAATCACCAAATACGGCTCCAGCGGGGGCGGCGCAGACATGGACCTTCCGTCAGGATTCCAACCAAACACCCAGAAAACGAAAACCTTCCTGAAGCGGATCGAATACGGCGTGAACGTTCAATTCGCCCGGGCCGCCTACAGCTTCCCAGCGACGGCGAACGTGGGCGTGACGCTGGGCTACAAGATCAACGACAAGAGCACGATCGGAACCGGGCTGGCCTATACCGCGGGGATGGGAACCGGCTGGGACCATATACAGTTTTCGAACCAGGGGATAGGGCTCAGGTCGTACATGGACTGGAGGATCAAAAAGTCCTACTACGTGATGGGGGGATACGAGGAAAACTACATGACCCAGTTCAGCAGCATTGCGGTACTCAGGAGCGTGGCCTGGCAGCGGAGCGCGCTGATCGGGCTGGAGCGGAAGTACAATATCTCCAGCAAGCTCCAGGGGAACATTCAGTTGCTCTTCGATGCCTTGTACCGGCAGGAAATCCCCCAGGGACAAATGATCAAAATTCGTGTAGGATATAATTTCTGATATATGCGTCACAGACTGCTCTTATTCGCTTTCCTCTTCGCCGTATCCCCGGCCCTGCGCGCCCAGTATTCGGCATACGAACAGATCAATCAGGCGTTGCCCCCGTCCCCTACTTCCGCTTCCCTCGGCGAGTACGGGAACTTTGGGCTGAACGGGTACACTGGTGTCCCGGGCATCGATATCCCTCTGGTCACCGTGCAGTTGAAGGACTTCAGCTTGCCCATCCACCTGACCTATAATGCCGGCGGCGTCAAGGTCGAGGACCTCGCCAGTTGGGTGGGGCTGGGCTGGTCCCTGGAGGCCGGGGGCGTGGTGACCCGGACCGTCAATGACCTGGCCGACGATGGCGCCGACGGGTTGACCGGCGAGTACCTCGGCCAGTTCTACAATAACTGGTACTTACCCGGATATAATCCCAATTGGAGCGCCGGCTTCGCCAACGGGCTGGATCCGTTCGGGGGCACTACGGCGGTGAACATGTCCGCGCTGCTGGAATGGATGCGGGGCTACGCCGTGGACACGGAGCCCGACGTCTTCTTCTACAACATCAACGGGGAAGTGGGCCGGTTCATGTACGACACCGGAAGGGCCTTTCCGCCCAACCGGCTGGTCATGACCCCCTACCGGGACATCCTCATCGAGACCGACACCACGTCGGTCCGGGATAACACCAACACACCTTCCGTGGGGTCTTACTTTGGGATCGCCCCGGGCAATATCAAGCAGTTCGTCATTACCGACGAAAAGGGCAATAAATATTACTTCGGCGCCGTCGAAGGCACCATCACCGTCGATCAGCCGGGATTGCCCTTCACGTGCGAACACTGCAATCCTGCGGGGAACAGCAACGATTATCCCGGTTCGCCCAACTACCATGGGGGAAGCTATTACCTCTCCAGTTGGTACCCTTCCAAGATCGTGACCGCCTCGGGGGAAGAGATCGACTACACGTACGCGGACGAAGACATGATCTACCAGATCCCCAACAGCACCTCCGTGAAGCAGTACCTGGCGCCCCTCAACGTCACGGACGCTCAGGGTTGCGCGCAGAATTACGGCTTCGTCCAGCCGATCGACCAACCCAACCTCCTGGAAGACTTCAGTACAACCACCATCACGGTCTACACCAAGCGGTTGACGGGCATCAGCGGGCCCAATTTCCATGTGGAGTTCGACGCGAACCATGCCCGGCAGGATGTCTACAACACCCACGCCCTCACCACGGTGAAATTCTTTTCCGGCCCCGCGGCGAACCAGTCCCTGGTGAAGCAGTTCAACCTGAGCTATCAATACATGGCTAACCTGAACCAGCCCCAGCTCCAGACGGGCATCGCCGCCGACTCCGGCGATTCCAGGCAACACCTGCTGCTGGACAGCCTGTACCTGATCGACCAGAACGGGGTGAACCTGGGCTCATATGCGTTCTGGTACAACGGCCTGCCCGTGCCGGACGGCCCCGGCGAACCTCTGCCGGACCGGCTGGCCCCGCAAAAGGACTTTTGGGGGTATTTCACCAATAATTCCTGCGCGATGGGCATCCCCAAGATGTATATCTACCCCAACATCACCTTCAACGCGGACGAGGATGCTTACTTTACACCGTCCTATTCGCTCTTCCCCTACACGAACTACAATGGGCTCAGCATCGTGCTCCCGGGGGCCAACCGGAATACTGACCCGGTCGGTATTCTTTCCGGCACCCTGAACCAAATTACCTTTCCCACCGGCGGGACCACCACCTTCACTTTCGAGCCCCATACCTTCAATTACCTGGGGATGAACCTCACGGGCGGGGGACTACGCCTGAAGCAAATGGAATCTTTCGATGGGATCAACCATGCGAACGACGTCATCACGAACTATTCCTACAAGGACATTGCCGACACGAACTCCAGCGGGGTCCTCTTCAACCTGCCTGTGTTCGCCTACACCGAGAACGCCTTCACCACCTACGACCAGGAAGGCGTCGCGCACTTCGAGGCGCCCGATACGGAGTATTACAAAATGAATTTTGTACGTACAGACGTGTCCCAGGCCTCGCTCAACGGGTTCGACGGGGTCAACGTGGGTTACAGGTACATCACCGCGTCTCAGCCGAACAACGGGAAGGTGGTCATGACGTACACCGTCCCGGGATATTACGGGCAGATTTCCGACTATACGAACGACGGGGGATGCAACCTGGCGCAGTCGGGCTTCTGCGACGGCTATTTCCAGGCCCCGGTGCCGGAGAACGTTCCGACCTACAACAGCGAATATCCTTGTAACACACCGGGTTGTGTAAACCCCGTGCTTCCCCTGAACCTGGAAGGGATGGGCAACGACATTTACACACCTTATAATTTCCCCTTTGCCGCCTTACCCAACTATGACTGGAACCGGGGATTCCTCCAGCAGGAAAGCATCTACAACAACGCGGGGAACCTGATCAAAAAAACCAGCTATCAATACGCCCTCTTCACCCCCGGGAATACGGGGGTCCGCACCATCTTGGGCCTAAAGAAAGGAAGGTTGCTCAACGACACCCTGATGGAAGAGTCCGGCACGGGCGGGGGCCTGGTCGACGGTACCTTCCGGTATGACGTCCTGGAACCCTACACCCTCATCGGCCAGGTCTGCAAGGTCCCCCTCAGCGTGACCACATACAGCTATGACATGAATTCACCAGGGAGCTACGTCTCCGATTCAGTGATCTACGGCTATTCCTATAACAGCCTTGCGGCCAATACGGAAACCCATTTCGAAAGCGACGGGAGCGTTTCGACCCACTATATGAAGTACGTCGCCGACATCGACACCAGCCAGGCCACCAGCCTTCCGGTCGTCCAGGGTTACTATACCATGCGCCGCAGCCATAAAGTGTACAGCCCGGTGGAAGATTATATCCAGGTTACCCGGGGAAGCACGTCCACCGTCGTATCCGGCAATGTCGTCACATACCAGCCGTCTATTCCTGAAGCAGCCTCCTCCTTCGACATAGAGACACCATCCCCCCTGGCCAACTTCACGCCTTCCTCCATCTCGGCCACCGTATTCAACCTGGATAGCCGGTATCAGCCCCTGATCCTCTTCGACCAGTACGACGGGGGTCAAAATATCCTGCAGCAGCACAAGAACTATGACCAGAATGTTTCCTATATCTACGATTACCTGGGCCAATTCCCCATTGCCAGGGCAGTGGGCGCCATGCAGTCCGACATCGCCTATACTTCTTTCGAAGCGGACGGCACGGGGAACTGGATCATCACCAACCCCTCCCTGAATACCTCCACCGCCTTAACCGGGAATATCTCATTCAACATGACCACGTCCTCCTCCATCGCCGATAACAGTCTGAACGCGGGGACAACGTATATCCTCAGCTATTGGTCGCAGAACGGCCCCCTGACCGTGACCAACAGCGCGTCGGTAAAAACCGGGGTGACCATTGGCCCCTGGACCTATTATGAGCACCAGGTAAGCGGAGGCACCTCGGTGAGCTTGACGGGCACGGCGACCATTGACGAGCTGCGCCTTTACCCCAAAGGTGCCCTGATGTCCACATTTACCTACAACCCACAGGTCGGCATGACTACCGAATGCGACCCATCCAATAAGCTGGTCTATTATACCTATGACACTTTTGGAAGACTCCATATGACCAAAGACCAATATGGCAACATCGTGAAGCGCTATGACTATGAATACCAGGCAACGAATAATTAATACCCTGGCCTTGCTCCTGGCCACAGAGGCGAGTGTTGCGCAGAGCAACCCTCCGTCCACCCAGACCCAGGCACCGGCACCCACGGTCACCCTCTACCAGCCGAACAGCTTTTCCGGGACGACCCTGGTGAACTATGTCCGTACCTGGGAGGCACAGCAACCCTTCACTACCGAGTCCGCCTTGCTGGCCGCCACTTCCACCGCTGCCGTCCACAGGACCACCGAATACGTCGACGGGGTGGGGAGGCCCATCGAGGATGTATGCTGGCAGATGTCGGGGAACGGCCAGGACGTGGTGGCACCCTTTACGTATGATGTCCTCGGCCGGGAGCAATACCAATTCATGCCTTACGAAGCCCCGACGACTACCGGTACCTTTCAGCTTTCTCCTTTCACGGATCAGAATTCATTTTATACCAGCACCGCACCTTCCGAACTCCCCGGTTATAAAGGGGAGCAAACCTTTTACGCGCAGGATCAATTCGAAGCCTCCCCCTTGAACCGCGTAATCTTGAGTACATCCCCCGGAAACAGTTGGGCGGGAAGTAACCTGGGGACAGGCTATCAATACATGGTTAACAACAGTTCGGACCTCGTGCCAGATTGGACGATCACCTTCAACACCAATTACGACCCCTCGAACTGGCCGGTGACCAGCGCCAATTATGCCGTGGGGGCCCTTTACAAAGGATTGACCACGGACGAACAGGGTCACCAGGTGATGGAATTTTTCGACTTGAGAAGGGAGATCCTGGAGAAAAAGGTGCAGGCGGCATCCACGGTTAGCCCCACGGACCCCTATACCGGTTGGTTGGTTACCATGTATGTGTATGATGACCTGGGTCGGATCCGGGTGGTCATCCCCCCAAACGCCGTCGACCAGCTGAAAGCCAACAGCTGGACCTTCACCTCCGCCATCATCGACAATCTCTGTTTTCGGTATGAATACGACTACCGTGGACGTTTGATCGGCAAAAAGGAGCCTGGGGTTGGGTGGGCCTGGATGGTTTATGACCAAAGGGATCGATTGACGTTCAGTCAAAATGTGAACATGACCAACCAACAAAACTGGCTCACCTACGAGTACGATGCCATCAACCGGCCGACCGGCACGGGGATGATCTCCTATCCCGCAGGACAGGCGCAGCTTCAGACCACCTTGAACAATGCCACACCAGCGCCTGTCGTGGTAAGCACCTCCGAGAACACCTATGGGTCCGCCATTCCATCCAACCTCGATGTCTCCACCCGGGTAGCCGGGGTTACCCTCTACCAGGCCAGCAGCACCGTCGAAATCCTTCCGGGTTTCACTCCGGAATCGGGGGCGGTCTTTACCGCCCAGATCGTTCCTCTTGCCACCCCCTCCGGTCCCGCGACCGTAATGGCGAGCCCTGTTCCGCCGGGCGTCACCTACACCCCACTGACCGAACTATTTTACGACGATTACACTTGGGGTACTTCCAAGGCTTACGGCACCGCGCACAATGCCCAGCTGGACTATGGCACCAATGCCTATGCGGATCCCTTGCCTGCCACGGCCAGTGTCATGACCCGGACCATGGCGACCGGAGCCCGGGTCAGGGTCCTTCTCGATTCCGCCAATGTTGGCTTGGGCGGCCTGCTGGAAACGGCCTGGTTCTATGACGACCTGGGGCGGATCATCCAGGTACAGGAGGACAACTACCAGGGCGGCATCGACACCGCCACCCAGCGCTATGATTTCGACGAGCACATAGTCTCCACCTATGTCTCCCACCGGAACCCGGCGGCGAACACCTCTCTCAGGATCAAGACCAACCTGAACTACGACTCCAGGGGTCGTTTGCAGAACGTCGTCAAAGAGATCAACGACAATCCCGTCACGCAGCGGACGATCGGACAATACGCCTTTTCCCGCCTGGGTATTCTGAAGACCAAGCTGATCGGGCAGCAGAAGACCAGCACCGGGACCCTCAGCTCCACCCCCCTGGAAACCCAGGCCTACGACTTCAATATCAGGGGCTGGCCCAAGGGCATCAACCGTGGATACGCCAACCCCAACCTCGGAATTTCCGGGGGAGGCACCTGGTTCGGCATGGACATTTCCTACGACTGGGGCTTCACCTCCGCCCAGCTCAGTGGGAACCCGGCCGGGGTCCGGTGGAGAAGTGGGGGCAACGGGGAGCAAAGGGCCTTCGGGTACGGCTACGACGCCTCCAACCGGATGCTTTACGCCGACTTCAACCAACTCTTCGGGAGCACCTGGGGAAAAAGCGACCCCCTCAGTACCGACGCCACGCTGAACATCGACTTCAGCGTGCAGATGGGGAACGGGCTAACCTATAACACGGCCTATGATGACAACGGGAACATCCTCGCCATGAAGCAGATGGGTCTGGTAGTGAACAACAGCCCCACCATCAACAACCTCACTTACAATTACGGTACTACGGGGGCCTCCAACCAACTGCTGTCCGTCAGCGATGTAAATACGACAAACTACCACCTGGGTGAATTTTACGACGGCAACACCACCGGCAATGACTACCGGTATGACGCCAATGGCAACTTGCTCCAGGATCTAAACAAGCACCTCAACTGGGTCTCCTATAACTTCCTGAACATTCCCTTCCAGACTTCGTTCAACCCACCCTCGGGGTCGAACGGAACCGTTACCTATATCTACGATGCGACGGGCAACAAGCTGGAAAAGCGGGTCCACGAGCTGCCCACGGCCTCCAATGGCCAGAAGGATACGACCACCGTCACCGATTACATCGGGGATATCGTCTACCAGAACAACGTCCTGCAATACTTCGACCATGAGGAAGGTCGCGTGCGTCCCTACATCACGCCAACGGGAACGGTCCGGTTGGACACCTTCATGTACGATTATATGCTCAAGGACTATGAAGGCAACACCCGTATGATCCTGACCGACGAACAAAGGACCGATGCATACCCCATGGCGACCATGGAAGTGGGAGACTCCGCCCAGGAGAACCTCTATTACGCCAACCTGGATGCCACCCGGACCGCCATCTCCTCCATCAACGGATATCCCACGGACAATACCACGAGTCCCAATAACTATGTCGCCGCGGTAGGAGGCACCATCAGCTCGGTGAAGGTGGGTCCCGCGATCACCCTGCGGGTCATGGCCGGAGACCAACTCAATCTGAAGGTGAGCAGTTGGTACAGTGGAACACAGGCCCGAAGCTACCTTCCCCTCCCGGTGGCCAACCTGGCCGCAGCCTTGTCGGCGGGGCTCCAGGGCGCATACGCCGCAGAAGGCGGGTCCGCTATCATCCCGGTGACGGGATTGCTGAGCCCCGATGCAACCAACTTCATCAACAGCGAACCGGTGACCCCTTCCGCACCCAAGGCTTACCTGAACTGGGTCTTCTTCGATGACCAGTTCCGCTTTGTCTCCCAGGGGAGCGGGGCACAGCAGGTTACCGCCAACGGTACCACGGTCAATCAGATGGTGCAGGCCGGCCTGACAGCGGCCAAGAGTGGGTACCTGTACGCCTATGTCAGTAATGCCGATTCCCTGACGACCGTCTATTTCGATAACCTCCAGGCGACCTTGGTGCACGGCCCCCTGACCGAGGAGGAGCACTACTACCCCTACGGCCTCACCCTGGCCGGGATCAGCTCCCAGGCCTTGCAATTCGGGAAGTACAACCGTTATCGCTTCAGCGGCAAGGAGCAGCAAAACAAGGAATTCATGGACGGTTCGGGCCAAGAGTGGTATGACTTCGGGGAGCGGATGTACGATAATCAGACCGGACGGTTTACGACGCCTGATCCCGCCTCGGACGATTTCCGCACATTTTCCCCTTATACATATGCGGTGGACAACCCTGTGCGGTTCGAGGATCTCCAGGGAGACGGGCCTGGGGACAGGATCAGGAAGGCGTTGTCCTTTCTCGGGATCGCGTATTGCGAAGAAAAGCAGAATCGGGGTGATCGGGCCAGGTTAGAGCACAGTATTATCGGGCTGCGGTACCTGGATTGTTCCGAGTTTGTATGCCGAATACTACAGGCCGATGGCATCCCAGGCTCCGTAAAATACGGGTACCAGATGGCCACTGAACAACTGGTGGAATACTTCAACAATAAGGATCAGTTTATTAAAGATGCCGATGACGACCCACAGCCGGGAGACATCTTTCTATTTTATGGTTATGAATTGGATAAGGACGATAAGCCGACCCTCGTCCATCACACGGGGGTGGTTGCCAGCTATGATAAGAAGACAGGGACCGTCATTTCCGTGGAGGCCGCAGGTACCGGCATCGGTGTGGCACCGGTACAACGGGATATATCGCAGTTTTCAGGCAGGTCGGTGTTTAAAGGCTTTTACCACCCAAAGAAGGAGACCAGGGATGACAAGAACATCGACATGGGAGACTGGGCGGCGATCAAGGAAGCCGTAGCACGGGCTGATCGGGCGGGGGAAAACCTCGGTGCTGATAAAGAGCACAGGAAGCCCTACACGTGGGTCAATAAAGAACCCAACGTGGGGATGAGCCCTATATTCAATAATCCCATCGTGGCCGCACCCGAGGGGCTGCCTTGGTACTTGAATCCGGATATGAATTTCACCCCTCCCCCCGATCCCATCGAAGAATTCAACTCCAAAAAGAAGGCTGAAAATCCCACCTGGAAGCCGAGGGCTTGGGGGAAGTATGCCCATCCGGAGAGCCGGGATCGCGACATCGTCCTTCCCCCAAAAAGCGATGGCGACCCTACCGATCCCAAGCCCAATCTTCCGCCGGTGTTGCAGCAGGTGCAGTGTGCTGACGCGTAAACAAGAATAATCATACCATATAAACCATTAAATAAATGCGTACATATTTTTTCACCCTCGTCTTAATCAGCTTTGTTGTTTCCATCCCTGCGCGATCCCAGACCCCCTGGTACATCACAGGAAATTCCGGAACAACACCCGGAACCGATTTCCTGGGCACAACCAGCAGCGCAGGCCTGATGTTCAAGGTCAACAGTGTCCAAAGCGGGTACATGGATATTGTCAATACCAACACCTCTTTTGGGTATGCCACCATGGGCAGTAATACATCGGGAACCACCAATACGGTATTCGGCACCGGCGCCATGGCATTAAATACGACGGGCTCGAACAACCTCGCGATCGGGACGTATACGCTCTACGCCAATACCACCAGTAGTTACAATCTTGCAATAGGAAGACAATCCATGACCGGTAATACGAGCGGTGCTTACAATTCGGCAACGGGATATATGGGTTTGTACAGCAATACAACCGGGTCTTATAATACTACCTACGGGTTTCAGTCCATGTACTCCAACAGCACCGGATCGGATAATACGGTGAGCGGTTACACGGCAGGTTATGATAATACAACGGGAGCCGGAAATACGTTCATCGGGTATAATACCGGGCGCGGGGTCACGACGGGGAACTATAATACGATCATCGGCGCAAGCGTCACAGGTCTCTCCTCGTCACTAAGCAACAGCATCATCCTTGCCGATGGCCAGGGCAATCAGCGCGTCAATATCAATAGCTCCGGCTATGTCGGCATCGGCACCGCCTCGCCCACGGCCCAGTTGCATACCACCGGTACTGTCCTGTTTGCCGGGTTGCCCCTCAATAGTTCGCCAAAGAATGTAATCGTGGAAGATTCCCTCGGGCATATCGGGTATGAACCCGCATCCAGCTTTACCGGCGGTGGCGGCGGCGGTGGTGGCTCTTCTGACTGGGCCTCTTCCGGAAGCAATATTTACAACTCCAATGCGGGGGTGGTAGTGATCGGCACCGTCCCTACAACGCTCTTTTCAGATGCCAATTTGAAGCTGGCCGTCAACGGCGATATTTATTCCCAAAAGCTGGTGGTCACGCTGACAGGCTGGTCGGATTATGTATTCGATCCCGGTTACAAACTGCTTCCGTTAAAAGACCTGGAAGCATTTGTCCTCAAAAACAGGCACTTGCCTGGTGTACCCAGCGCTTCGGAAGTAGAAAAAGGCGGCGTCGATGTAGGGGCCAACCAAAACGCATTACTGAAGAAAGTCGAAGAACTGACGCTGTACACCATCGAGCAGGATAAAAAGATCGAGGATCAATACAAGCTGCTGATGCAAATGAAAGCGGAAATCGAGGAATTGAAAAAGGATCGTCAAACAACTACTCCTTAAGGACCGTCCCGCCGCGGATCGCGCGCACTGGCGCCGCCGGCCTTCTAACTTTTTTGGGTGAAGTTGTACTCATCAGGGGGGCAAGTGCCCCCCATTTTTTTTGGCGTCGCGGCCAAGTGAGGCCCTGCTCCCGATTTTCTCCAGAATGATATCTTAACCTTGAATCAAAATCTTGCTATAATGAACGCACTACTATCTATTTCCCTTGCCGCCACCCTGACGGTCCCCGCCTCCGTTAAAACCGCACTTCACCAAAAGTATCCGGTGATCCACGCCAAAATCACCTGGGAAAAGGAAAAAGGAAACTACGAAGCCAACTGGGGCGGCAAATCCGGGGAAGACACCTCGGTGATGTTCACCCCCGGGGAGCGGAAATAAAAGGAAAGGACCTGCGCTTCGACGCAAGCGGCCATTACGTAGGCGCAGACTGAGCCTTATTCCTTGAGAACCGCCCTCGATTGTAGCCGCAAATTCTTGAACACCACATAGTACATTCCCGCTGCGAGCCCCGTCACCCTCCATTGGATGGTATTCGACCCGACCTGGCAGTGAATTTCCTTCAGGCCCACGAGCCGCCCTCCCCCATCGTAGAGGCAGACGGTACCCGCCTGATCGGTGGGGCTGTAGAGCCGTATGCTAAACACATCGTGCGCGGGATTGGGATATATCTGGACCAAGGATCCTTCCACAGGACCCTTTGCCAGGGTAAACCGCTGCAACCGGTCGATATTGTTTTTCATCACCCATTGGGCCGTGTCATCCGCCGCATCCCGTCCAAGGCAAACCCAACCATCCTGTTGAAAAAGGTTGAGCTCTTTTTTTGCAATTCCACCCAAGTCTTCCGCTAAATAATAAAACCGTAAGGATGCCTGCAAATGGGTATTGTTTTCCGGGCTGATGTCGAAATACCGCTGAATGCTACCATCGGCCAGGGAAACATTTCCCCGCGTAATGGTCGTCGTACCGAGATTGCTAGGGCTTGTAAAGGCTACTCCAATATTCCCCGGGTTGACCTCCTGGGGGGCTGAAAGGAAAGCCGTAGCGGTCACCTTACCCTGGATGCTGCTTCCATTCCGTTCCCCCATGATGCTTCCGGTACTACCCAGGTCGAGCGTATAGGTGTTTAGCTGCAGGTTGCCGCCATCCATGGAAATTTGCCCTGCTACGGAAATGGAATTGTAGACTTGCACAACTCGTCCGATACTTAGGTTATGAAAGAAAACGGGCTGTGCACCCTCGATGGAAGAAGCCTGATCTCCAGTGAAAAGAACGGTGCTGGAATCCGGGACGAAGGAACCGTTGTGCATGAGGCTGATGTTATTCAGCACCAGGACGGGAGCGCCCTGTGCAACGACCTGGACGCCCGGTTCGAGGCGCAGGACCTGGGCGTGGAGGGAAAGGGGAAGCAGCGCCCAAAGGATGTACTTAATGTGTCTCATGATATAATTTTTTAAGGTCCTCCAATTCTTGTTCAAGGCGGGCGAGCCGCGCATCCTGTTGGCGGATAAGTGCCTGTTGTTCCTGCACCGCCTTTACCAGGGGCACCACGAATGCCTCATAGCTGAGGCTATAATGGCCGTCTTCGGTCTTGGGTTTGACGATGCCGCTAAAATTATAGCCGCAGGCATCGGCCGCGCTTTCTACCTCCTGGGCGATGAAGCCGGTACGGCGGATGCTGCTGGCTTCCTCATAGGCCGCCGGGGCAAGACCACCAAAACGGTCGAAGCGATGTGCATCGAACTGGTAAGTGATCGGACGCAGTTTCAAAATGAAGTCCAGCCCTTTGACGTCTTCCCGGACGTTGAACTTGAAGCGTCCATCCGAGGGTGTGGTGAAGGGTACCGTGCCCTCGATCACCGTGACGATGGCGTTGCCTATGCGCACCATGTTAGAGGCGTCCACGATGGCGCCCGAGCCGACCGCAGTGGCATTGCCCAAGTTCGGAGAAGCGACATCCGCGCCCTCGCCCAGGGCGGTATTGTTGTTACCGCCCACATTATGCTTCAAGGCATTTACACCCAGGGCCACATTTTGCGCTCCATTCGTATTATTGAGCAATGTGTTGGATCCGATGGCTGTATTCCAATAGCCACCGTTGTCATCTGACAAGGCCAGGTACCCAAAGGCGGAGTTGCTTTCGCCTGAATTATTGCTCATGGCCCTATAGCCGGTGGCCGTATTGGCGTTTCCGGTGCCTCCGGTATACATGGCCTGATACCCCGTAGCGGTATTGGCGCTGCCGGTCGTATTGAAAATCATGGTGAAATATCCCATGGCAGTATTACTGCTTCCCGAAGTATTGGAATACAATGCCAACGCCCCGACGGCGGTTCCATAACTTGAAGTGTTGGAAAATAAGGATGAAGCTCCGACGGCAGTATTGTCGACACCTATAGTATTATTATTTAATGCTTGATATCCAATTGCCGTATTGGCGGAAACGCCAAAGGGAGAAGAGGTCAGATTGGACTTACCCGCCCCATATCCAAGGAAGGTAACGAAGCTTGGCGAATCGATCCGCCCCGCGGGCTGGTTGTTGATCCTGAAGTTGATGGGCGCCGGGTTGAGTGTCCCCAGGAAATTAGTGGGATCCACGATATTGCTGTTCCCGGTGATCAACCACGCACTGTCCGCCACCGAAGCCGGATCGGCCGCGTTGGGAATGGCCAGCCATTGGGCGCCGGTATTGTACCAAAAGTGATCGTCGGTACTATCGTACACCAGGAGTCCGCGGGTGTTGGGGATTTGCGTTCGCTGTTTGGAATTCATACGGGGAATGAGGAGCCCTTTGTCGGAAGACTTGATGTCCAGCATGGCATGGGGATCTGGCTTGGAGCCATCGTTGTTAATGCCCACATTCTGGGCGCTCAGGGAAAGCATGTACAGCATCCATGAGGTAAGCAGGAAGATCTTTTTCACGGTAAATTATTTCTGTAGTGAAGATGATTCACGGTCGTGCTTTTTTAGTTCCTCCAATTCCTGTTCCAGGCGGGCGAGCCGCGCATCCTGCGATTCCAACTGCTGTGCCTGTTTACGGATGAGCGCCTGCTGTTCCTGCACCGCCTTTACCAGCGGCACCACGAAGGCGTCGTAACTGAGGCTATAATGGGCCGCGTCCGTCTTAGGTTTGATGATACCGCTGAAATTGTAACCGCAGGCAATGGCTGCGCGTTCTACCTCCTGGGCAATAAATCCGGTGCGGCGGATACTACTGGCTTCATCGTAGGCGGCAGCGGAAATCGTTACCTGGCGGCCCTGGTCGAAGCGCCGTACATCGAACTGGTAGGTGATAGGACGGAGCTGTAAAATGAAATCCAAGCCTTTGACATCCTCCTGGACATTGTACTTGTATCGCCCGTCCGAAGGGGTTGTAAAGGGCACCTGGCCCTCGATCACTGTGACCGCGCTATTGCCGATACGCACCTTGTTGGAGGCATCCACAATGGCGCTTGCGCCGATGGCAGTGGCATTGCTAAGGTCCCCGGAACTTACATCCGCGCCCCAACCCAGGGCCGAATTGTTGCCGCCCGTGGTATTGTGAAACAGGGCCCATGCCCCTTCGCCCACGTTAAAATTACCGATGCTATTGTTGTATAGCGCATAATATCCTTCAGCGGCATTCGAAGACCCTGAAGAGTTAAACTGCATGGCCTGGTTTCCGAAGACGGAGTTATTAACACCCGTAGAATTTGCATTCAAGGCATAGAAACCGGCTGCAGTATTGTAGGACCCATTGGTATTTCCGGACATCGCGCCATTTCCTGTGGCAGTATTAAAGCCTCCGGTAGTATTTGACGCCATGGTGCCAAACCCCAGTGCTGTATTCGATGGTCCCCCCGTATTGCCATACAATGCTCCGTTGCCAACTGCTACACATTCACTGGATTGATTGTTAAACAGGGCTTGATAGCCAACTGCAGTATTAACCTGCCCGTTAGCTTGCGCCATGCACTGATACCCGACTGCGGTATTAAAATAGCCGTCTGTATTATTGCCTAATGCCTGGTATCCGAACGCCGAATTATAAAACCCCGTGGTATTGAGCTGCATGGATTGGTATCCCATGGCTACATTGCCGTATCCGGCATTGGCGGCCAGGGATTGATATCCGAAGCCGGTAATGCCGAAATGTATGTTCCCGGCTCCCGCCTGGTACCCCAGGAAGGTGCATGCGCTGCCGTATTCGATACGACCGGCCGTTATGTTGTTTATCCTGAAATTAATCGGCTCAAGATTCGTGGTTCCCAGGAAGCTGGTGGAATCATTGATATTGCTGTTTCCCCCGATCAGCCACGCACTATCCTGTTTTTCCTTTTCCCCTATATTGGGAATGCATTTCCATTCCCTCCCGGTATTGTACCAGAAATGGTCGGTGGTAATATCATATACGATGAGCCCTTTCGTATTGACGATCCTGAAGCGCTCTTCGGAAGTCATGCGGGGAATCAAAAGCCCCTTGTCGGCGGACTTGATGTCCAGCATCGCATGGGGATCTGGCTTGGAGCCATCGTTGTTGATGCCCACATTCTGGGCGCTCAGGGAAAGCATGGACAGCATCCATGAGGTAAGCAGGAAGATTTTTTTCACGGTTGAACGTTTTACCCAAATTACGGCGGCTCCCGGCGTCAGTCAACCGTTTTTTCACCCTACTTCATAACTGCGTGACCCCAAAAACGTAAAGGCGCCCCACAGGATGCCCATGTTTCACGATCCGATACTTCGTACGAAATATATACTACCTTGGCTCTACCGTAAAACCAAACACTGATATGAAACGAAAACTATTACTACTAACCTTTCTGTTTTTAATCCTCCGCGTGGCAGGCGCGGATGCCCAGGAATACAAAGTAAGACAAACGTTTAAAATATCGTTCCCGTCGGCCGTGAGCGATCAGCCGCTTACCGGGCGGATGTTCCTGGTAATTTCGCATACGGACAACATTGAGCCCCGCCTGCAGGTTGGCCGTTATGGCACACAGTTTTTTGGTGCCGATTTTGAAAACCTCAAGCCCGGGCAGGCGGTAGTTGTTGACGATTCCACACTTGGCTACCCGATTAATACCCTTAAAGATATCCCGCCTGGTGAATATTACATACAGGCGGTATTGAATAAGTATACGGAGTTTAAACGCTCGGACGGACATACGCTTTGGATGCATATGGACCAATGGGAGGGGCAGGACTGGCGCCGATCACCGGGCAATCTGTATAGTAATATAGTCAAAGTCCATATTAACGAACCTGGAAGCGAAAGAATAATGTTATTAACCGACAAGATAATTCCTCCCATAACTGTCCCCCCCGATACCAAATGGGTTAAACGCTTTAAAATAAAAAGTGAATTGCTGAGTAAATTCTGGGGCCAACCAATTTATTTAGGGGCTACCATACTGTTGCCGAAAGGGTACGACCAAAACCCGGACAAACGTTATCCTACAATTTATGTAGAAGGTCATTTTTCGCTGGAAGCCCCGTTCAGGTTTGCGGAAGATGATAAAAGTCCATTTTACAAAGAGTGGACATCTGATGGTTTTCCGGGATTTATCGCTGTTACCCTTCAGCACCCATCTCCCTATTTCGATGATTCGTATGCTGTAAATACAGTTAATAACGGACCGTATGGAGATGCCATTCAACAGGAGTTAATACCTGAGATTGAAAAACAGTACCGTTGCATCAGCGAAGGTTGGGCGCGGTTGCTGACGGGCGGCTCGACGGGCGGATGGGAATCCTTCGCGGTGCAGGTATTTTATCCGGATTTTTACGGAGGTACCTGGTCTGGTTATCCCGACCCTCTTGATTTCAGGAATGTGGAAGGAATAAACGTGTATGGCGACAAAAACGCCTTTTACAAAGAGCATGAATGGTACAAAGTGCCAACCATAAATACCCGCGACCACGTAACCGGCGAAGCCCGCCTCACTTCACAACAGCGCAATACAATGGAGCTGGTTAATGGCACCATGGGCCGGTCGGGCGGACAGTTGGATATATGGAGCGCTGTATTTGGCCCCCTTGGTAATGACGGCTATTTTAAACCGTTGTTCGATAAAAAAACGGGGGTAATGGATACCAGCGTGGCAAGGTACTGGAAAGAAAACTTCGATCTCCGTTACTACCTGGAAAAAAACTGGGCGACAGTCGGTCCAAAACTGGTTGGTAAACTCAATGTTTATTGCGGCCGTAATGACGACTTTTTCCTGAATTTCGGGGTCTATTACATGGAAGATTTTTTAACCCAAACCACTAACCCGTATTACGGCGGCAGTTTCACTTACGGAGAAAGGGGAGGGCACGGCTGGCAGCCTTATACGGATGTCCAACTGATCAGGGTAATGGACGCGTATTTAAAAAAGGTACATCCCGGATATTAACCGCGCGGTTGCGTTAGCCAAAAAAAACGAAAGGGCGCCCCGAAGGACGCCCTCTGTATCACGATCCGAAATCCTAAGTGGTCAATTTGAAGGTGCGCGGCTGCGCTATTGCACCTTAATAAACTTGAACGTCTGCTGATCCCCCGGCACGGTAATCCGCAGGAAATACATCCCCGTGGAAAGCCCCGTCGTATTCAGGGTTTGTATCAGCGGAGTCTGTTCATTCTTCTCCACCGTGACCGCCTGTATCAGGTCACCCCTCACGTCGTAGATCAACAAGGTGACCTTCCCGGACAGCGATGGGCTCAGCGCCACGTTCAACTGATCCTGGCACGGGTTCGGGTAAATGGTAGCCGATCCAGCCCCAAGCGAACGTACGTGGATGACGATGGTCGCCGTACCCGTCCTTCCCAGGTTATCCGTTACGGTCAACTGGAAGAGGTAAGCGCCCGGCGCAAGACCTCCGACAGTAGTGGTGGACGATCCCGCGGAACCCAGTACAGCCGTGTTCGGTCCTGCCACCTGGGTCCATTGGTAAGACGTGATGGTCGACCCGGGAGGTGCGTAGGATTGCGTACCATCCAAAGTGAGTGCAACCGTCGAATCCGAAACGGTGATCAGCGTATCCGTATTGGATATGATGGCCACGGGCACCGTCGTCGGCGGGTTCACCGTGACGGTGATGGTATCCCCGGCGGTGTTGCCCCAATTATCGGTTACGATGAGCTCCAGGGTGTACACCCCAACGGTCAGGTTACCCAGACCGGCGGTCGCCGAATTGCCATTCACCAGGTCGTATTGGCTTGGGCCGCTGATGACGGTCCAGGTATAGTTCACGATATTACCATTGCCTACTTCGGTGGATCCGCTTCCGTTCAGGGTCACGGAATCCGTGGGCAAGGCGATGGTCAGGTTACCCCCCGCGTTGGAAACGGGATGGCCTTCAGCCACGGCAACCACGGTTATCGTAATGATGTCCGTAGCCGTAATGCCGTTGTTATCGGTTACCGAAAGCTGGACCTGGTAGGTCCCTGCGGACAGGTTGGTCAGCTCGGCCACGGTGCTGTTCCCGTTTTCAAGCGAGTATCCGGCGGGGCCACTGAGGATCGTCCAGGTATAAGACGTAATAGTTCCCGTGCCCGTCTCGCTGCTGGCAGACCCATCCAGGGTCACCGAATCCAGGGGAAGCGTTATGGTTTGGTTACCGCCCGCGTTGGCCTGGGGTCCGCCGGTGGCGGCGACTACCCGGATCTTGACGGTCGTGCTGGCGGATAAGCCTTGTCCGTCGGTGACGGTCAACTGGAAGACATAGGTGCCCGGAGTCAGGCCGGTCACACTCGTGGTGGCGCCCGCAGGGGAGGCGATGGCCGCGCTGTTCGGGCCCGATACTTCGGTCCACTGGTAACCGGTGATCGACGTGCCGGAAGGCGCCGTGGAGGCGCTGCCATCCAGGCTAAGCGAAGCCGGTAAAGTAATGGAGGTATCGGAAGCATTGATGATGGCCGTCGGCGGAACCGGGGCGGCGTTGACCGTAATGGTCACCGTAGCCGTGGAGGCAACGCCGTTGTTGTCGATCACCTGCAATTGCACCGTGTAGACACCTTCGGTCAGGTTGCCCAGGGAGGTCGTTACGCTCGTCGGGCTGCTGAAGGAATATTGCGAGGGTCCGCTGATCACGGTCCATTGGTAGAACGATATCGTACCGCTGCCCGATTCGGTGGAAGCCGCTCCGCTCAGGTTCACGGAGTTCGTGGGTAACGTTATGGTTTGGTTGCCGCCCGCATTGGCGACGGGGCCGCCACCGCTGCCGGTGACGGTAAAGGTAATGGTCGCGGTGCCCGGCTGTCCTTCCACGTCGGTGACGGTAAGCTGGAAGGTGTAGGTACCCGCGATCAACCCGTTGACGCCCGTAGTGGGCGACGTGGCCGAAGTGAAGGTCACAGTATTGGGACCCGCGGTTTCCGTCCATTGCCAGGATACCAGGTAGGTGTTCGGTCCGGCATAGGACTCGCTGCCGTCCAGTACCAGGTTCGTAGGCAGGGTAAGGGTTGTGACCGTATTGGATATCACGGCCACGGGTATCTGGCTATAGTTCAGTACGTAAACGCGTTCGGTGTCGGAAGCAGTGAGGCCATTGTTGTCGGTGACCGTCAACACCACGACATAGGTGCCCGCGGTTTGCGCATTGGTCAAGGTGGCTGTGGCACTGGTAGCGGTGGTGATGGATGAGCCGCTGGGTCCGCTTACCACGGTCCATTGGTAGGACGTCAAGGTGGCTCCGCCACGCGCATAGCTGCCCGTTCCGTTCAGGTAAGCCCAGTCGGTGGGCAGGTAAACCGTATCGGTCTTGGAACCGGCGTTGGCGACGGGTCCGGTGCCGCTCAGGGAGGCAGGGTTCACCGTGATGGTGGCGGTATCCGTTGCCGTTGTACCGGTGCTGTCCGTGATCGTAAGCACGTACTTGTAGATCCCCACCTGGAGGTTCGACAAGGTCGGCGTGGCGGTGCTGGCGTTCGCGAGCATCGGCGCGCCGGGACCAGAGATGTATGTCCAGGTATATCCAACGATGGGTGCGGTAGCGTCGGTGGAACCCGAACCGTTCAGGGCCACCGTATTCACGGGCAAGGTCGTGGTATAACTACCGCCCGCCCTTGCGACGGGTGCGCCGTTTCCCGGGGGAGACGTTGTACAGGTGTTCGTAACGTGTACCCCGGAAACTACGTTGAACGTAGCGGGGCCACCACCCGGTCCGGTATTCGAACAGATATTGTTGTTATATCCGTACGCGGGCCAGCTCTGGTACACCCGGATGTTGAAGTCCGTGTTGGTGCCGAGGGTATTGTTGTTTATGTTAAAGGTCGTGCTGTCTACGGGAATGGTAGGACGGGTATCCACCATGATGCTGGCGGACCCGGGGGATCCTCCTTCCAGGTGTCCGCTCAGGGAAATGGTATTGTGGTCGATCACTTCAGGGCCCGCACCCAGGGAGAAGATACCCATGGTGAAGGTATTCGTGATCAGGTTATTGTGCACGTGGGCCGAAGTATAGCCGCCGAGGCTGATCCCGTTCCCCTGCTGTGAGTTCAGTTGGAGGCCGTTGTTGCTGATGCGGTTGTTGTAGATCTCGTTGTCTCCCGTTTCGGCGTCGGACAATTGGATACCGGAACGGCCCGTGCTGTCGATATAGTTGTTGTATATGGAAAAGTTCGAGAGGTAAAGCGGTTTGGGCAAGGGATTGGGTTGAACCCCATTGCAGGTGACGATGCGGGTGCCGTTTGGGTCGGTAGTCCCGAGGTACATCCCTTCATCATATGTCCCCACGATGCTGTTATCGTGGATCGAGATATGGTCTATGGTCCAGTTGGGATAGTTCAGGGAGTCGATGCATCCCTGGTCCTGCTTCACCCAAATCCCATAGTCCATGTTGTGGATGCTGATGTTGTTCATTTCCACATAGGAGGAGCGTCCGTATACGTCGATACCGGCGCTGATCTTTTGGGCGTTATGCAGCAGGAACCCGTATTGCACGCCCGGCGTACCGGTACCGTCCATGTGCACGTACCGGCAGTTGCCGCAGTTGAAGCGCACCGTGGCCCATACCTGTCCTCCCCCGTTGGTGATCACCACGGGACAAGTAGGCGTCCCGTAAATATCGGTAAAGTCCAGCCAGGTATAGGGGCTGCTTACCGCGGGGATGACGAGGGTATCGCCCGGCGCATACGCGAAGCCCGGGCCGTTCAGGGTGATCCCCTGGTCGCCCTGCTGGGCGAGCATGATCTGGTGGCCTCCGCAGGAGGAAGCCGCGGAACCGGCGGGGTTCACCGTGACGGTAACCGTATCGGTAGCGGATTGCCCCTGATTGTCGGTTACGGTCAGGACTACCTTGTACGTACCGCTGGTCAACCCTGTGATGGTCGCGATCGCGGAAGTGGGGTTTTCAATCACGTCTCCCGAGGGCCCGCTCAGCAGGCTCCACGAATACCCGGTAATGGTACCACCGGAAGGCGGCGCACTGGGCGATCCGTTAAGGGCTGTCGAGTCAAGGGGAAGGGTGATCGAGATGTTGTTATTGGTGGAAGCGGCCACTGGGGGAGCATTGGCTGTCACGGGCGGGTTCACCACGACCGTATCGTTGGCAACGCCGGTCGCGCCGAGGTTGTCCGTTACGGTCAGCTGAAATACATACGTCCCGCTGACGAGGTTGGAGAGCGTCGCGCTCGCGGTGGTCCCGTTGACCAGCGAATAGGCGGTCGGCCCGCTCACGTAGGTCCAGTTGTATCCCGTGATGGTGCCGCCTACGTCGGTGGCGGTCCCGCTCAGGGTCGTACTGTTGGTGGGTTCGGTTATGGTCGTCGTGCTCGGGCTGATGGTCACCGTGGGCGGCGTATGCGCCGAGGGATTCACGATCACCGTAACGGTATCGAGGGCGACTCCGCCTAGGTTACCCGTTACCGTTAGTAAAATCTGGTAGGTTCCCTGCACGAGATTCGTGAGCTCCGTGGTGGCGCTCGCCGTGCTGCGGATCAGGTATGTCGACGGGCCGCTGAGGTAAGACCATTGATAGGACGTGATCGTGCCGCCGCTGGGAGGCGTGGAAGGCGTTGCATTCAGGCTAACGCTGTCCAGGGGCAGGGTGATCGTCATGTTCTTGCTCGTTACGCCGGCGACGGGCGAAGGGGGCAGGCTCGAGCCCGCCACAGGCCCCCAGGGAATGGTCACGCCACGTTGCCACAGCAGGAACCACTCGTACATATTGAGGCCGTTGGAATGCCCGGAGCGTCCCGTCCAGGTAGGGTCGTACCCCTGGAACCAGGACGAGTGTCCGACGTTGTATAACCACGTGGAGTCGGGCGTGGGGTTGGGGCCGTTAGCCCAAACCGAATCCACGTAGGCCACGTTGGGAGGGTAAAAGCCATTGGGGTCCGCGGTACCGCAGATGTCCCAGAAGGGCAGGTGGTTGATGTCCACGTTCTTCATGGCCGCAGCCTCGGTGGGCGTGATGGAGGCGGCGCTCATCACGGAAACGGCGGCGATTTTGCCGCAGAAATAGGGATCGTCCGTGATGCACGTCAAGGCCCCGTTACCGCCCGCGGAGAGGCCGGTAATGTAAATACGCGTGGTATCCACGCGGTACTTGGCCAAAATGCCCGGAAGAATGAATTGAATTTGTTGATACTGGTAGGACCAACTGGCAGCCTGGGGCTCGACCACGATGAACTTATACATCTTGTGGTCGACGGGACTGATGGCCTCTGGAATGAACCCCTGGGAGATGCGGTAAGGCAACCCGCCCTGGTCCGTCAGCAAATTGCTGATATCAGTGCCGGCCTGACCGACACCGTGAAGCCAGAGGATGAGGGGGAACGTTTCGGTTGAGGTACTGTCATAATCGCTGGGCAGAGACAGCAAGGCCTGGGTCGTAGCCCAGGGACTCGATGGCAATGTAATAACCTGTTGGCCTCCTACCGTTGTTTGGGATGACACCGTCTGCCAGAGACACAGGACGAGTGTCAGGGAACAAATCAGTTTCTTCATAAGATGGATTTTGGATCAGGTATAATAAGATAGGTGCTTAATATACCTTCCAGATTTTTGGTCAGCTGTACAATTGGATTCAAGGTTATAACTACATTTATACAAAGCAACAATGAGAACGATTAGAGATAAGGGTACAAATTCGTTGAACACCTTACACGCGCAATCATTTTCACATTCAGCAAATCTGCAAAATCTATGCCACCATGGCCTTTTCGATGTCGTATTTCAACGAAAAGAAGCACGGTAGATCTACGATATTCACATGGTAATCAAACGCACATCATGGGGTGAAGTACACTACAGACAGAGGGTAAGATGTGGTTACTCAGAGGATAAGCGAAATATATAATACATTTGCAAGATAGGGATAGCGCCCAGAAAAAATCTTTATGTGGAAAAAGTATTTTTCATCTTATTGGATTCGTTCAGCTTTTTATTCTGTTCTCCAACGTTTCTCTCTGACATTTTTCGGGCTCATTAATTTTATCGTCCTGGTCCGCAGCCTCTCAAAGGCGCAAATGGATACCTGGGCCCTATTCCTTGCCGTGACCACGGTCTTCGAAATGACCAAAACGGGCCTTTTGAAGAATGCCCACGTCCGTTATGTCACGAATGAAATGGATGAAAAATCAGCTATTGCCAGCTCTTCCATTTTAATAAACCTGGCAATCAGCACTTTATTCATATTACTTGTTCTCATATTTGGTCCCTACGTAAGTCTCAAGCTGGACAAGGGCATGGACCTGTATAAAATGCTGCTCTGGTACATACCCGGCATACTAATGTTAGTGTACTTTGCCCACCTCGAAGCCGTCCAGCAATCGCACCTCGATTTCAAGGGAGTATTCGCCGGATATATCGTCCGCCAAGTGGTCTTTTTCGCCTGTATTACCGGAACCCTGATTGTGGATAAGTTTTTTAATTTAAAGTTGGTGGTTATCTACCAACTTATTAGCATAGCCACCGGCACACTGGTAATGTACCTGTACAGTCGCCCCTACCTCTTCCACCGCTTTAACCCCTCCTGGAATTGGGTAAAGCGGATCCTCAACTATGGAAAATTCGTATTCGCCTCCGGAGCCGTATCGAATATTTTCCAGAACCTGGACAAATTCATGATGGGGACCTTCATGAAAGTACCGGGGCAGGTTGCCTCCTATGATAACGCGGGCCGCTTGAATGTTTTCCTGGACACCCCCAGCTTTGCCGCAGCGGACATCCTCTTCCCCAAAAGCTCCAAGGCCCTCGCGGAAGAAGGCCCTGATAAAGTGCGCTACCTGTTCGAGAAAATGGTGGGAATACTCATGTCATTCACCGTCCCCATTTCCATTTTCTTCATCCTTTTCCCCAGGCTCATCCTGTATATCATCTCGGGCAACCGCTACCTGAATGCGGCGCCCATCGTGCAGCTCTACATGATTGCCGGGATTGCACGCCCTTTCCACAACCAATCGGCCAACCTCCTCAATTCGATAGGCAAACCCCAGATCACCCTTTACATGAACCTCCTGGCCCTGACCTTCAACCTGGGCCTGAATTGGTATCTGCTGAACAAAATCGGCTTCTACGGCGCCGCATGGGGGACGTCCATCTCTTCCGTGCTCATCCTGATCGTGTGGGTTTTTCTCATGCGTCAGCAGATCGGGTTTGACTGGCGCAGCGTGGGGAAATACATGATGGAAACCTATCGCATGGTCTTTTCCAAGGGCCGCGCCATCCTCTCGGGCCGCTAAAAAATCGCAAATATTTTTTGTAAAAGTTAACTTAATCGTTAACTTTGTTCTGTGAAAGAGGGGCGGAAAATAGAACACCTGACGGGCACAGATGGTTTGTATGAAATTAGAGTGGAATGTGAGAGCAACATTTACAGAATATTTTGCTGCTTCGATAGTCGAAAAAAGAATAACCATGACCAAAAAAGAAAAAATAATTTCCTCCACTTCCTTCGACGAATTGCTTTCCGCCAAATACGGTAAAATCGGCACGAAAGAGCGGGATGCCTTCGAGGAAAAATCGCAATACTTTGTCATCGGCGAAATGCTCAAACACGCCCGCAAGGAAGCCAAGATGACCCAGGAACAACTCGCAGAAAAGGTGGGCACCAAGAAGAGTTATATCTCCCGGCTGGAAAACGGTAAATGCGATATCCAGCTTTCCACCCTGTACAAAATTTTCGAAATCGGCCTAGGCCGTCGCGTGCACCTTCTTTTGAGCTAAGAACTCATCGATCAGCCCCTCCAATTGCGATACCCTGGCCTCCCAGGTATTCGCCGAAGCCACCGCCAATCGTGCCTCCAGGGCAGAAGGACCCGAAGAAGCCAACGCATCAGTAATCGCAGCAGAAAAAGCCGAAGCATCCGCACAAAACGCAACCGTCCCGTTGGTATTCTCCGCCAAGTCCGGATTGAACATCGTAGAAACGACCGCGCGACCGGCGCCCAGGTATTCGAACAATTTCAACGGAAAGATCGTCCGTGACACGGGGTCCAGTTTGAAAGGAATGATCGCCACCTCGAACGCCTTCACGATGGAGGGCATGTCCGAAAAAGGTTGGCGCCCGAGCAACACGACGTTGGGGGTGTGATAAAACCATTCCGGCGCGGGCCATTCGGTGGAAATCGCTCCCGCGAAAACAAAGGTCTTCTCGGGGTGCGCCGCAAAAACCGCAGCCAGCAATTCATAGTCGATCCGCCGCTCGATGTTCCCGAAGTACCCGATGATGGGCCGC
>CAZJDB010000111.1:0-15647 GCA_964544695.1 uncultured Chitinophagaceae bacterium
TGTGGGGACAGCGGATTTGGTGCGGGAGACGATCGCGCGGAAGGCCGGCCTATCCGACTTCGACGTGGTTTCCAATCCGGAGTTTTTGCGAGAGGGAGTGGCGGTGGATGATTTCATGAAACCCGATCGCGTGATCGTCGGGACTTCTTCCGAAAAGGCAAAGCAGTTGATGCAACAACTTTATGCACCCTTCGTGCGCCAGGGCAACCCCATCCTTTTCATGGACGAGCGTTCAGCGGAGTTGACCAAATACGCGGCCAATTCATTCCTGGCGGCCAAGATCACCTTTATGAACGAGATCGCGCGCCTCTGTGAACGACTGGGCGCGGACGTGGACATGGTACGCAGGGGCATTGGCAGCGACGAGCGCATCGGGAAGCGCTTTCTCTTTCCGGGGATTGGCTACGGGGGCAGTTGCTTTCCCAAGGACGTGCAAGCCCTGGTCCAGGCGGCAAGTAAGGTAGGTTACGATTTCAGGATCCTGCAATCCGTCATGGAGGTGAACCAGGACCAGAAAACTTTCCTGGTTCCCAAAATTAAGCGGTATTTTCAGGGAGACCTGAAAGGCCGGGCCATCGCCTTGTGGGGCCTTGCCTTCAAGCCCAACACAGACGATATCCGGGAGGCGCCCGCGCTATACATCATCGACGCCTTGCTTAATGCGGGCGCTGTGATTACGGCCTTCGATCCCGAAGCTATGCCGGGGGTACGTCGCCTGCTGGGAGACCGTATCCGGTTCGCCTCCAACCAATACGAAGCCCTGGAAGGAGCGGAAGCCCTGGTCATCGCCACAGAGTGGAGCGCTTTCAGGACCCCGGATTTCGATCTGATGGAGACCACTTTGAAGGGAAAGGTCATTTTCGATGGTCGAAATGTTTTCGAAGGCCCCCAAATGGAAGCGCTGGGGTACCATTATGAAAGCGTCGGCCGAAAACCGATCCAACGGACTTAATGACGCGCTTCCGCGCAAACACAATTATGCAAAAGAAGAAACGAATATTGATCACGGGCGCTGCAGGCTTCCTGGGCTCCCACCTCTGCGACCGCTTTATCCGCGAAGGCTATAAAGTGGTCGGCATGGACAACCTGCTGACCGGAAACCTGAAGAATATAGAGCACCTTTTTCCCCTGGCTGAATTCGAATTTTATTTCCACGACGTGACCAAGTTCGTTCACGTTCCGGGAGACCTGGACTACATCCTCCACTTTGCCTCTCCCGCCAGCCCCATCGACTACCTCAAAATGCCCATCCAGACGCTGAAGGTAGGCGCCCTGGGAACGCATAACCTCCTGGGCCTGGCCAGGTCCAAAAATGCGCGCATCCTGGTGGCCTCCACCTCCGAGGTCTATGGAGACCCTGCGGTCCATCCCCAAAGGGAAGACTATTGGGGAAATGTCAACCCGGTAGGCCCCCGGGGGGTATATGATGAAGCCAAACGCTTCCTGGAGTCCATCACCATGGCCTACCATACCTTTCACCAACTGGAAACGCGGATCATACGGATTTTTAATACCTATGGACCCAGGATGCGCCTGGATGACGGGCGTGTCCTCCCCGCTTTCATCGGGCAGGCCCTGAGGGGAGAAGACCTGACTGCTTTCGGGGACGGTTCGCAGACGCGTTCTTTCTGCTATGTGGACGACCTGGTGGAAGGAATATACCGCCTCCTGCTCAGCGACTATGCTTATCCTGTCAATGTCGGAAACCCGGATGAAATCACGATCCGGGACTTTGCAGAAGAGATCATCCGCCTGACGGGAACGAAGTCCAGGATCATTTACAAGCCCCTGCCCCAGGACGATCCCAAGCAGCGGAAGCCGGATATTACTAAAGCCAGGGAACTGTTGGGTTGGAATCCTACGGTATCAAGAAGCGAAGGCCTTGCCAAAACCCTGAAATACTTTAAAGAAGTCATACCTGAAAATGGATAGAAAAATACTCATCACGGGAGGCGCGGGATTTATAGGGTCCCATGTGGTCCGGTTGTTCGTGACCAAATATCCATCGTATGAGATATACAATCTCGACAAGCTTACCTATGCGGGTAACCTCGAGAACCTCAAGGACGTGCAAAAGGCTCCCAACTACCAATTCATCAAAGGGGATATAACGCATGAGCCTTTTATCAATGAACTTTTTGGTTCGCATGCTTTCGACGGAGTCATCCACCTGGCTGCCGAGAGTCATGTAGATCGCTCGATTACTTCGCCCATGGACTTCGTCCGCACGAATGTCTTGGGAACGGCGGTCTTGCTGAATGCAGCACGCGCGCATTGGAAAGAGGATCCGGCAGGGAAGCTCTTTTACCATATCTCCACGGACGAGGTCTTCGGTTCGCTGGGACCTTCGGGATTCTTCACGGAGAAAACGCCATACGACCCCCGGTCCCCCTATTCCGCGTCCAAGGCCTCCTCGGACCACCTGGTCAGGGCATACGAACATACTTTTCACATTCCGGCCATTGTCAGTAATTGTTCCAACAATTACGGCTCGCATCAATTCCCGGAAAAGCTGATCCCCCTCATGATCAATAATATCCTGCTGAACAAGCCGCTGCCTGTTTACGGGAAGGGAGAAAACGTGCGGGATTGGTTATGGGTGGATGACCATGCAAGGGCTATTGACGTTATCTTTCATCGCGGTCATCCGGGAGAAACTTACAATATCGGGGGGTTCAATGAATGGAAGAACATCGATATCGTACACCTCCTTTGCCGGATCATGGACAAGAAACTGGGTCGTACGGAAGGCACCTCCCAACTGTTGATTTCCTACGTAAAGGACAGGGCCGGACACGATTTCCGCTATGCCATCGATGCTTCCAAGCTAAAACGGGAGCTGGGCTGGGAGCCCTCCATCACCTTCGAGAAGGGGCTCGAAACGACAGTGGACTGGTATCTTAAAAATAAGGATTGGACCGAGAGGGTTACTTCCGGTGCCTATCAACAGTATTACGAACTTCAATACGGATCGCACTAGCTTATGCCATTTATCGATACAGGGTTTCAAGGCCTGGTTATATACGAGCCCAAGGTATTTCCCGACGACAGAGGCTATTTCTTCGAAAGCTACAACCAGAATGTTTTCAGGGAGGCGGGATTCGACCGGGCCTGGGTACAGGACAACCAGGCGAAGTCGTCCTTCGGCGTCATCCGGGGATTGCATTTCCAGCGGGAACCTCATGCCCAGACCAAACTGATCAGGGCATTGGAGGGGGTTATCCTTGATGTGGTCGTGGACATACGGAAAGGGTCTGCGACCTTCGGGAAAGCGTATGCCGTGGAGCTGTCCGCTGACAACCGGCGACAATTGCTGGTCCCTAGGGGTTTTGCGCATGGCTACTCGGTCCTTAGCCCTACGGCGGAAATCATGTATAAGTGCGATAATTTTTATAATAAGGACAGTGAGGGCGGGATCCGGTATGACGATCCGGCCCTGGGTATCGATTGGAAGGTACCCAATGCCGTTCTTTCTCCCAAGGACCTGGCGCTGCCTGTCCTCGCTGATCTGGTAAATCATTTTGCATGAGGTTAGACCGGGATACTTCTGAATCCACCATCCTGGTCACGGGGGCCGCGGGCCAACTGGGCAGCGAACTCCGGGATTTGGCGGAGATGTATCCGTCCCTGCACTTCCGCTTTTTCGACCGGACGGACCTGCCCCTGGACCGTCCCGACCTGCTGGCGAAGGTCTTCGAGGATTTGCGCCCCCTGGTTTGCCTCAATGCAGCAGCTTATACGGCGGTGGATAAAGCGGAGTCGGATGCGGTCCATGCTTTTGCCATCAATGCCGAGGCCGTGGGCGACCTGGCCATTCTTTGTAAGCTCTGGGGATCGCTGCTGGTACACATTTCCACCGATTATGTATTCGACGGGCAAGGCAAGGAACCCTACCGGGAGGTGGATCCCACCTCACCCCTTGGGGTGTACGGCGCCTCCAAGCTGTTAGGCGAAAAACTTGCTTTTAATACGTACGAAAGGGTACTCGTCATCCGGACTTCCTGGGTTTACTCGGCCTATGGGAAGAACTTTGTGAAGACGATGCTGAGGCTTATGGGTGAAAAGGAATCCCTGGGAGTGGTCGATGACCAACATGGCAGGCCCACGTATGCGGCGGATCTAGCCTCCGCTATTTTGGATATTTGTGCATTGTATCAAACCGTGCCGTTCGATGTCCGAAGGAACGACGCTCGCTTCAGGGGCATCTACCACTATGCGGATGAGGGAGCCATTACCTGGTACGATTTTGCCAGGGCCATTGCCTCTCTCAGCGGTTCGTCTTGTGAAATCAATCCTATCCCGACCTCGGCCTACCCGACGCCGGCGCGGAGGCCTGCCTATTCGGTGCTCGATACCAACCGGATCGAAGCGACCTTCAGGCTGCGTATCCCGGATTGGAAGGAAAGCTTGCGTCGCTGCCTGGAAAAATTGAAATGAACGGTCAATATTTCAAGGGGATCGACTCGATGAGGTTTTTTGCCTTCCTCCTCGTGTTCTTCTACCACGTGCCACTTGATGTGGGTGGATTGGCGCCAGTCTGGGTCTATCTTGGCCGATCCTTCCCCGTCGTCATGGATTTGTTTTTCCTGATCTCCTCTTACCTGATCGTCCATTTGGCCTATTCGGAGTATCGTTCTCTTGAGCGATTTGCGCCGGGTTTGTTTTTAATTCGCCGTGGCCTGCGCATTTATCCGCTGTACTTTTTGGTGGTTTTCGGGGTATTCGCGGCCGCGGGGGTGGTCCATTTTTTCGTGCCTGCCCTTTGGCCGTATTTGGTTTTCGTGGCAAATTATTTCCTCAGGGATCCAAATATTTTCGCTTTGGCGATTCTTTGGTCCGTTTGCGTGGAGGAGCAGTTTTATTTTGTATTGGCTTTCCTGATGAAGTATTATTTTCCTCGATTACCCTGGATTTGCTTGTTTGCGTGCGTAATGTTTATTGGGTTTAAGTGGGGTGTTGCCCATTATGGGTGGCAGGACTATGGGAACACGTTGAACTACGTGCCGGATTTTGCCGCGGGAGCAATATTGGCGGTGTCGCGTGACCGGTGGAGGGGCTTCGTCTCAGGTCTTTCCTGCCTTTCGGTTTTCCTGGGTTATTTGTTTATTTTAATTATTTTATTGAATACGCCCATTTTGGAGGCCATTCCGGGATTCGGCTATGTGGATACCATCATTTACGCTGCGCTCTGGTGCTTTCCGGTTGCTCATCAAAGCGCTTCCAACCGGTATTTTCAATGGAGCCGTTTGGGTTGGATCAGTTACATGGGTAAAAGGACCTATGGGCTCTATGTATATCATCCCCTCGTCATCCTGCTTTTTTTGAAGGTCCTGCACTTGTCAGGGAATATCCTTGTATTGCCCATGCTGGCCACCACACTTTTGGTCGCGGACCTAAGCTACCGTTTTTTCGAAAAGCCCATCCTGAGTTTGCGCACGCGCTTTACTCCGTCCTCAAGCTCTTTACCGGGTTGATCAGCGCAGCTTTAATGCTTTGATAGCTGACGGTGATCAGGGTCAGGACGATGGCGCCGAGACCCGCACCGGCAAAAACCCACCAGGGTATGCCCGTGCGGTACTGGTAGTTCTGGAGCCAATGGTGCATGAAAAACCAGGCGGTGGGCGTGGCGATGACCAGGGATATACCTATCAGGAGGATGAATTCATTGGAGATGAGCGTCCAGATATTCAGCAGGGAAGCGCCCAGGACTTTTCTTATGCCGATTTCCTTGGTCCTTTGTTCCGCTACGAAAGAGGCCAGCCCGAACAATCCCAACGCGCTGATGAAGATGGCCAGGATGGCAAAGATCAGGGCCAGGTCTCCAAAGCGTTCCTGATCCCCGAATTTCCGGTCATAGTCCTGGTCCGCGAAAATGGGTTCGAAGGGCGCACCGGGGTTGTATTTCTTCATGACATCGGCTACCTTCTTTATAGATGTTCCGGCGGGTTGGGAAGTATTGAGCCTCAGGTTGAGGTAATTGCCCCCCTCGTGAAGGATGGAATACATCACTGGCGGGACCGTTTCGAAGGGAGATGTCTGGATCATATCCTTGATCACCCCGATGACGTGTAATTGATTATTTCCTTCAATTATCGTCATCCCCAAGGGATGTAAAAAGCCCTTGGATTTTACGGCCGATTCGTTGATGATGATCGCGGAAGAATCTGTAGCATATGCCTTCGAAAAATCCCGACCTTGCAGGATTTGCCAGCGGACTGTCTTTCCAAATTCATGCCTTACGGGCACGATGGCGAAGCAAGTATTATCACTGGGTTTTATCCCGCTCCAGGTGAAACCGCAGTCTCCCGCCCAGATATCGGTCACCGGACACTGGGATTCGGAAACATCCGATGCGGCCCCGGAGCCCAACAACTCAGCCCGGATGATGCTGTAATTGGTATAGATCTCGGGCGTTGTCTCCTGGATGGAAACGAGTCCCGACCTTTGATATCCCACGGGGCGGTCCTTGGCGTATTTGATCTCTTTGAAAACGATAATCGTGCCGTTGATCAGGAGGACGGAAATCGCGAACTGAAAAACCACCAAGACCTTCCTGGGCATGGAGGCGGATTTGCCCAACCTGAATGTCCCCTTGAGTACCTTGACGGGACGGAAATTCGACAGGAACAAGGCGGGGTAGCTGCCGGCGATGATCCCTGTGATTACCGTGAAAGTTAAACCGGCTCCCCAGAAAATGGCATTCCCCCATGGCATATGAATGTCTTTATCCGACAGGCCGTTGAACCAGGGTAGTGAAACCTGGGTCAGGACGATGGCCAGCAGGAATGAGCAGGCTGCCGTTAGCACTGACTCGCTGAAGAACTGGAAGATCAACTGCCTTCTCATAGAGCCCATGACCTTCCGGATGCCCACTTCCCTGGCCCTTTTTTCCGACCTGGCCGTACTGAGGTTCATGAAATTGATACAAGCCAGCAGCAATACAAATGCCCCTATCGTTCCGAACAGCCAAATGAAAGTGATCAGGCCGCCCGAGCTATAACCGTCCTTGAACTCGGAATACAGGTGCCATTTGCTCATGGGATAGAGGAAGAGGTCCAGCTTCAATCCTTTATCCGTTAGATGTTTTTGTTTTACGTATCTGATTTTTTGTGTGGCCTCGGCCAGGGTGACATTGGGCGCCAATTGCACCACCAGGCGGCAGATATTTTCGTTCCAATTATCCTTCGCCCCCCTGATCCAATCCCATTTGTCCAGGAACTCCTGCCAGGGAACTATAAAATTCACTCCCTGCCAGTCGTCGTTCCTTGGAAGGTCCTTATATACACCCGTCACCTTGAGGACAATGCGGCTGCTGTTGTCCATTTTGACTATATGGCCTATGGGATCCCCGTCTTTAAACAGTTTTTGGGCCATCGATTCCGACAAGAGGATGGAAGAGGGATCCCCGAGGCCGGCCCAGCTCCCTTTCAGCATCTGCAATGACAGCATTTCCGGACCTTCCGGTTCCATGAAACTGCCATACGTTGTGAATTTATTGTCACTGTTACCCAGGGTATGTTGCCCATTGGACATCAGCACTACGTGGTCGAAATTTTCCGCATATTGGTCTCTCAACGCCTGCGCCACAGGAATCGAGGTTCCGTAGTTGGCAAATTTTGTCCCGTTTTGAGCAACGCCCCTTTCCATAACCTGGGCGATCCTATCGTAATGCTCGTGGAATTTATTGAAGGACAACTCGTCCCAGATCCAAAACCCGATGAGGAGGCTCACCGCCATGCCCACCGAAAGGCCCGCGATATTGATCACGCTGTGCATCTTGCCCCGCCGCAGGTTGCGGACGGCGACCTTCATATAGTTGCTCAGGAGGAGTGGGGAGCTTTCTTTGTTTCGTCTTATGGGGGCGGGGGTTCGCTGTGCGATTTCTTTTTCGATCCTTTTCCAGATTTCGTCGGCTCTTTTGTCGGATGCTCCCAGGGTTTCCTTGAAGTAGAGCATGTTCAGCAACCGAACGGCCTCCATGGCCATCATCCGGTTTTCTTCATTCTCCTGGATCCAGGCATCCCAAATGCTGAGTTGTTCCTTATCGGATGCGCGGTACCAGGCCAGGAAGCCTTCATCCACTAGGAGTTGGTCGACGGTTGTGTAGTTCATGGCGAGTGGTTTTTCTGGGTCGCTTTCGCTGCCAGCGGGCAAACGATTACATTTGAAAATCATGCCATATAATAACAGCTTTGTTTTCAGAATGTTGCATTATTGCATGGTGTCTCGTTTTGATACACCCCGTTCGATTGCGGGCGATTTACCAGATATATACCCTTACACTATCCGGTCGGTACATTTTGTCTCCCGGTTTCACATCGAAGGCTTCGTAGAACTCGGGGACATTCACAACAGGACCGTTGGTCCTATATTTTTCGGGAGCATGTACGTCGGTCATCACCTGACTGGCCAGGGCTTCCTTGCGGACTTCCTCCATCCATCCATAGGCATAGCCCAGGAAAAATCGTTGGGTGGGTGTGTATCCGTTGATCTTCACACCGTTTTTATAGGCATCCGTTTTCTTGAATGCATCTAAACCAATCAGCATTCCGCCAAGGTCCGCGATATTCTCCCCTTGGGTGGCGCTTCCGTTGATATGCAGCGTATCTACCGGGACGAACTCGTCGAATTGACGGATGATCATTTGGGCGCGTTTGGAAAATTGAATCGAATCTTCCGGTTGCCACCAGCCTTTGAGATTCCCATTCGCATCGTACTGGCGTCCCTGGTCGTCAAAGCCGTGTGTCATCTCGTGGCCGATCCAGTTGGCCCCTGCATAGCCATACACGAAAGCATCGTCCAGGTCCGCATCCTTCATTCCCGGAATGGTGAAGCCGGCGGCGGTCATGACAATTTCATTGTTGCTTGGGTTGTAATAGGCGTTATAGGTCTGGGGTGTGATGTCCCATTCGGTCCGGTCCACGGGCTTGCCCAGCTTGGAAAGGTTATAGCGGAACCACCAACTGCGGGCGCTTTGCATGTTCAATACCAGGGGCCCCCGGTTGATCACCATGGTACTGAGGTCCTTCCATTTGTCAGGATAACCCACCTTTTTGGTCATGCGGGCGAGCTTGTCATATGCCCTGAGTTTCGTGGTATCGCTCATCCAGGTGAGTTTGGCGATACGGTCCTTGAAAGCTGATCGTATGTTTTCGATCAGGTCGCTGTAGCGCTGCTTGGCCTGATCGGGGAAGTACTCCTTGACAAACAACTGGCCCAGGGCATCCCCCATTGCCGCGTTTTCGGCATCGATCACCCTTTTCCATCTTACTTTTGGCGCTTTTACACCTGACAGGGACTGGGTATACGTGAAATAGTTTTTAAAGGTGGTGCTGTCCAGGTAAGGGGCGCTCCTGAATACTAGTTGGAAGCTCATGTAGTCTTTCCAATCTTGAAGAGGGGCTTTTGTAAGTTCGTTATTCAGGGCCTGGAGGAATTCAGGTTGGCCGACAATTACGGAGTCCAGGTTGGTTGCGCCTACTGCCTGGAAATATTTTGTCCAGTCGAAGGCAGGGGTTAGATCTGTCAGGGTTTTTATTCCCATTTTGTGGTAATTCGCATAGGGATCCCGCAGGTCGGCGAGCTTTCTGGAAGCTTTGGCCAGGCTCGTTTCCAGGCTTAATACTTTTTCCGCTTTTTCGTTTGCGTCCTTTGCGCCCAATTGCATGAACGTTTCTACGAGGTAATTTTTATAGGCGTTTCTGACTGCCACCGACCGCGCATCGGTATTGAAGTAGTAATCGCGGTTGGGCATACCCAGGCCGCCCTGGCTTATTTGGAAAGCCATTTCGGAACTGTTTTTATCGTCCTGGGCTACGTAGTCCTGGAAGAGGACGTGGATGCCTGCGAGGTGCAGGGTTGCTACCGCGTTAACCAGGTCGCGTGCGTTGTTGATTTCCTGGATGTTCTGGAGTGCGGGTTTCAGGGGTGTCAGTCCGGCCTTGTCTATATCGGCGGTGTCCATGCCGCTGTACCAGAAATCACCGATCTTTTTTTGAATTGGACCCTCTTGGTTTCCGGCTCCTTCATTTACTACCTTCTCGCGCTGGTAGATTTCCTCCTCCACCAGGTTGCCCAACCCCCATGCTCTTTCCTCGTCCGGGATGGGTGTACGTTTGATCCAACCCCCGTTTGCAAACTCAAAAAAGTCCTCCGAGGGCTTCACCGTGGTGTCGATGTTCACCGTCAGGAAATCGGGTTTCACATTCGTGTTGTCTTGGTGGCAAGCCGCCAAAAATAGTAATGGCGCGGCGAGGAAGGATTTTCTCATATTCAATAAAAGTACAAGTAAGCTGGGAAGCATAGACGGCCAAATCCATTTGAACGGGGATTTTACCGGATGTGTGGGGAAGGGAGCCGCTATGGAAGCGTGGATCAGGGGGACCACCCCGGGTTATTGCTTGTGGGGTTTTCCATGGGTATCAGATATATAATTTTTCAGACTTTCCGATCATACCTCTGCTCGCGTAGGGCTTTCCCGAAAGCTTCACTATGTTTCTCCTCTGTCAGAACGAACCCGTGACGCTGGTATAAGGCAATCGCTGTCTCCTGCTCGTTAGTTGTCCAGAGGTAGGCTTTCTGGTAACCCTTTTCTTTCAGATGTGCCATAAAAACATTCATCAACTTCTTGCCCAGACCAAGGCCGCGGTATTCCGGCTCCAGAATAAAATACCGGAGTTGGGCGGCGTCCTTTTCGCGATGCATCGATAAGAGGAATCCGACCATCCTTTGACCGTGCTCGACAATCCAGACGCTATCCTTTCTTGCGTCATATTGTTTCCAGAATTCTGCCAGGCCCTGAGCCACGTAGGCCTCGAAGTTTATACCGTAATTGCATTCTTCTTTATAGATGCGACCGTGCAGGTGAGTGACGTAGCCGAGGTCGCCGGGGCGGAGGTCGGTGCGGATGGTGATGTCGGTCTTTGAGGCCGTTTTTTCGCCCAGGAGGCCCTCTATCCCTTTCATATGGCCTTCCAACTTGGTCAAATCGCCTTCCGGCATCCCCTTGAGCAATCCCTTCAATTGTTCGTCCGAAGCCCGGTTCAGACGTTCGAAGGTCTTGTGCCCTTTGTCAGTGAGGTAGAGGTGTTGGCGCCTGCCGTCCTCCCTGGACCGCTTTTTCGAAATCAGCTTTTCTTTTGAAAACTGATCCAGGATGCGGCTCAGGTAGCCTTTGTCTATTCCAAGGCTATCCACGATTTCCGAGGCCTGGATGCTATCTTTTTGATTCAGTTCGAAAAGGACACGCGCCTCGGGAAGGCTAAAGGAACTTTCCAGGATGTGCTGGTCCAGCAGGCCCAGGAAGCCGGTGTAGAAGCGGTTGAATGCGCGAATGGAGGGGATGGAGTTGTGGGGCATGGAGTGAAGATAGGGAATATGGTTGACAAAATCAACTATAATGAAACCCAGGTCAGCGGTCGAGAAGGTTTTCATTGAAATAGTTTAAGTTTGGAGAGCGTGAACAAGCGCTCCTCAGATAAACCATGAATATCCGTAATCTCATTCTAGTTTTCATTACAGCGATCCCCTCTCTCTGTGATGGCCAGGATTTGGCATCCTTCTCAAAAGTGCTTAAACAATCTCCGGGGGATTATTCGGCGAACCTGGGCATGGGAGTGTGCTTACGTGAATTGGGGCGGTTTGATTCGGCCCTTTTCTATTTTAACCGGGCGATCGGTATTGACCCCAAAACGCCGGACGGTTATGTTCAAAGGGGGATGCTTTTTTATAAAACCAATGATTTTGTAAAAGGGGATGAGGATGAAAGGAAGGCGATGCAGCTTGGACCCGACCTGTCCACTCCCTATGAAATGCTTGGCTACTCGTTCCTGGAAAGAAAGAAATACAATGAGGCCCTTCCCCTGTATGACTCGGCTATTGCCAAAAACAAAGGCTCCTTTCAGGCATTCCTGGATAAAGCAACGGCATTAGGCAACCTTGGAAGGACCGAGGAGGCTATTGTTGCGTTAAACCAGGCAATTACCTTAAAACCCGACTATGTTACCGCCTATTACAACAGGGCTTATGCATATATATCCCTGGAGGAAATGGACAGTGCTATGGCAGATTGCAATAAACTTCTTGATATCGACAATAGAAATGTGGACGGGCTCCTGTTAAGAGCGGGTTTGGAGGATAGAAACGGGGACGATTCAAGCGCCATCCGGGATTGCAGTAATGCCATTGCCATCGATCCCAACAATCCCAAGGCCTACAATCAAAGAGCTATATCGAGATTCGATCTCCAGGACAATACCGGAATAATCTCGGACTGTAACAAGGCTATCGAGCTGAAACCCGATTATTATGAGGCATACGTGCAGAGAGGCGATGCTTATGATAATTTAAATGATTATGATAAGGCGATTGCCGATTACAACAAAGCGATAACATTGGACGGAAGCAAGCTCATTGCTTTCCGGGAATGCGCAGCTTCGGAAGCGCATAAAAATGATTACAAAGCCGCGCTTTCCTACCTGGACAAGGGTTTGAAGATCGAACCCGGCAATAGTTATTTGTTAAGCCATAAGTTTAGACTCCTATTGGTGACAGGTGATTCAAAAGGGGCGCTTATGGCGTTAGATCAATGCATTCAGTTTCACCAGGACTCTGCGATGATCTACTACATGGCGAAGGCCAATTTGTATGACTCCCTGAAAGATAAGGATGCTGCTTGCAAATGTGCATTTGAGGCCCTGAAAAGAGGACTAGTGGATGGATACGATTATTTAAATACGCACCCATGCGCCGAATATAGGCAGAATCCAAGATTCTTAGCGGACCCCCTATTTGCGGAGGCGGAAAAGGAAAATGCCGAGGGATTGTTTTTTACAGAAATCACTACGTTGACAAAGGCCATAGCACTATTACCGGATTCATCTTCCCTTTATTATAACAGAGGTGCTGCCAAACGAAAGCTAAACAATTTTGAAGGGGCCATCGAGGACTATAGCAAGGCGATTGCCCTGAGACCAAAGTTTATCGAAGCCATGCTTGCGCGAGGGGTAGCAAAACAATACCTGAATGATGGGTCCGGCGCTTTAAAGGACTATCAGGCCGCCTTCACCGCCGATTCTACCTGTGCTATGGCGTATAATAATTATGCCATAGCTATCGAGGATTCGAACATCAATTTGGCCATCAGATTTTATACAAAAGCCATACACTTCAATAGGAATTACACGACAGCGTATGTATCGAGGGGAAAGCTTTATGAAAAGCTAGGGGATAACGAAGCCGCTTGTTATGATTTTAAAAAGGCGGAAGCCCTTGGCTCGTTCGATGCAAAATTCGAGCGTAGGCAAATTTGCAAATGAAAAACCTCAGCATTCACTGCAATATTCCTTTACAGTTTGGAGGGAACAACCCCATACGCTTTTTTAAAAACGAACGAGAAATGAGACAAATTTTCAAAGCCCAATTCCAGATAAACGTCTGAAGGCGCTTTCTTTAGTTCTTTTATCTTGTGATATGCTTCCTGCAGCCTTCTTTGTTGTAGCCAACGGCTAGGCGTGGTATGATAGATCTTCTCAAAATCCCGTTTAAATGTTGCCAAACTTCTGCCTGTGAGATAAGCAAATCGTTTTAATAGAACATTGAAGTGATAATTCTTCTCCATGAATGCCTCAAGGTCAATTTTCCCTGGCTCGGAAAAATCAAAAAGAACATTCTTAAATGCAGGTACCAGTTTCAACAAAAGTAAAATGGCTTCTTTCTGTTTTAGAAGCAGTAAGTCGTACGCTCCTTTATGCTTCAATATTGTTTCATAAGCCAAAAGAGACCTCATATAATTACCAATCTCAGAAGAATGGATTTTTTGAAAAGCGGCAGTTCCGGCGTGCTGATCTGCTTTGTACCCGTATTCAAGACTTATGCTCCTAAGGGTTTGTTGATCGAAATAAATTGATATTGACTGATATTCACCTGTATCAGGAGGGCATTTAGTATATTTGACAAGATTGTTTTTTCTACAAAAATAAATGTCGCCGGAGTTGAAACTTATCGTATGACTGTTATCGACCATCACTAACGAGCCGGAAATAATATAGACTAAAGTATGCTCCGGGACGAATTGCTCACCTTTGCTACTTCTTGAGAAGTAACACGAATATTGTATCGGTGGCTTCTGAATCATATGGCTTACGAAGTTACTATTTTAAATAGAATGGCTTGCGGGGAGTATTACGCATTCTTTCTTCTATTCGTTCGGCCAACCATTGAAAATATTCACACAGAAAAGGGTCAGGACGTTTCTCGCGCGAATCCTCAATCATTACTTTATATTTTTCCCAAGCAGTGGAAACCAATGAACCAATTGTTTTATCTACGAGGTCAATATTTATAAGCCGTTGGGCTACTAGAATGCCAAGCGATTCCATTTCCTGTGCAAACTGGGTAATAATAATTCCTTCGTGAGCAAGAAGTTTTTGCCAATCTTCGTGTGTGGGAGGTATATCGTGCGAAGTAACATAATTCATGAGTTCAGAAAATTCACGGGTATTGAAATTGCGCAAAGCTTCGAGTGTAAGTCTTTCCTGACGATCGCGTTTTGCACTCCTAACTTGTACAATGCCAAATACCAAAGCAATGATGGCCGATACGGCAAGTGCGATATTGGCGATAAGTGTGATTGTTTCGGAAGTCATATACTATTCAATTATGGCTTTAGGTTCAAGGTATTCTTCTAACCCCAATATACCGCCTTCCCTGCCAATACCAGATTGTTTAAATCCTCCGAAAGGGGCTAACGGATCATGGTTTAAGGTGTTTATCAAAACTCTACCCGCATTTATTTGATAGGCGACTCTCCTGGCTCTTTCCTGATCGGATGAACTGACATAAGCCAGCAAACCGTATATTGTGTCATTTGCCATTTCAATCGCCTCCTGCTCTGTTTTGTACGTCATAATGGAAAGCACAGGACCAAATATTTCTTCCTTGGCGATACGCATGTTCTTAGTAACTCCAACAAAGGCGGTCGGCTTAACGAAGAAGCCTTCATTTAATCCATCAGGATGTCCTTCTCCCCCGATAAGTAGCTCTGCCCCCTCTTCTTCAGCGGATTTTATGTAGCCCTGAACACGGTCATATTGTTTTTGGTTTGCTAAAGGGCCAATACTTGTTTCTTCATTTTCAGGATTGCCAACTTTTAGTCCGGAAATGGTGTCCCTGACAATCTTCTTTACATCTTCCAGACGATTTTCAGGTACGAGTAGCCTTGTACCTGCGATGCATGCTTGTCCATTATTCATAAAGCACGCAGTCACAGCCATTGGAATAGCTTTGGTTAAATCTGCATCGTCTAAGATAACATTCGGAGCTTTGCCACTCAACTCAAGAGCAACCCGTTTCATTGTATCAATTGCCTCACGTGCAATTATTTTACCAACCACTGTAGAACCGGTGAATGCGATCATAGAAACATCGGGGTTTCTTGCGAGTTCGGTTCCCACTATATCTCCACGGCCATTTACCACATTGATAACCCCAGCAGGTAGATTTGCCTCATGAAAACACTCTGTCAATATTTGGGATTGAATAGCACTCAATTCACTCGGCTTAATTACTGTAGTGCAACCCGCAGCAATTGCCGCAGCGAGTTTGATACAAATTGAACCTGAATTCGAATTCCAGGCAGTGAGTATCGC
>CAZJDB010000112.1:0-23546 GCA_964544695.1 uncultured Chitinophagaceae bacterium
GCCCCGCAGATAGGACCGGCATAATTGGTGGCGCAACCGTAAGCCGTGTTCAGCTGCGCCTCGGTGCTGTACTCGAAGCCATGGTAATTGCCAATGGCGTTGGCATCCCCGTAAGGAAGGTTGACCCAAGCGGTGGGTGGCACCCGCTTATCGGCATGCGTCGATTTGTGGGTGAAGGCGCTAAGGCAAAGGCCGAGGCCCAAAGCCAATATGCCCAATAGGATTTTTGTTTTTTTCATATTTGAAGTTTTTGTGTAACAAGATTCCGATAATGGCCAGCGTCATGAAAAAGGCATTGAAGACGATATGGTCCTTCCAGGAAAGCCCTCCGAGTATGCCTCCGCAGGAGCAGGGAATGTAGTAGCTGAAACCAAGCATGGCCACGAGGTACGCGGTGAACAGGGTCATCAGAAACAGGGAGGCGTAAAGTCCGGCGATTCGGGCGGCGGGTATGAGCAGCAATAGCGCCGTACCGATCTCCGCGACGGGCAGGCTCCAGGCGGCGAATCCCGCTATGGAGGTGATAAAGGGGGATTTTTCCAGTTGCAACCGGAAAGTTTGATAGTCGAATAGTTTGCTGGTGGCCGCGTAAATGAAAAGGACAATAAAAAGGAATGAGATGGTTTCCTGTAGAACCTTTGTTTTCATACGCAACAGTCTGGAATCGAAAGTCGGCCGTTTGCCTAAGGGGGGCTTTTGAATTAAGGAATAATTCTTTCCTTTTTGGGAGTATTCCCCCCTAATTTTGCGGCATGCCCATTCACGTGGATGCCTATCGACAGCTCCTGGCGAGCCTTGGGAACGTGACGCTGGTTGCCGTTTCCAAGACCAAGCCCGTCGAAGATATACAGGCCCTGTACGACCTCGGTCATCGCGATTTCGGGGAAAATTATGTGCAGGAGCTCCTGGCCAAACAGGCGGCCCTTCCGGCCGACATCCGTTGGCATTTCATCGGCCACCTCCAATCCAATAAGGTCAAACAAATTGCGCCTTTCGTGCACCTCATCCATGGGATCGATAGCCTTTCGCTGCTGCACGAGGTCGGGAAACAAGGCGTGAAAACCGGACGTCGGTTGGATTGCCTGCTCCAGGTACATATCGCGCGGGAAGAAACCAAGTTCGGGTTCAAGCCCGGGGAGCTCGGGGATGTTCCGGCGCCGGAATACGCACGCATCCGTGGCCTGATGGGCATGGCCACCAACGACGCAAGCGAAGCCGAAGTGCGGCGGGAATTCTGTGGCCTGGCGGAGTTGTATGCACGCCACGAAGAATGGGACACCCTGTCGATGGGTATGAGCAACGACTACCGGCTCGCCCTGGAATGCGGGTCTAATATGGTCCGGATCGGCAGCCTCATTTTCGGTGAGCGCTAGCGCACGGGGTGCAGCTTTGCGTAGTCGAATACCATGTGACAAAAGGCCTTCACCCCTACATCCAACCTCGAATCATCGATGTAAAAATCGGGCGAATGGTTGAACGCCACCTTCGCGGGATCGGCCCCCGCAGGCATGCCTCCGAGAAATACAAACAGCGTAGGCGCTTTTAGCCCGTAATACGAAAAATCTTCCGACACCATCATCCCCGTGGTGGGATGGACGTGCTCCGCACCGGCCGCGCGGCGCAAAGCCGGGAGCATTTCGGCCGTCAGGGCCGAGTCGTTGTAGGTGACCAGCGTTTTACTCTGGAACGCCACGTCGGCGGTCGCTCCCGAAGCCGCAGCGATGTCCGTGGCGGTCCGCTGGATGCGCTGCAGTACGTCCACGCGCATGCCCGAATCCAGGGTCCGGACGGTGCCGATGAGGTCCGTGCTTTCGGGAATGATGTTAAAGCGATTCCCGCTGTGCACGGAGCCTATCGTGACGACCACGGGCGCTTTGAAAATATTTTCCTGGCGGCTCACGATGGTCTGAAGGCCCATGATGATTTGGGCGGAGACGACGATGGGATCAATGCTGAACCAGGGTTGGGAGCCATGGCTCGATTTTCCTTTCACGTGGATCGACACGAGGTCGGAGGAGGCCATCATGGGGCCGCTTTTATACAGGATATCGCCCACGGGGATGTTGGAAAAGATGTGCAGTCCGAAAACGGCCTCCACGCGCGGGCTGTCGAGGGCACCGTCTGCGATCAGGCGCCTTGCGCCGCCGGGCTCGTCCGCGTTGGTGCCCTCTTCGTCGGGCTGGAACAGGAATACCACGGTGCCGGGTAACCGGTCACGGAGTTGGGCCAGCACCTTGGCTGTTCCCAGGAGCATGGCCATGTGGGCATCGTGCCCGCAGGCGTGCATGACGCCGACGGTCAGACCCTCGAGTTCGGCGGTGTCGTGGGAAGCAAAGGGCAGGTTCCCGCGCTCGGTAACGGGCAAGGCGTCCATATCGGTTCGGATGGCGACGACGGGGCCGGGCTTCTTGCCCCGGAGGATAGCCACCACCCCGTGACCTCCGACATTGGTATGGATTTCCATGCCCAACTCCTGGAGTTGCTGGACCACGAATTCCGCGGTGTGGATTTCCTGGTCGGAGAGTTCGGGATGCTGGTGGAGAGCGCGCCTCCATTCGATGACCTGGGCAAGGACCGAGTCCGCTCTTTCATCGATCAGCTTGTTGATGTCCTGCGCGGCCGCGCCAAGGGAGCAGGTAACCAGGAGGAGGCAGCAGCAGAATGGTTTCATATTTTAATCTTTCACGAAGACGTAAGGATCGTATTCCAGTCCATCAGCCACCTTCACGGTGACATTTTTCACCTTCCCTCCGCCTATGGTGAAGGGCGCCGGGAAGATACCGTAGGCGATGTTGGAAAAGCGCATGAGGAATTTGTCGTCCCCCATATAGTCCAGGGTGGCGCGGAGGCCGGGGTGGTGCTCGAAGTGGATCACCAGCCCGCTGCCCTGTTGGGTAATGTTGATCTTCCCGTAAACGGGATTCGTATAGGCGCCCGTGAAGGCGCTGAGGGGCAGGCTGGGCTTGAGGCCCTTTGCCACCTTGGCTTCCCAGCCCTTCACATCCGACAGGAGTTCCTTTTTTCCTGCGGTGGCGGGGCCGAGGAATTGATGGCTTCGATTGACATAGGGAGTGCCCATGTAGGCATCGAGAATTTGATAGCGCAGGGCTTCGAAGAAGTCCTGGTCGTCGTTGTTGGTGAGGATGCAGATGGCCAGGTTGTCCTCGGGCACGAAACAGGTATTGGAAACGAATCCGAAAGCGCCGCCCGTATGCCAGTAGACCTGCTTTCCGTGGTAGTCGGTCATGAACACGCCCAACCCATACAATACAAAATGCGCGGGCCCGAAGGGGCTCCGGTTGGATCGTATGATGGTGCCCGCCGTCCGCGTTTGCTGAATGGCTTTCCAACTTACGACACGTGCCCCATCGTATCGCCCGCTGTCCAGTTGCATTTGCAGCCAATGGGACATGTCTGAAACGCAACTCACCAGGGCGCCCGCGGGCCCCAGGTTGTCGATATGGTCGAAGGGCAGGGCCACGAGGTCCCCGTAATTGCTGGTATAGGGATGGGCCATGTCGGGATACCCTTCCGCGCCCTCCGTTTGGGTATGCGTGTGCGTCATCCCGAGGGGATCCAGGAAGTGGTGCTGGACGTAGCTTTCCCAACTCCCTCCCGAGGCCTTGACGACGATCTCCCCCGCCGTCAGGAAGCACGAATTGCAGTATCCGAAGTCCCTCCGGAATTTCCCCGAAGGCTTCAGGAGGTGGATTTTCGCGATGATCGCTTCTCGCGAAAGGTTCGAATTCCAGAAGGTGAAGTCTCCCTGGAAAGTCTTGGTGCCCAGGTGGTGTGAAAGCATATCCTTTACATCGACCATGCGTGTGGCATTCGTATCGTAGAGGCGGAAACCGGGAAAAAATTTGCTGACGCGATCGTCGAGGGACAGCTTTCCCGCTTCATCCAATTGAGCGACGGCAGTGCCGGTGAATAATTTGGTATTGGAAGCGATGAAGAACAGGGTGTTGGTGTCGACGGGTTCGTCCTTTCCTACCTCCCGGGTGCCATAACCTTTCATGAATGCTATATGCCCGTCTTTGACGATCACGATCGCCAGTCCGGGGATGTTCCAGTCGGTCATCCCCTGATGGATATAACTGTCGAGGCTGTCGGAAATGAACGAAGGCGTTTGGGCGGATGCCGTGCTTGCGAGCAGTAGTACTATTAGGAGATAGCGCATATCATACAATTTACACAAACGCACTGAATCCTGTTATCGCCCTGCCCACGATCAGGGAATTTATTTCCTTGGTCCCTTCGTAGCTATAGATGGCCTCCGCATCCGCGACGAAGCGCGCGACGTCGTATTGGAGGAGGATACCGTTTCCGCCCATGACCTCCCGGGCGTGACTCACGATGTCCCGGGTCCTGAGCGTGCAGAAGACCTTGGCCAGGGAGGCGTGCTCGTCGGTGAGCTTGTTTTCGTCCTGGAGCTGGGAAAGGCGGAAGACCATGGTCTGCATGGCCGTCAGGTTGGACAGCATTTCGACGAGGTGGTTTTGGATGAGCTGGAAGGAGGCGATGGGTTTTCCAAATTGCTTTCGTTTCCGCGTATAGTCCAAGGCGCTTTCATAGGCGCCCCGCGCGCAGCCCACGGCTTCCCAGGCGACCCCCGCCCGGGTCATGCGCAGGACCCTGGCGGTATCCTTGAAAGAGTTCGCGTTCTGCAGCCGGTCGGATTCGGGCACCGTGCAACTACGGAGCGTGATCAGGGCATTCTGCACGATGCGCAGGGCCATCTTATCTTCGATTTTTTCTACATCCAATCCGGGCAGGTCCTTCCGCACCAGGAAACCCTTGACCTGACCGTCATCCAGGTCGCGCGCCCAAATGATGATCACGTCGGCAAAGGTGGCGTTGCCGATCCACTTCTTCTGGCCGTTCAGGACCCACTGGTCGCCCTGGCGTTTGGCCGTAGTCGTCAGTCCGCCCGCAGCCCCGGAACCGACTTCGGGTTCGGTGAGGCCGAAGGCCCCGATGCATTGCAGCTTTTGCAGGCGGGGCAGCCATTCGGCCTTTTGAGCTTCGGAACCCAGGAGATAGATGGAACCCATGGCCAGCCCGCTCTGCACCCCGAAGAACGTGGCGATACTCGCGTCCACGCGGGCCATTTCCATGGCCAGGATCCCCTCCATAAGAAAGGGGAGATGTGGACATCCGTACCCCTCGTACGTAACCCCGCAAATATTCAGCTCCGCCAGCCGGGGAATGACCTCGAAGGGGAACTCCCCTTTGAGCCAGTATCGGTTGATGAGGGGCTTTACCTCATTTTCCATAAAAGCCCTTACCTTTAATTGGAGGGCGCGTTGTTCTTCGGTGAGCATATGCCCTAAATGATAAAAGTCTCCTTCGATGGGAGGCAGTTCCCGCTTTGCATGATCCCCGCTCTCGCCCTTGAGCATTTTTACTAACCCCTCGTATTGCTTTTCATCCATGTTCTTCAGTAGATGATAGGCCTGGCGCATTTTGGAGAAGATCGAAGACATAAGCACGATTTAGCAACCAATGTAGTACAAAGCCCGTATATTTACACAACTCTATAAAATTAGTAGACTATGCCAGAGCAGCAACCGCTCCACTTCGAAACGCTCCAGCTCCACGCGGGCCAGGAGCCGGACAGCGCCACACACGCACGCGCGGTCCCGATTTACATGACGACCTCCTACGTGTTCGACAGTTCCGAGCACGCCGCCAACCTCTTTGGCCTCAGGGAGTTCGGGAACATCTACACGAGGATCATGAATCCCACCTCGGACGTCTTCGAAAAGCGCATCGCAGCCCTGGAAGGCGGGGTGGGAGCGGTGGCCGTGGGATCGGGACAGGCGGCGCAGCACCTGGCGCTCCACAACATCCTCCTGCCCGGGGATAATTTCATTTCGAGTTCCCATTTGTACGGAGGGACGTATAACCAATTCAAAGTATCATTCAAACGCATTGGGGTGGAGGTTCGTTTTGCGAACGTCGAAGACCCCGCCGAATTCGAGGCGCGCATCGATGACCGGACCCGGGCCATTTACCTGGAGACCGTCGGCAACCCGGGGTTCAGCGTACCCGATTTCGATCGCTTCGCGGCCCTGGCCAAGAAACACGATTTACCCTTAGTGGTCGACAATACCTTCGGCGCCGCAGGGTATCTTTTCCGTCCCTTCGAGCACGGCGCCAACATCGTGGTGGAATCCGCCACGAAATGGATCGGGGGTCACGGGACGAGCATCGGCGGCGTCGTCGTGGACGGCGGAAATTATAATTGGGGCAACGGCAAATTCCCCCAATTCACGGCACCCGACGACGCCTACCATGGCATGAAATTCTGGGAGGTGTTCGGCTCCGCCAGCCCCTTCGGTAATATCGCCTTCATCATCCGCCTCCGCGTAACGGGGCTTCGGACGTGGGGCCCTTCCCTGAGCCCTTTCAATTCCTTCCTCTTCCTGCAGGGCCTGGAAACCCTGTCCTTACGCGTGGACCGCACCGTGCAGAATGCCGTGGCCCTCGCCGACTGGCTCCAAAAGCATCCACAGGTGGAAGGCGTGAGCTATCCCGGCCTGCCCGGAGACAAATACTACGCGCTTGCCCAAAAATATTTACCCCGGGGCGCCGGAGGTGTACTTTCATTTAAAGTAAAAGGGGGCAAAGAAGCCGGAGACGCCCTGGTCAATCACCTCAAGCTGATCAGCCACCTGGCCAACGTGGGCGATTCCAAGACCCTCATCATCCACCCGGCCACGACGACGCACGAGCAGTTGACCGACGCCGAGAGGAAAGCGGCGGGGGTAGAGCCGGGTGTCTTGCGCATTTCTTTGGGAACCGAAAATATCGAAGATATAAAAGCGGACCTGCAGCAGGCGTTCAAGGCCATCGGCACCGCCGCGGTGGGCGCCGCGCAACCCGCGGCTAAAGGTTAATGCCGCGCAACCCGCGATCAAAAGTTAGTGCATCAATTTTTTCGCCTCGATCGTCAAGGCCTCCGTCACTACCTGTTGCAAGGCGCCCGTTTCCTGACCCGAAAGGTATTCGGCAATAGCCCTGGCCAGGTCCCTGCCGGAGGCCTCTCCATTGATGTAACTGCCGATTTGGTTGATGACGTAGATATTTTGTTCCTTGAGGTTGCTGATGGCTTCCCAGGCCTTGGGAGCCACATAGATTTGCTGGCTGACGTTGTAGTCATATTCCGCCTTGATGGCTTCCACCAGGGTGACCTGGTATTCCCGTGCGCTCAACCCTTCCGTAGGGTAACTGCCGAGGAGGTGACGGAGCCCCATGCGCTCGGTAAGTATGACGAGTCTTTCGTACGCCTGGAGCTGCAGGGGCAGCGTGGCCGACGCATTCTGGGTGGAAGGGGCTTCGGTGGCAGGACGCGCTTTGGGTTTGAGGACAGCAAAAATGATGACGCCTAGGATAAGGATAACGGCGAGGATGATTACATAATTCTCCTGGAACATGGGGCAAAAATAGGGAAAAGGTAGTCCGGGCCGCTCGGCTTAGTTGTCTTTTCTTTCGCCCAGATTTTCCAGGAAGCGGTCCTCCATTCGCTGGTAGACGCGCTCCAACCGCTCCGCGAAAAGGTAGTAGATGCCCGCAAGGAATACCAGGGCCGCCACCAACGCTATCCAGGTTGGAAAACACAGGTCCAGCACGACCACCACGAACGCGGCGGCCAGGAGGACCCGCAGGATGTCCAGCGCTACAGGAAATGTTCCGCCTTCGGTGGTTTTTGCCTTGGAGAATGAGGCCTTCCGGAAGGCGAGCGCCCAGAGGAAGGGAGAGGACGCGAGGAGCGTGAGCCCTGCGACCACGTAAGGATGAAGCGAAGTGCGGCGCAGGAGCCACACGATGGCGACCAGCATCACCCCATTGATAAGGAGGAGCATCAGAAAGCGTTGCCCGACGACCCGCCACGGCGGCGCAGGCACGGGAGCCGGACCCGGGCGCTCCTTCATCCCCGCCCCCGCGCGGATCAGGTAGGGCGTGGCGAAAGTCGTCAACGCCGAAACCGCCACCGCGATGGGGTATAGAAAGGGCGAGGTCACTTTCAACTGAAGCCCAAGGGTTGCGATAATGAAGGAAAATTCCCCGATTTGCGCCAGGCTGAGGCCCGTGCGCACCGAGGTTTCCAGGGATTGTCCGGAGAGCAGGGCGCCTAGCCCGGACGTGAGGAACTTACCCACCAGCGTCACCCCCGTGATGATCAGGATCGGCACCCAGTAATGGACCAGGACCCCGGGATCGATGAGCATCCCCACCGAAACGAAGAAGATCGCGCCGAACAGGTTTTTGAGGGGCTCGGTGACGTGCTCGATCTTTTCGGCATCGCGCGTCTCGGCCAGGATGGAGCCCATCATGAAGGCGCCCAGGGGAGCCGAGAAGCCCGCCCCCGTGCAGAGGATGACCATGCCCATGCACAAAGCCACCGACACCACCAGCAGGGTCTCGGCGTTCATCCAGGGCCGTGCGATCCGCAGGGCCGTCGGGATCAGGTATATGCCCGAAATAAACCAAAGCACGATGAAGAAGCCGAGGCGTAACAGCGAATTCAATAAAGCGCCACCCTGAAAACCCCCCGTGGCCAGGGTCGATAGCAGGACCAGCAAGAGGATGGCCACGAGGTCTTCGACGATGAGCGTGCCGAAAACCAACCGCGCGAAGGGCTGCTGCTTTACTCCCAACTCTCCGAATGCGCGTAGAATAATGGTGGTGGAAGAGATCGACAGAATACCACCCAGGAAAAGGCTGTCCATGTTCGACCAGCCCAGCACGCGGCCCGCGAGGTAGCCGAGCAGGAGCATCCCCGTAACCTCGACGACCGCGGTAATGCCCGCGGGGCCGCCCACGCGCGCCAGCTTTTTGAAGCTGAATTCCAGGCCCAGGCTGAACATCAGGAATATCACCCCTATTTCGGCCCAGGTCTCGATGCTTTCGGTATCGGTAACGGTCGGGAATAACGGAAAATGCGGGCCCACCAGGAAACCGGCAATCAGGTAACCCAGGACCTGGGGTTGCTTCAGGCGTTTGAACAACAGCGTAAAGACGCCCGCAGCGAGCAGGATGAGTGCGAGGTCTTCTATGAGCTGTGGGAGGTGCGCCATAAAAAAAGCCGCCCACTGGGGGCGGCTCTAATATAGTCAATTTGCGTTAGGCTGTCCTGACCTTTACTTTGCCCGGTCCGGCCACGGGCGCCTGCTGATGGTGCTCCGCCAACCCACGACGACGATCCAGGTCCACCAGCACGGGGGCAGCGACGAAGATCGAAGAATACGTTCCCGTGATGACACCGATCAGCATTGCAAAGGCGAACCCGCGGGTCACCTCTCCGCCGAAGATGAACAGGATGAGGATGGTCAGGAAGACCGTGAGCGAGGTCATGATGGTCCGGCTCAGGGTTTCGTTGATGGCCTTGTTGATGATGCTTTCCTTGGAGGCCCCGATCATGAGGCGGCTGTCTTCCCGGATACGGTCGAACACGATCACGGTGTCGTTCATCGAGTACCCGATCACCGTGAGCAGGGCCGCAATGAAGTGCTGGCCGATTTCAAGGGGAAAGGGCACGATGTCCTTGAAAAGCGAGAACACGATCAGGGTCACGAAGACGTCGTGGAGCAGGGCGATGATCGTTCCCAGGGAGTACCTCCAGTCCCTGAAGCGCAAGAATATGTACACGAAAATGATGAGCAATCCGAAGATCACGGCCTTCACGGCGCCCTTCTTGAGGTCCGAGGAAATCGTGGGCAGCACGGTCTGGCTTTGCTGCTTGTCCACCTTGTCGAACTGGTCATACGTGGTGCCGGGCGTCAGGAAAGGCTGGAGCCCATGGAAGAGCCTGGCCTCCACGGTGGAGTCGATGTTCTGGCCCTGCTCGGTGATCAGGTAGTCCGTGACGATATCCAGGTGCCGGGCGTCGCCGACGGTCTTGATCTGAGGCTCGGAGCCGAATTCCTTGTTGAGCGCATTGTAGACATCCGAGGTGTTCACGGCCTTGGGGAACTGGACGGTATAGCTGCGTCCCCCGCGGAATTCTACGCCGTACTTATAACCATGAAAGAACACCGAATAGGTCACGAGGATCAACACGCCTATCGAAATGCCGTACGCTACCTTCCGGTATTCGATGAACTTGTAAGAGGGGTGCTGAAAGACTTTCGTCGACAGTTTGGTGAAATAGTTGAAGTGGCGTTTGCGGTTGGTATACGTATCGGTTACGAGGCGGGACACCAGGATACCGCAGAACAGGGACAGGAGGATCCCGATGATCTGGGTGGTGGCAAAGCCCTTCACGGGACCGAGCCCGAAGTACAACAGGATAATGGCCGTCAGGAGGGTTGTCACGTGGGCGTCCAGCACAGGTGGCAGGGATCGTTTATAGCCCTCGGCGACCGCCGTGGGGTAGTTTTTCCCCTTTCGACTCTCCTCCTTGATGCGTTCGAATATGATAACGTTGGTGTCCACGGCCATACCCACGGTCAGGACGAGACCGGCGATGCCGGGGGCCGTCAGGGAGGCGTGCAGGGAAGTGAGGATCCCCACGGTGAACAGGAGGTTCAGGATCAGGGCGATGTTGGCCACCCATCCGCCCGTGTTGTAATAGACCAACATCAGGACGAAGATCACCAGGAAGGAGATCAGGAAGGCCCTGCCGCCCGATACGATGGCTTCCCGGCCCAGGGTAGGTCCGACGACCACCTCGGCGACGATGCGCGCGGGAGCGGACAGTTTACCCGCTTTCAGTACACTGGCCAAATCCTGGGCTTCTTCGTTGGTGAAGTCACCCGTGATCTGGGAGTTCCCACCGGCGATGGCATTGTCCACGCGGGGCGCGGAATAGATCAGGTCGTCCAGGGCGATGGCAATGGCTTTCTTCTCGTTTTCGCGCGTCATCTTTTCCCAGATACGCGCCCCGGTGTTGTCCATCTGCATGGACACGATCACCTGTCCCGTGGTCTGGTCGTTGTCGGGGCGGGCGTCGGTGACGTGCTCCCCGTCCAGTTCGGGTTTTGTGGAACCGGGCCTCAGCTTGATGGCGAACACTTCCACGAGGTCGCTGTTGTCCCTGGCCTTGATGGTCTTGGAGCCATAGAGGAAGCGCATGTCCGAGGGCAGCCCGCTGGCCCTGGCCGCCGGGGAATTCATGTATTCCGAAAAGGTAGCCGTATCCCTGGCGGGGACATAGCCCACGGTGGCATAGGAGGTTCCGGGTATCTGGAAAAGGATGCTGAGCAGGGGGTGCTGCTGGGCCTGGGCCAGGAGGTTCTGGTTATTGGCGTTTGTCGTATCGATATGGGCCGAATCCAGGGGTTTGCCCGCCAGCGCGGCAGCCAGTCTTGCATCGATGGGGTTGATGTATTTGGCGAAAAAGGCCTCCCGGGTATTCTTCCCGTCGGGCGATTCGATCGTATAGGTTTCCCAGAATTCCAGTTTGGCCGTGGCCTGAAGGAGCTTCCGGACCCTTTCCTTGTCTTTCACCCCCGGCAATTCTACCGTGATTTGCCCCTTGGTCTTGTCGGGAATGATGTTGGGTTGGGTTACCCCGAACTGGTCGATACGCGTGGTCAGTACCTCGTTCGTGCGGTCGATGGCCTGGTTGGCCTCATTGCGGATGACCGCCAGGACCTCGTCGTCGGAGGCGGTAACCTTGATCTGCTTTTGGCTGGCCCCTGCAAAGATGGCCGCCAACCTGCCGGTGGGGTTGATCTCATGGTATGCTTTGGCAAACAGGTCGATATAATCAGCGCTCCCATTGGCTCTGCGCTGGGTGGCCAGGGCGAGGGCCCGGTTCAGCATGGAATCCATGGGGTTGTTGCTCATACCCCGGATCAGTCCGTCCAGGCCGACTTCCAGGGTGACGCTCATCCCCCCCTGGAGGTCCAGGCCCAGGTTCAGTTCCTGTTCCTCAGCCTTGAGATAGGTAACTTTGAAAAACAGGAAATTGGCGATGGTTTGGTCCTGGGTGCTGTCATGAAGTTTGTGGAAGCGGGCGTTGAACACGGAATCCTTGACGTCGGCGGAAGCATCCTTATAGACCGAGTTTACATATCGTTGGGCTTTAGCTTTGAGTTTCGATTCGTGGCCGTTGACAATCCAGGTGAAGCTGAGTTCGTACAGGGAAATTACGATCAGCGCGACAGTAAAAAACCACACCAAACCTTTCAGTTGCATACAATTTCGGGTTTACACAAATTTTTTTTATAAGTCGGCAAACCTACTGTAAAAAAGCGAAATAGCCTATTTTTACGGCCTGGGACCCAGCAAAATTAAGCCCTTTGCCGTATTTATTAATGACAAATACCGTATGATGCGAACGATTAGGCTCATCCTGCCCTTGGTTTTCCTGGCCGTCGGGACCTCCTGCCTGAAGACGGTCAGCAGCGGTAATACACTCAACCCCGCCGGTTTGGCCTTCGTGAACATGGCTATCGCGGCCCCTTCGTTTTCCGTCACGGTGGATGAAACGACTGTCGGCACCGAATTGACCTTTCCGTACGCCAGTTATGATTCCATCGGACCCGAGGGGGCGCTGAAGTATACCACGGTGTTCGCGGGGATCCATTCCGTGGCCTTCCTGGATTCGACCATTCTGGATACCGCGGCCGGAAATGTACTGGTGAGCGGGCAGACCCAGTTTTCCAACAACCTGAAGTATTCCATTTATCTTTTCGATACCCTGACGGGCACCGGCCTGCAGGCGGTTCAAATCCTGGACAGCTATGACAGCATTCCCTCGAGTCTGGCACTGATGCGGTTCCTCAACTTCTGCCCCAGCATCAACGCCATCGATCTGTGGGTAAAAAGCGATACAGGTAACGTCCTCCTCCTTTCCAATCAGCCCTATGCCGGCAGCGGCAATATTTCCTCCTCGTCCCTGTCGACGTACAGCCTGACTGTGCTCCCCACGGTATATACCTTTTATTTCCTGGCCAGCGGGACGCCCAATGTGATCGATTCGCTGACCATTAACGTGCTTCCGAACAAGGCCTATTCCATGTTCGTGACGGGGCTTATCGACTCCACGGGACAGAAAGCATTTACCGCGGGGTATATTAATATGAACTAGGGCGCTCCCGCGCCGACATTTTTGATTAATTTCGCGGCACAAAAAAACGTGTCGATGAAATTAGCCTCCCGCCTGCAGAAATTCAATGAACCAGAGACCCTGAAAATGGCAAAGCTCGGAAGAGAGCTGAAAGCTAAGGGCGTAGACGTCATTGACCTCAGCCTGGGCGAGCCCGATTTCGATACCCCCGAGCACATCAAGGAGGCAGGGATCAAAGCGATCAAGGATAACTGGAGCCATTATCCCCCGGTGGCGGGGTACCTGGACCTGCGCGAAGCCGTTTGCCAGAAATTCAGGCGCGACAACCACCTGGAGTACACACCGGAGAATATCGTGGTATCCACGGGTGCCAAGCAAAGCCTGGCCAATACGATCCTGGCCCTGGTGGACGAAGGCGATGAGGTCATTATTCCCACACCCTACTGGGTGACCTACTCCGAACTGGTCAAGATCGCCGACGGGAAAGTGGTCGAAATCCATACGACGCCCGACCACGAATTCAAGATCAATCCGGCGCAGTTGGAAGCCGCGATCACGCCCAAGACCAAGGCATTCCTGTTTTCGTCCCCCTGCAATCCCTCGGGGGCCGTATACAGCAAGCAGGAATTGCACGGGCTGGCCGAGGTCTTCCGCAAGTATCCCGATATCTATATCATCTCCGATGAGATTTACGAATACATCGACTTCGTGGGAAAACACGAGAGCATTGCCCAATTTCCCGAACTGAAGGAAAGGGTCATCATCGTCAACGGCCTGTCCAAGGGCTTTGCCATGACAGGCTGGCGCCTTGGCTACATCGCCGCTTCGGTCCCCGTGGCCAAAGCCTGCGAGAAACTCCAGGGCCAGTTCACGAGCGGCACCTCCTCCATTACCCAAAAGGCGGCGGTCGTGGCCCTGACTGGAGACCTGAAACCATCACAGGAGATGGTGGCCGAATTCGCGCGACGCCGCAAGCGGACGATGGAGCTGGTCGGTCAAATTCCGGGTATCACGTGTTTCGAGCCACAAGGAGCCTTTTACATTTTTCCGGACGTATCGTCGTACTTCAGGGGCGAGATCAAAAACGCCGGTGACTTCTGCATGTATCTCCTGAATAAGGCGCACGTATCCTCGGTGATGGGAGACGCCTTCGGGGAACCTAAATGCGTCCGCTTTTCATTTGCCAACAGCCTGGAGAACATTGAAAAAGCCTGGGTACGGATCCGCGAAGCACTAGCCAAGCTACCGTGAGTAAATTCGAGATGTTCTCCAACCGACTGACCAAGGTGTACAAGCACCTGGGGAAGCTGGCCAGGAAACAGGGGGTCACCTGCTACCGGGTCTACGACCATGACCTGCCCGAGTTCCCTTTTTCGATCGAGTTTTACGGGGAGCGCCTCTACCTGGCGGAATACCGGCGGCGACACGGGATGAGCGACGAAGAACATGAACTCTGGTTGCAGTCCTGCGTTACGCTGATCGGTTCCGTACTGGGGGTGCCCGAGGAGGAGATTTTCTACCGCACACGCGAACGCAAGCAGGGGCGCCAGGGACAATACCAGCGCCAGGCTTCGGAGGGAGATTTCTTTACGGTGTCCGAAGGCGGGCTGTCCTTTTTAGTCAACCTTACCGATTACCTGGACAGTGGGTTGTTTCTGGATCATCGCGTGACGCGGGGCATGGTGCGGGCCGCGGCGGCCGACAAAGATTTTTTAAATTTATTTGGATATACTGGGTCCTTTTCGGTGTATGCTGCTGCCGGGGGCGCGCGGAGTGTGACGACCGTGGATTTGTCGAAGACTTATCTTGCCTGGGCTGAAAGAAACATGGAGCTAAACAAGCTGGCCGGCCAATATGTCCACGCCGACGTCCTGCAATACATCGAATCACTCGAGTCCTCTTCGTTGGATTTGGTGGTCCTTGATCCACCGACTTTCAGCAATAGCAAAAGAATGAAGGATTTTTTCGACGTGCAAAGGGACCATGCCTGGATGCTCAATGAGGTGCTGCGCGCGTTGCGCCCCGGCGGGGTGATTTATTTCAGCACCAACTACACGAAATTCGAAATGTCGCCCGAGGTAGCTGCTTCGGGAATTAAAGATATCACCCGAGCCACGACACCTTTCGACTTCGAAGGCAGGTTACGACGGCCGTGCTACCTGATTACGCGGTAGAATGCGCCGTCAATCGATGATGAATGTCCAACACCTGCGGCAACACCGGATGCTGGTCGTCGTTGAGGATGACGATATCGCAAAGGCGCATCTTGATGTCTTCCTGGATTTGATTGCGCATCCGCTCCTGCACGGCCTCGGGCTTGCTGCCGTCGCGTTCAGTGACCCGGCGGATCCGCAAGGCGGCTGGGGCGCTGACCCCGATGATGACGTCGAACTGAGCTTGCATCCCCGCCTCGAATATCAGTGACGATTCACGGATGGCGTAAGGGCCCGTTTGCGCAGCAATCCAGGCTTCGCCGTCGCGGATCGTCGCGGGGTGGACGATGGCATTCAGCCGCGCAAGTTGCGCCGGGTCCTTGAAAACCACCGACGCCAGAAACGCCCGATTCAAGCGGCCGTCCACGTACGCCCCGGAGCCGAAGGCCGTCGTGATGGCCGCTATCATCGCGGGGTCTTCATTCATAAGCCTCCGCGACGCAAGGTCCGAGGAATAAACAGGGACGCCCAGGGTTTGGAACACCTGGGCGACCGTACTTTTTCCACTTCCTATGCCTCCGGTGAGGCCGACTTTACGCATTTTATTTGGAAGGTTCTGAAGTCAGACCCAGCGATTTTTGCAGGGCATTCGTCCATTCCATGCTGATGGCGCTCTTTTCGATCTTCAGATAACTGCCGGGGCTGACTTCCAGCTGCAGCGTCGTATTGTCATCGTTGACTTTATAAACGGTGCCGTGGATGCCGGCGATGGTGACGATCTTGTCGCCCTTCTGCAGCCCGCTCAAAAAGGTCTTTTGCTTTTTGGCCTTGGTTGCCTGAGGCCTGATCATGAAGAAGTAGAAAACCACGAAAATCAGCCCGAACCAGATAAGCATGATGGTGTTATTTCCACCGCCTGCAGGCTGCATCAAAAATAAATGAGTCATATTGAATATTTGAAATTTTAGTGTTGGCGCGTAAGCGCTAAAATGATAAATGTAGCGCTTACGCGCCAACTTCGCTAATTATGGCCCTTCGGGCGACGCGCCTTTGGCGCGTCTAAGAACCTTTTGGTACTACGATGCCAGTTAGTTTCAAAGGCGGAAAAGCGGGCTTCGCGTTGGAAAATACGTGAATGACCTTATACGCGGGTCCTCTCCTGCCTTCGGTATTGAATTCGGCTTTCACCGTGGCTGTCGCCCCGGGTGGTACGGGCTCGGTGGGCCAGGTTGGCTTGGTGCAGCCGCAACTGGCCGTTGCGTTTTGGATGATGAGGGGCTTGTCCCCCGTGTTTTTAAAGCGGTAACTGAAAGACACCTTTTCCCCCTCCGTGGCCTTCCCGAAATCGTAGGCCGTGTCCAGGATTTGGACGCTCGTGGAATCTTTTACGGCGGCGACCACGTCGGTGCCCGCGCCGTTGCGGCAGGCTAAGGCCAAAAGCACGATGGCCGCTGGGATCAATCCTTTTTTCATGTCGTAAAGCTACGGTTTAATTTTTATGGGATATTTTGTGGATCCGTTCCGTTGAGAGCAAATCCTTGTGGATATTGTCCAGGATACCGTTGACGAACTGCCCGCTTTGGGCCGTGCTGTATTCCTTGGCCAGGTCAATGTATTCGTTGATCGTCACCTTGGTCGGGATGGTCTCGAAGTACAGGAATTCAGCGGCCCCCATTTTCATGAGGATCATGTCCAGGATGGCGATGCGTTCGGCATCCCAATTCTGAAGGCGTGGATTAATCAGCTCGCTGAGTTGTGCGTCGCGCGACATCACCGTCGTAAGCAGATCGCGGGCAAATTGACCCTTTTCTTTGCCGAGGAATTCCTGAAAGTTGAAAGAGCGGGGTTTTTGAAGAAAGCCCAGCATGAGGAGGTTCATCATTTCCGCGTCGTCATCCCAGTGCACGAACTGTTCCTCCAGGAAGGAAACGAAGTCTTCGTCGGGGAGCATCAGGTCCGTGAAGAGAAAGGACAGGATGTCCTTTTCCATATCCTTATCGCGGTCCTGCACGCGGATGTATTCCTGGTAAAAAGGGGTCTCCACCAACCGCCCGTAGATTTTCCGGACCCAGTCCCCCGAATCGATCAGGTGGGGCTTGTCCTTTTGTACGGCCTGGATGAAGGAGGGGGTCTCCAGGATCGACCAAAGGAGCGTATTGCCGGAGATTTTCGTATTGACCGCCAAATCCTCGGGGCTGGGGAGGTGCTTGCCGGCGCGATGGCGCGCATCGGCCTCCGCGTAGCGGGCGACCTCGGTGAGGAACCAGACGAGGTAGATAAAGAGTTGCCGGGACTGTTCCAGGTGGTTGTCCAGGATTTTCACTTCCTCGCCGGGCTTGTTGGTGCGGCCCAGCGCCTCTATCGTATAGAGGGTTTGCATCACCTTGACCCGGATATTCCTTCGGCTTATCATCAGGGCCGCAAAGTTAGGGGATTTGGGTTACCTGAATCAGATAGTCATATAAATTGGCGTCGGTGGGTATCAGCAGCTTCTTCCGGAGCCGGTACCGGCTGATTTCCACCCCCCTCAGCGAAATATTCATGAGCTGGGCGATCTCCTTGGAGGAAAGGTTCATCCTCAGGTAGGCGCACAGCCTCAGGTCCGTGGATGTAAGGGTGGGATAGCGCCCTTTCAGGTTCGCCAGGAAGTTACTGTGGACCTGGTCGAAGTGGATCGAAAAGTGTTCCCAGTCCTCCTCGTTGCTTTCGTCGTCGTTGAGCATGCGGATGACCTTCTTGAATTCCTGGGCGGCGACGGGTTTTTCCATATAGCGCTGGAGGTCGATGAGTTCCTCCTTGATACTCGACAACAGCTTTCCCCTTTGTACGAGGTGCATGGTCACGCTGGCCAATTCCTTGTTCTTGAAGTTCATTTCCGCCTCGAGTTTGTCGTTCTTGAGCTGCACGATTTGCTTTTCATTGCTGTCCAGTTCCAACTGGTGCAGGTAACGTAGGCGCGTTTGTTCCTCCTCGTATTTCTGCTGCTGGCCGTGGAATTTCAGGCGTTGGTAGCGGGTTACGCCGTAGAGGAGTCCGCAAAAGAGGATAACATACGCCACGTAGGCCCAGATGCTGAGGTACCACGGAGGGTCCACGGTGAAGGTATAGGAGGCCGCCCGGGACTCGTTGCCCAGGTTGTTGCGCGCCTTGACCATGAAGGTATAGGTGCCCGAGGGGAGGTTGGTATAGTCCTTTTCCGTGCGGTGGGTCCAGTCCGACCAACCCTTGTCGAAGCCCGCCAGTTGGAAGCTGTAGGTGATGTTGTCCTGCTGCTCGTAGAGCGTCGAGGCGTATTCAAAGTGGAAGGAGTTCCAGGAATTGGGGAGGTGGATGGGCCGGGTGGCCTGGGTGTCGGTGACCGCTTCGCCCTCGGTGAAGTAACCTCCGAACAGGACGCTGTCCTTCTTGCCCACGGCCCTGACTTGTCCGATCAGCGCTGAGAGGTGAGGGGAGGACCTTAGGTAACGTGTATAATTCAGGTGGAAAAAGCCCCGGTCGAAGCTGATGAAAATATTCTCGTCGTTGTACGGGTAAATGTATTCGAACCCGCCCACGGTTTGACCCGCAAGCTCGGGGAAGTACACGATGGATCCCTTCCGGTAATCCACCACGCCCACGCGCCCTCCCGAAACGAACCAGATGTTCCCGTTTTCGTCTTCCTTCAGGTAGCGCACCTTTTCGTGATGGAAAATGGGTTCCATGAAGGTGGACAGGACGAAGCGGTCCTGCGCGGCGTCGTATTCGTAGACGCCTTTTTCGGTGGCGACGAGGACGCGGTTCTTGACGCGGTATACATAATCATTAAGGTCCCCGGGGAGCCCGTCTTTGTGCGTATAGAGGCGGGACACCAGGGTCTTGTGGTCGGCGGCGGGGGTAATGAGGTATACCCCCCGGTAGGGGTGGCTGGACCAGATCCGGTTGTCGTTATCGATGGCCAGGAAGCGCAGGGACTCGGACAGGCCATCCACCTTCCAGCCCCCCCTGAAGTCGCCTCCTTCATAGGGCATCAGCTCCAGCCCCGTATACGTACCCACGATCACCTGGGGGGAGGGATAGACGCTGGACAGGGGTGCGAACAGCCAGGAGCCTATACCCGGCAACAGCGCCGTAGCCACGTTGTCGTGCACGGCAAAAGCCCCTTCGTGGTGCCCCATGAGGAGCTGCCCGTTCACCTCTGACAGGTTCCAGACCTGGCCGTTGCTACCCCTCACCTGGGTGAAGTCTCCTTTTGAAAAGCTCAGGTCATTTTCCCGGAAGTCGAGGGGGACGCTGTACAGGCCGTCCGAGGTGCCGATATATAGCTTTCCCTGGTAGATCCGCGCCGTATACCCCGCCACCTCGTTGTCCTTGTCGGGGTAAATATGCGTGATGGCCGAATTGGAGGCCACGAAATCGATCCCGTTGTCCAGCCCCATCCAGATGTTCTTATCCCTGTCCTGGAAAAGGGTGAGGACGTTGTTGTTCTGGACCCCTTCATTCCGGGACAAGGTCTGGATAACCCTCCCGTCCCGGTTGAGGATGATGCAGCCTCCCGAAGTAGTGCCCAGGGCGAAGGCGTTATCCCCCGCCGCGGTGCCGCAATAGACGCGGTTTGATTTGAGAAAAGCATCCGCCTGAGTAGCCTTCGGGGATAGGCGGTCGCCCGTCAGGAGATAGAGTCCGTTCCTCAGGGTGCCCACGAGGAGGGTGTCCTTATTATATTCCAGCAGGGTGGTGACGAGGGTATCGGGCCCTCCGAAGGGCAGGCGGAGGGGTTGCCAGCCCCCTTCCCGGAAGTGGAGGAGGCCCTTTGATTTGTCCTGGGCGTACAGCTGGTCCCCGATGTTGCCCATGAAGCGCCACTCGGTGGGGGCGCGGAATACTTCTATGGAATTGTCCTTATAGAGGAATATCTTGTCTTCGGCGCGGAAAAAGACTTGCCCTCCCAGGATGGAAATGTCCCAGATGTCTGCAAACTGGCGGGAGGCCGCCGGGATCAATTCCTTTAAGGAGGTGTAGACCAGGTCCCCGTTAGGCCCCGGGAAAAAATACCCGATCTCGTCCTGGGCGCCGACGTATACGCGCCCTGAGGGGTCTACCTGAACCGAGCGGACGATGGTCTCATTGGGCATGGGATAAAGGTGCCAGTAGTGGCCGTTATAGGTCAACAGGCCCGAGTTGTTGGCAAAATAGAGGATCCCGTTCCTGTCCTGGTGTATATCCCAGTTTTGGGTGCCCGCGCGATAGGCTTGTTTGGTGTAATTGACGATCTCGGGCAGACCGATGGTGTTCTGTGCAAAAGATGCAACATTACAAAAAAGCGGTAAGAGGAACGCGAAATGTCTCATGTGCATGCAATCAAAATAATATTATGATGTAGCGTTGTTGTAGTTGATAACTATTGATAATCAAATGTATACTTTTTTATGATGTGGTATTGATGTAGCAATATTTTTCACTTGATGCATGAAAGTAGATAGGTTTGTCGAAATTTCAATAAAACTGCTTGTGTATGAAAAGAACGATTGCGTTGTTTTTTCTTACCTGCCTATGCGTCCTACCCACCTACCTATGGGCGCAAAATATGCAGATCACCGGAAAAGTATTGTCAAAGACCTCTGGCGCACCCCTGGCCGGCGCTTCCGTGCGGATCAAAGGCACGGACCGCGGCACCGTGACGGATGCGAATGGCGTCTTTTCGCTCAATGCTGACAAGGGAGTTACCTTGGTTATCAGCTACTTGGGTGAGGAAACTCAGGAGCTGAGGGTATCCGGTACCAGCCCCATCATAACGCTTAGCGACAAGGTAGGCAACCTCGAAGATGTTGTGGTCGTAGGATATGGCACGCAAAAGAAAAGCGTGGTCACCGGGGCGATTTCCACCATCAAAGCCAAGGATTTGGAAGACATGCCCGTATCCCGGGTCGACCAGGCCCTGGAAGGCCGGGCCGCGGGAGTTACGGTAACCCAATCCTCGGGTGCGCCGGGTTCGGCTCCCAATGTGAACATCCGGGGCATCACCTCCATTAACGGGAATACCCCCCTGTACGTCGTGGACGGGATCGTGGTGGACCAGGGAGGCCTGGACTTCCTGAATCCCAATGACATTGAATCCATCGAGGTGCTGAAGGATGCCGCCAGTACGGCCATCTACGGTTCCCGGGGCGGACCCGGGGTCGTGTTGATCACGACCAAGCACGGTAAGTCCGGGACCGCGATCATCACGTATACCGGCTCTTACGGGGTCCAAAACGTGGCCCACCGCCTGGACCTGACCAACGCACAACAATATGCCACGCTGAGGAACGAATCCTCCCTAGCGGCTGGAAACGGGATCGTTTTTGCGAATCCTGCGGCCCTCGGGACAGGAACGAACTGGCAGGACCAGATCTTCGCCCGCAACGCTCCCGTCCAGAATCACGAGATAGCGTTCAGCGGCGGCGGGGAAAAGGGGACTTACTACACCTCCATAGGGTTCTATGACCAGCAGGGTATCGTTGCCCCCTCTATTTCCAACTATAAGAGACTGACCGTAAGGGTGAACACGGAATCGCACGTGCGGCCATGGCTGACTTTCGGGGAAAACATCGGATACGCCTATATCAGGTCCCAGGGAAGCCTCAATACCAACAGCGTATTCGGGGGACCCCTGTCCTCGGCCATCAACCTTGACCCGACGACGCCCGTCCTGGGTACCAGCGCTGATTTGGACTCGCGCTACCCCGTCGATTCCAACTTTTTTGTCCGGACGGCCCAAGGAGTACCTTACGGGATTTCCAAATACATAGGCCAGGAAATCACCAACCCCGCGGCGTATACGCAAATCCAACAAGGGAACTACGGGTGGTCGCACAACCTTACGGGGAACGCGTATATCGAGGTTCAACCCATCAAGGGCCTGGTATTCAGGAGCAGCTTCAACGTCAAGGCGGCGTTTTACGGCAGCGAGAGCTTTACGCCCCTGTATTTCCTGAACTCCTCCACCAACAACATCACGAATACCTCTTTCTATAAGGACGACGACCGGAACCTGCTGTGGAACTGGGATAACACCCTTACGTACACCAGGAGCTTCGGGGATCACCATTTGGTGGTGGAAGCCGGGTATATTTCCGAGGACTATGCACCCAACAACGACGTCAACGCTACGTACTTCGGCCTGAGCGTACAGAATTTCGGTCAGGCTTCCTTCAACTACAGCCTGCCCCCCGCACAGCGCATCGGTGGCGGTTACGAAGGACAGGAAACCCGTTACCTCAGCTACATCGGCCGCGTCACTTATAACTACGCCGAGAAATACTTGCTGACCGCCAACTTCCGCAGGGACGGTTCTTCCGTGTTCGGGACGAACAACCAATTCGGGAACTTCCCCGCCGTGTCCGTCGGATGGGTGCCCACCAAGGAAAGCTTCTGGCCTTACAACGACATCATCACCTACCTGAAAATACGGGCCGGTGCCGGGGTGAACGGGAACAACCCCATCTCACCTTACGAATATGAGTCCACCATCGGCGGTGGCCGCGACTATTACTTCGGGCAAGGGGGCGACATTTCGCTGGGTTACAGCCCCAACGCACCTGCCAACCCCAACCTGGAATGGGAAAAGAACGGCCAGTACGACGTTGGTTTCGACGCCAACATATACAAGCACTTCACAGCAACCTTCGATTACTTCTACAAGTACACCACGGGGATGCTCCTGTCGATCCAGATACCTGGTTATGTGGGCGCTTCCGGTAACCCTACGGGGAACGTCGCCAACATGAACAACAAGGGGGCTGAACTGGAATTGGGTTACCACGACAAGGTAGGGGCCGTCGACCTGAACGTGAATGCCAACGCGACCTATCTGCAGAACAAGGTCACCAGTCTCGGTACCACTTCTTTCTTTACGGCTTCCACCTACCAGGCCAGCTCTTACGAAATCAGCCGCGTCGCCCCCGGTCAACACATGGATGAGTTCTACGGGTTCAAGACCGAGGGCATCTTCCAAACGCAGGCCGACGTCGCCAACTATCAGGGTAAAGCCGGGGAGATTCAGCCCAACGCCAAGCCCGGGGACTTTAAATATGCCGACCTTAACGGGGACGGCGCTATCACCTCCAGCGACCGCACGTGGCTCGGGAACCCCATCCCTGATTGGCTGTTCGGGTTCAATATCTCGGCTGCCTACAAGGGCTTCGACCTGACCCTCTTCGGTCAGGGCGTGGCCGGGAACAAGATATTCCAGGGCTACCGCCGCCTGGACATCACCGACGCCAACTATATGTCCACCGCACTCAACCGTTGGACGGGTCCCGGGACCAGCAATTCCTATCCCCGCCTGGTTGATGGGGATCCTAACGGCAATTTCTCCAACCCCAGCGCGTTTTACCTGCAGAGCGGCGCTTACC
>CAZJDB010000113.1:0-62662 GCA_964544695.1 uncultured Chitinophagaceae bacterium
GCATCATGATGCCGACGGCGCCCCCGAAATAACCCCCGTAAATCCCGAGAAGGAACTGGCCGGTCAGGACAAAAACGGGACCGATCCGCACCCGCTGCTTTAACCATTCCCCCGCGCGGCGACCAAAGGCAAACGCCAGGGACCCTGTCAGCAGAAGCCAGGGAACCATGGCGGTAAAATTGGCCGAGGGCGTATGCAGGAGCAACCAGGCACCAATAAAGCCACCGCAAAGCGTCAACGCAATCACGAACACCATCGAAATCCCGGGAAAAGGCTTGATAAACGAGCGGAGGTTCCAGGCGCTCACCACGCTCGCGGGGAGCAGCGCGACGGTGCTGGATGCATTGGCGGCAACGGGTGGGACGCCCGCCACGATCAGGGCCGGAAAGGTGATAAAAGAACCGCCTCCCGCTATGGCATTCATGGTCCCCGCGATCAACCCGGCGAAAAATAAGAGTACAAGCATCACCTTTCCATTACGATATATCCCCAGGGTTGCAGGGTCCAGGTCTGTTCCGCGGCGATTTTTTGCCCTGTAAAAACATCTTGGTATTCTCCTTGTGCCTGTACGTGGAAAGTCACCGAATCCCTGGACCAGTTCAGTAGCACCAATACCTCGTCGTTCCCGTGCTTGCGCAGGAATGCGAATATTTTGTCATCGGCGGAGGTGGGCAGACGATGGGCAACTTCTCCCGCCCTCAATGCCGGGTTGCGGCTATGCAACGACAAGAGGCTGTGGTAGAAACCTTGCAGCGCTGGCTGAGCGTCGCCCCATTCGATGGTATCCTTGTCGAAAAACTTCAACCTCTTATGATTGGGCAGCTCCTGCCCGCTGTACGTCATGGGAATTCCATTCCAGGTGCAACTGAACACGGCCAACGAAGGAGCCATATCTCCGTATTTATCGTATTCCGAACCGTTCCAGGTATTTTCGTCGTGGTTGCTGGTGAACCAAAGACGCATGGCTCCGGGGGGAGGTTTTTGCTCGTAGGCCTGCAATAAAGAGTCCAGCGAATGAAGGGATCCGTGTTGTTGATAAAAGGTCTGGGTGGCGTGCATCCAGGTCCAGGTATAGGCCGCGTCGAAGACCTGTAAATAATCCGGGTTATCGAGCTGGTCCAGCTCGGCCATATAGAATAGGGGCTTGATGCTGTCCAATTGGCGGCGCGCCTGTTGCCAGAAATCGAGGGGGACCAGCATGCCCATATCGCAACGGAACCCGTCAATGTCACAGGTCTTGACCCAAAATTCCATGCTTTCGATCATGGCCTGCCTCAGGGCTGGGTTGTTGTAATCCAGGTCGATCACATCCACCCATCCGTGGGGGTCGTAAAACTGACCCTGCGCGTTCCGCTTGTAAAAATCGGGATGGGCCTTCACCCACTTGTGATCCCAACCCGTGTGATTGGCCACCCAGTCGATAATGACTTTCAGACCCAGGTGGTGGGCCTGTTGCACCAGGCTCCGGAAGTCTTCCAGGGTCCCGAATTCGGGATTCACGGCGGTATAGTCTGAGCAAGCATAGGGACTCCCCAGCGAGCCCTGGCGATGGTCGTGGCTGATGGGCGTGACCGGCATGAACCAAAGGGTGCCCACGCCCATAGCCTTCAGGCGCGGCAGGTTCCTGGAGAAACTGATAAAGGTCCCTTCGGGTGTATATTGCCTGACATTGACTTCATAGACGTTCGTTGCGTGGACCCAGTCCAGGGGCTGAAATTGTTTCTCCATATTGGGGCTTTGAGATCCTCCCTGCGCGGCGGCCCGGCCCGAAAGGAACAGGCATAGCGCGACGGTGATCAAGCGGAGTATCATGAAGCAAACGTACAAAAATTGGGCGTACCTTTGGGCCCATGAAGCAATTCGAAGTCCCCATTATTTACCGCAGCCCTCTGATCAGCGCCATCAAGCAGCAGCGTAAGGAACAGGACAAGCTGAAGAAGGATTTCAGCCCGACACATCTGGACCTGGGGGATCTGCAAGTATACCTCGCCAGGCACTTCGGGTTTTGCTATGGGGTGGAGAATGCCATCGAGATTGCTTTCCGGACAATCGAAGAAAACTCGGGGGCCCGCATTTTCCTGCTCAGCGAGATGATCCACAACCCCCAGGTGAATGCCGACCTGCAGGAAAGGGGCGTTAGGTTCCTGATGGATACTTACGGGCATCAGCTCATACCCCTCGACGAATTGGCGGCGGAGGATATCGTCATCATCCCCGCCTTTGGAACGACCCTGGAAATCGAGGCCAGGCTCAGGTCGATCGGCGTGCAAACCGAACGTTACAATACCACCTGTCCCTTCGTGGAAAAGGTTTGGAACAGGGCCGAAGCCATCGGCACGAAAGGGTACACCATCGTCGTGCACGGAAAACCCAGGCACGAGGAAACGCGTGCTACTTTTTCCCACGCGGCCTCCGGAGCGCCCACGGTGGTGATCAACGACATGGAAGAGGCAAAAACCCTGGCGAACTATATCGACGGGAGCAAACCCCTCCAGGATTTCTATACTACCTTCAAGGGACGGCATTCCCCGGGCTTCGATGTCACGCGCGACCTGAAGCGCATCGGGGTCGTCAATCAAACCACCCAGCTCGCCACCGATACCCAGGCCATCGCGGAGTTCCTCAAAGGGGTCGTCGAGGCCCTGCCGGAGGGCTCTTTTGCCGACACCAGGGACACCCTGTGTTATGCCACCAACGACAATCAAACCGCCGTGGGTGGCTTGCTGGATACCCCAGCGGACATTGCTATTGTCGTTGGAGGATACAATAGCTCCAATACCACCCACCTCGTCGAATTGTGCGAAGCGCGCCTGCCCACGTATTTCATTAATTCAGAGGAAAAGCTCCTTTCCCCAGGGGAAATCCTCCACTACGATTTCCACAAAAGGCAGGAAATCCTTACGCGACATTACCTGCCGGAAAAACGCCAGGCGCGGGTGCTCCTGACCAGCGGAGCCTCCTGCCCCGACGCACTTGTGGAAGGTGTGATACGGCGCCTCGCCGGGTTTTACGGGGCCGCGCCCATGATCGATGCGATGATCGGGTCCTACAGCCGCCCCTAACGGTGCACCAGGCGCTGATGCACCAGGTCGAGCGCAAACTGCAACTGCTCGTCCTCCGTCATATAGGAATTATCCAGCAGGATCGCATCGGCCGCCTGCCGCAAGGGACTTATCTCCCGATGAGAATCGATATAATCGCGCATCTCGAGGTTGCTCTTCACTTCCTCGATGGTGATATTGGGGTTTTTCGCGTATAGCTCCTTGAAGCGACGCTCCACGCGTACCGCGTTGTCTGCCGTCATGAAAATCTTCAACTCCGCATCCGGAAAGACCACCGTGCCGATATCCCTTCCGTCCATGACGATCCCTTTTCGCTCACCCATCTTGCGCTGCTGGGCAACCGCAAAGGTGCGGACAGGGCCAATGGCGGCCACCTCGCTCACTTTTTCGGCTACCACCAGGTCCCTGATCACGTATTCCACGTTCTCCCCATTGAGGAACATTTCGGACCTGTCAGAATGATCGTTATGGTGGAATTCGAGGGAGATATCCTTCAACTGGGATGCCACGGCCTGGAGGTCGGACCAGTCGATATGGTGCCTCAGGAAATAAAGCGTGATGGCGCGGTACATGGCTCCGGAATCGATGTAAACATACTTCAGTTCCTTAGCCAGGGCCCGTGCAAGCGTGCTCTTGCCGCAGGACGACCATCCGTCGATGGTGATGATGATTTTCTTCATCGTCCGCAAAATAAGAAAAACGGTCCTCCCGGGGAGCCAAAATTTCCCGGTAGGGGCAAAAAAAAGCGCCCCCGTTTGGGAGGCGCCTCGTATCTTATGACCCGGCTATTATGCCTCGGCCGATTTTTCTTTCTTCGAAGGCTTCACATCCTTCATCTTGAATCTGATCTTACCTGCTTCCTTGTCCAAATCCGCCGTCACGATATCGCCTGCCTTGATCTGCATGCTCAGGATTTCCTCGGCCAGGGGATCTTCCAGGTATTTCTGGATGGCCCTGTGCAGGGGTCTTGCTCCGAATTGCACATCGTAACCTTTTTCGGCAATGAACCCCTTGGCTTCTTCCGTCAGCTCCATGGTAAACCCGAGGTTGCTCAGGCGTACCATCACTCCCTTCATCAGGATGTCGATGATCTGGAAGATGTGCGCTTTGGTAAGCTGGTTGAAGATCATGACGTCGTCCACGCGGTTCAGGAACTCGGGCGAGAAGGTCCGCTTCAGGGCCTTTTCGATGACGGCCTTGTTGTTGTCGTCTGAGTTTTGCGCGCGCGTCGCGGTGGTGAAACCCACCCCGTCCCCGAAGTCCTTGAGGTTACGCACTCCAATATTGGAGGTCATGATGATCAGGGTATTCTTGAAGTCTACCTTCCGGCCGAGGCCATCGGTGAGCTGCCCGTCATCGAGCACCTGCAACAGGATGTTGTAGATGTCCGGGTGCGCCTTCTCGATCTCATCCAGGAGGATGACCGAATAAGGCTTGCGGCGAACGCGCTCGGTCAGTTGACCGCCTTCTTCATATCCGACATAGCCGGGAGGTGCGCCGATCAGGCGGCTCACGGTGAATTTCTCCATGTATTCGCTCATGTCGATGCGAACCAGGGCTTCTTCAGAGTCGAACATATACCGTGAAAGCGCTCTGGCCAACTCGGTCTTTCCGACGCCCGTGGGCCCGAGGAATATGAAGGTTCCTATGGGCTTCCTGGGGTCTTTGAGGCCCACCCGGTTCCGTTGGATGGCCTTCACGACCTTGTCGATGGCTTCTTCCTGTCCGACCACGGCCCCGCGCAGGTCGTCTGCCATGCGGCGGAGTTTTTCGCTTTCGGCCTGCACCATGCGACGGACAGGGATGCCCGTCATCATGCTTACGACCTCGGCAATATCTTCTTCACTGATGGGATAGCGCTTGTGTTTGGACTCTTCTTCCCAGATGCTCTTGGCCTTTTCCAGGTCTTCTCCCAGGCGCTTCTCGGTATCCCGGAGGCTGGCCGCCTCCTCGAAACGCTGGCTCTTCACTACCTTATTCTTTTCCTGCTTGATGTCTTCGATCTTCTTTTCCAGGTCCAGTATTTCCTGGGGAACGTTGATGTTCTTCAGGTGGACACGTGCCCCAACTTCATCCATTACATCGATGGCCTTGTCCGGCAGGAGCCGGTCGGTGATGTAGCGGTCGCTCAACTTCACGCAGGCGTCCACGGCATCCACGGCGTATTCCACGTTATGGAATTCTTCGTATTTGGGTTTGATGTTGTTCAGGATCTGAATCGTTTCATCCACGGTGGGGGGATCGACCATTACTTTCTGGAAACGGCGATCCAAAGCTCCATCCTTTTCGATATACATCCTGTATTCATCCAGGGTACTGGCGCCGATGCATTGGAGTTCCCCCCTTGCCAGGGCCGGCTTGAAGATGTTGGAAGCATCCAGTGAGCCGCTGGCTCCGCCGGCGCCTACAATGGTGTGTATTTCATCGATGAAAAGGATGACGTCCCGGTTCTTTTCCAGTTCGTTCATGATCGCTTTCATGCGTTCTTCGAACTGGCCGCGGTACTTGGTTCCGGCCACGAGGGCGGCAAGGTCGAGCGAAATGACCCTCTTGTCGAAGAGGACCCGGCTGACCTTCCTTTGCACGATCCTCAGGGCGAGGCCTTCCACGATGGCCGTCTTGCCAACGCCTGGTTCACCGATCAGGATGGGGTTATTTTTCTTCCGCCTGGACAGGATCTGCGAAACCCTTTCGATCTCTTCTTCCCTGCCTACGATGGGATCCAGCGAGCCCGTTTCCGCAAGCCGCGTAATGTCCCTGCCGAAATTGTCCAGGACCGGGGTCTTGCTTTTGGCGTTACCCGCGGCTTTGGCCCTTTGACCGGCATACCTGGATTTTTCATCCTCGAATTCTTCTTCCGCGGGATCGTCCGCGTATTCGGAACGGGGGTTGGTAGAAGACTGCACCATGCCCAGTTCATTGCGGAATACGTCGTAATCCACGTCGAACTGGTTCAGGATTTGGGTTGCAATGTTTTCGCGGTTCTTCAGGATGGAAAGCATGAGGTGCTCCGTTTCCACCTGGGGGCTCTTGAGCGCCTTGGCTTCGAGTACGGTCACGCGAATGACCTTTTCCGCTTGTTTTGTCAGGGGCAAGCTGTTGATATTGGCAATGTTCTTGCCCGTTTTATCCTTTACAGCGAGTTCGATTTCTTTGCGAAGTTCATAGAGGTCGACGTTGAGGGTCTTCAATATTTTGACAGCCGTATTATCGCCTTCCCGGATGAGCCCTAATACCAGGTGTTCGGTACCGATGAAATCGTTTCCCAGCCGCAAAGCCTCCTCCCTGCTAAATGAGATGATCTCTTTTACCTGCGCTGAAAAATTATGGTCCATTTTAATAGGTTTGATTTTCGTGTCTTTACAATAATAACAAATATTTTTGACTAAGGTTTCGCGGTTCTTCCGCACATTCTGTTAATAAGTAGTTTATTAGCACTATGGAAAATATGAAGGTCAAAATTGATACCAAAGAGAAATTCCATGTTATAACGCCTGTCGAAACGAATATCCCTGCTAATTTGACAGAAAAGATACGAAATTTGATGCATGGTATCCTCGAAAAAGACGTTAAAAACGTAGTGTTTAACGCGATTCACGTAGAATCCATAGAAGACCCCGTTGCTGACTGTATTGCAGACCTGCAGCAGGAATTTCATTCAGGCCATGCTTCCCTGGTCTTTTGCTGCGTTCAGCCGGGTGTCAGGAAAGTGCTGGAATCCAAGGGCTATCTGGATTTGCTGAACATTACACCTTCCGAGAGTGAAGCCTGGGATATTGTTCAAATGGAAGAAATAGAGCGCGAAATATTCGGAAACGAAACGGAAGAATGACTGAAATGTTAGGAGTGACCATCCTCGGCAATAATTCTGCTGTTCCTGCGTTCGACAGGCATCCCACGGCTCAGGTCCTGACGGTTAGAGACCATTTGTACCTTATCGATTGTGGGGAAGGGACTCAAATACAAATTATCCACTATAAGATCAGGCGCTCGAAAATCCACCGCATCTTCATCTCGCACCTGCATGGAGACCACTATTTCGGGCTGATCGGGCTGATCAACAGCATGGGACTCCTGGGAAGAATACAACCCCTCCACATTCATGGTCCGGAACCATTGTGGGAAATCTTGCAACTGCAACTAAGAGAGGCAGATACGCACCTGCCGTTCGAACTCAATTTCCATCCCCTGCCAGACCAGGGATTCGTGGCAGAAGACAAGAATATAGTGATCAATTGTTTCAAGACCAACCATCGGATCGCCTGTTGGGGATTCCACTTCTCCGAAATAAAGCCCACCCGGTCCGAACGAGAGGCCGGCGACACGGTGGGCAAAACATATGCCTTTTGCGCCGACACCAAATATGACGAGCGCATGATCGACCATGTTAGGGGTGTCGATTGGATGTACCACGAAACAACTTACCTGGACGACCTGAGGCCTCAAGCCGAAGCCCGTTTCCACAGCACCACGAGGCAAGCCGCTTCCATAGCCCTTCAGGCAGGGGCAAAGCATTTGCTCATCGGCCATTTCAGCAGCAAATACGCAGACCTGGAACCTTTCCTGGAGGAGGCCAGGAGCGTTTTCCCCGAGACCTATCTCGCGGAGGAAGGTTGCACCTTCCTATTCAAGTAAGCGCTGGACGCCGCAACCGGCGCGGGACTCCCGACGGTACCGACGGCTTGTTTCGCGAAATCGTCGGTCCATCCCGCAACGGTGATGTGAAAGGTCGTATCGCTGCTGATCGTCACCTTCCGGTTGTCAATGGGTTTCCCGTCGGCAGCGCATTCTATGGTAGCCGTAGAACCCCTCGTGATCTTGATTTCGTAGGTATTGGCGGGCACATTGTCCGTCGAGAAAATAAATTTCCCCGAGGCGTCTTTGACGAATTCCGAGTTCGGATCGTTAGGATTCCATTGATTGTAATCCCCCGTGACAAACAGGTTGTCGCTTTGGTGTTTGGCGGGGAGGCCGTCGATGATGATCTTGATGGCAAATTGGGCCCGGACGATGGAACAGGCAAGTACCAGGAGAAGGAAAAGGAAGAACGATTTACGCATAAGGGGAATTTTTCAGAATAATACGCTTTTCCGCCCGACGAGGTTACTTTCCGCGCTATGAAATTTTGGCTATGAATGCTTTTACCTGCTTGTGAAGGGGCTCGCTGAGGGGAACCAGGGGCAGGCGGAGGACGTTCATGATAACTTTGTATTCTGCCAAAAAGGCCTTGGCGCCTGCGGGGTTGTTTTCGACAAACAGCAGATCCAACCCCTCTAACAGCTTGAATTGCAAGGACTGAGCGCCCGCGAAGTCGCCTGATAGCGCCGCCCGGATGAGCGTTGAAAAATCGCCGGGAAAGCAATTGGCGGCAACGCTGATCACCCCATCCATCCCGCAAGCGATCAAGGGCAAAGCCAGATGATCGTCCCCGCTGGTGACCAGAAAGTCATCAGGGCACCTAGCCAGGACGTGCATACACTGAACAATATTCCCCGAAGCCTCCTTGATGCCCGCAATTCCATCGACCTCCTTTGCCAGGCGCAGGGTGGTTTCAGCCGTGATGTTGGAAGAGGTACGCCCGGGCACATTATAAAGGACGATGGGCTTGGAAGAAGCCGCTGCCAGGGCTTTGTAGTGTTGGAAAATGCCTTCCTGCGAGGGCTTGCTGTAGCTCGGACTACTGCTGAGAACGGCAACGATTCCCTCCAGGGGAAACGTTTCCAATTCCCTGATGACCTCGGCGGTATTGTTGCCCCCGATCCCTACTACGATGGGCACCCGTCCATTCACCTTTCTCAGCGTGGCGGCCAGCACCTTTTCCTTTTCATCCCGGCTCAGTACCACCGACTCGCCCGTCGTGCCCAGGGATACCAGGTATTCAACCCGACCCGCCAATACGAAATCGATCAGCCGGTCCAGGGCGCCATAGTCTACCTGGAAATCGGGCGTAAAGGGTGTGACCAAGGCCACCCCCGTCCCACGAAGTATCTTTTTAAGCATCATCCTAATTCTTCGTAAAAGCCCATTTGGCTGAACTTATTGATCCGCTGTTCGACGCGTTCTTCGGGGGTGAGCTGCCGGAGTTCTTCCAGGGCTGTCAGGAGGGTCTTTTTGAGGTTGGCCGCGGCCTCGTCATAATCCCAGTGGGCCCCTCCGACAGGCTCAGGGATCACCCCGTCCACCAGCCCAAAACGGCTCATATCTCCCGAGGTCAGTTTCAGCTCTTCAGCGGCCTTCTCCTTTTGTTCCCAACTCCTCCAGAGAATGGAGCTGCAGTTTTCGGGAGAAATAACCGTGTACCACGTATTTTCCATCATCAGAACCCGGTCTCCCACGCCAATTCCCAAGGCTCCCCCGCTGGCGCCTTCCCCGATGATCACCGCAATCACGGGAACCTTCAAGCGCATCATCTCGGCGATGTTCCGGGCGATGGCCTCCCCCTGTCCCCTTTCCTCGGCTTCCGGTCCCGGATAAGCGCCGGGGGTGTCGATGAGGGTGACCACGGGTTTGTTGAATTTCTCGGCCAGCTTCATCAGGCGAAGGGCTTTGCGATACCCTTCGGGGTTAGCCATCCCGAAATTCCTCAGTTGGCGCATCTTGGTATTGATGCCCTTCTGATGCCCGATGAACATCACGGTTTCCCCCTCAAGCATTCCGAATCCCCCAACGATGGCCTTGTCATCCCTAACATTACGATCCCCATGGAGCTCTATGAAATGGGTGGTCATCCTTTTGATATAGGCTGCCGTGTAAGGGCGATCGGGGTGCCGACTCAACTGAACCCTTTGCCAACTCGTCAGGTGTTGCGTGATTTCCTTTCTTTTTTCCAGTATTTGCTCCTCCAATTGCTCCAGGGAGGCCTTGTAATCTACTTTAGGGTTCTTTTCGGCCATATGCTTCAACTGGGCAATCTGGTCGTACAGTTCTTTAATCGGCTTCTCAAATTCCAGGAATTGTCGATTTTGCGTATTAGCCATGTTCCTCCTTAAATCTGTAAAATGGGGGATAAAGGTAAGGTAATTAGGTGGCTTTGGCGGCTTTACGGCGGGCAAATTCCTTCCGGTACGCCAGGCTCATAATCACCGTAAACAACACCGGCACAAAAATGACCGCCAGCCCGGTAGCCGCCAGCATACCCCCCAGCACCGTAACACCTATTGTTTTCCGCGACTCGGCCCCGGCACCTTCGGCCAACACCAAAGGCATGACACCCAGGATAAAAGCCAGGGAGGTCATGAGGATAGGCCGGAGCCGTACTCTTACGGCGTCCAGGGTAGCGGGGATCAGGTCCATCCCGCTATCCACACGCTCTTTGGCGAATTCCACGATCAGAATGGCATTCTTGGCCGCCAGCCCGATCAGCGTCACTAGTCCGATCTGGGCATAGACGCTGTTGGACAGGGGGGTGAAAATAAGGGCGACGATGGCCCCGAAAGCCCCGATTGGAACGGCCATGAGCACCGAAAAGGGTACCGACCAGCTCTCATACAGGGCCGCCAGGAATAGAAAGACGAAGATGATCGATATGGCGAAGATGTACGCCCCGCTGGAACCCTGGGTCACCTCCTGGCGGCTCAGTCCCGAGAATTCGTACCCATAACCTGTAGGAAGAACGGAGTCCGCAACTTCCTTTAGGGCGTCGATCGCTTGCCCGCTGCTGAATCCTTCCTTGGCCGTTCCGTCGATCTCCGCGCATCGGAACAGGTTGAAGTGGGTGATGAGGGGTGCGCTTTCGATCACTTTACTGGTCAGCACGGTGCTCAAAGGGACCATTCCACCCTGGCCGTTCCGGACGTAATACTTACCCAATTCAGACAGGTCGTCCCGGTACAAAGTATCGGCTTGCGCCACCACGTGGAAAGTCCTGCCGTAGAGTGTAAGGTCGTTTACGTATTGGCTGCCCAGGAAGGTTTGGAGCGCCGTGAATACATCCGGGACGGCTACCCCGAGTTGTTCGCATTTCTGACGGTTGACCGTGACCTGATAACCGGGCGTGCGGGCGGTAAAGAAAGAAAAGGCCCGGGCAATTTCGGGCCGCTTGTTAATGGCCCCCAGGAAAGACTGTAGCACCCTTGCGAATTCCTGGATATCCCCGCTTCCCGATTTTTGCTCGAGCATGAAGGTGAAACCGGCCGATGCGCCCAGACCGGGGATGGCCGGTGGACCGATCACCACCACGTTGGCCTCTTTGGCCACCTGATTGAACTTCCTTTGCAAGTCCGCAACGACACCGAGCATGTGTAGCTCCTTTGGTTTCCGTTGATCCCAGGGCTTAAGCTGGCAGAAAATCGTCCCGCTGTTCGATTTGGCTGCGCCCGTGAGCACGTTGAATCCCCCCAGGGCGGCGTAGTGCGCCACGGCCAGGGTGTCGTCCGCCAGAATTTTCTCCAGCTTGAACAAGGTTTGCAGGCTTCGGACGGTCGAGGTTGCTTCCTGCAATTCAAAGGTGATGTATACGCGGCCTTCGTCCTCCTGGGGAATAAATCCCGTGGGTTTTTGCCGGAAAAGGAAATAGGTGATGACGAACAGGCCAACCAGCAGGACCACCATGAGCCCGGCAACCCGGATGCATCGGCGGACCATCTCCGTGTACCGGTGGGTAAATTTTGCGAAACCCGTGTTGAACCAGTAAAAAGCCTTGTTGATCCCTGTGGAGTCTTTGGCGATGTGCATGGGCTTGAGCATAAGCGTGCACAGCGCGGGCGTAAGGGATAACGCCACGAAGGCCGAAATGATGACCGAAACCGCGATGGTAATGGCGAACTGTTGGTACATCCGGCCCACGATGCCCGGGGTGAACCCGACGGGTACGAATACCGCCGCCAGGATAAGGGCGATCGCCACGACCGGGCCCGAGATATCCTTCATAGCGTGAATGGTGGCCTCCTTGGCACTTAGGTGCTCTTCATCCATGTAATGCTGGACGGCTTCCACCACCACGATGGCGTCATCCACGACGATCCCGATAGCCAATACGAAGCCAAATAAAGTAAGGGTATTGATCGAAAAACCCAGGGGTATGAAAAATGCAAAAGTTCCGATGATCGACACAGGTATGGCCAGGACAGGGATCAGGGTAGCTCTCCAGTTTTGCAGGAAGAGGAACACCACGAGGACCACCAGGCCGAGCGCTTCCAACAGGGTCGTTTCTACCTCACCTATGGAGACCTTGACTACGGATATGGATTCAAATGGAACGACGTAATCGATATCATACGGGAAAGACTTTTTGAGATCCGCCATGGTGGCATAAATCCCACTGGCCACCTGGATGGCATTGCTGGACGGTGTCTGGTAGACCAACAGGTAAGAAGCGGGGCGTCCATCCACGAAGGAATTGCTGGCATAGGCGAACTTCCCCAAATCAACCCTTGCCACGTCTTTCAGGTAAATCAGGGAATTGGTCTGGGGCATCGTTTTAACCACGATGTTTTCGAAATCCGATACCTGGTTGAGCCGGCCGTTGACGTATACGTTGTATTCGAAGGGTTGGGACCCCGGCTGAGGCGGTGCGCCCACGGCACCTGCGGCCACCTGCAGGTTTTGCCCCTGCAGGGCATTGGTAATATCCCCTGCGGTCAGGCCATATTGGGCCATCTTATCGGGTTTCATCCAAACGCGCATGCTGAAGTCGTCGGCCCTGGATATGACATCCCCCACACCGGGCACCCTGAGGAGGGCATCCCGGATATAAATGTTGGCGTAGTTGTCCATAAAGGGAATGCTGTGCGACCCCTTGGGAGAGAACAGGGCCACGAGGAGCAGGATAGTGGGGCTCCTTTTGCGCACGATCACGCCAAGCCGGCTTACTTCCTGGGGCAGTTGGGGTGCCGCGATGGCAGCCCGGTTCTGTACATCCAGGGCAGCTATGTCAACGTCCGTTCCGATTTTAAAATTCACGGACATGTTCATGACGCCCGAGCTCGTGTTGGCGGTTTGAATGTAGTCCATGCCCGGTACCCCGTTGACCTGGATTTCGATAGGAGTGGCTACGGTTTGTTCAATCGTCTGGGCGTCCGCTCCCGTATAGGTGGCCGTAACGGATACCACGGGAGGGGAAATATCGGGGTATTGGCTGATGGGCAGCGACGACATCGCCAGGAGTCCCACCAGTATGATCACAATGGAAATCACGATGGCCGTGACGGGGCGTCGTATAAATGTATCGGCGATCATGACTTATTCAATTTCACCACGCTCTTATCATGTAGTTTCTGCACGCCATCCCGGGCGATCACATCCCCGGCCTTGAGCCCATCCAGTACGACTACCGTGCCCCCCGAACGTCCCCCCAGCTTGATACGCTGCTGGCGAACGGTAGAGTCCTGCACCACGAACACGAAATATTCGCTCATCTGTTCCACGGCGGCTATCATGGGGATAACCAAATGCGTTCCTCCTTCGCCCGGATTCAGGACACGGACATTTACGCTCAAGCCCGCCACCAGGGGTACAGAGGGGACGTTAGGGCAGGTGATCCTGACCGTTATCGTACCGGTTTGCGGGTCCACCGACCTGTCCTTGGTGAAATAGGTACCGAAGGCTGGGTATTTGCTTTGATCGGGGAGGTAAAGGGTGAAAAGGGAATCCAACTTCCCAAATTTTTGCAGGGTCCTCTCGAAAGCAGGGAGTGCCTTTTCATCCAGGGCGAAGTCGACCGCCATGGGATCGTCGCTCGAAATGGTATTGAGGGTCGTCGAACCGGCATCCACGACCGTTCCCAGGCGAACCTGGGAGATTCCGATCGTCCCGTTGAAGGGCGCGGTGATGACTGCATACTTCAGGTCCGTCGAGGCGCTGGCCATGGCGGCCTTGGCCGATTCTACCTGGGCCTCGTCACTCTTTTGAGCGCTCACGGCATAGTCCAGCTTTTGCTTTGCCACGGCATCCTGCTGATACAACCGGGTATAACGGTCCACGTCCTGCTGGTCCTTGAGCAGAAGGGCCTCTGCGGTATGCAGGCCCGCAACCGCCTGGTCATAGACAGCCTGATATTTCCGCTTATCGATCTCGTACAACAATTGTCCCTCACGCACATGCTGCCCGTCTTTGAAATTAATTCCAGTGACGTATCCCTGCACATTGGAGTGAATGTCGACCTGTTTGAGGGGCACGACCTTACCCGGATAAAGGACGGAAAAAGTAACACTTTGCTCCTTTACAGTGTCTGTGTTGATGAGCACGGGAGGCAACGGAGGTGCCGTATTGCTCTGATGCCCGCAGGCACAGCAGCACAGTAAAAGCAGGGCAAACTGTAAGCGTATCATCATCGTGCATTCATTTAATCGATGTTCGTATTGACCGTTCCCGTGGCCTTCAGCACATCCATCTTATCGCTCAACAGGGCAAAAAGGGCGTTCAGGCCCGTGATCTCGGATGTCCTCAGATTCGATTCCGCGGTAATCACGTCCAGGTAGGTCTTGATGCCCTCCCGGTATTGGAGGGTAACGGTCGAATATACCTCCTTGGAGAGGCTGATGTTTTCCTGCGACACCTGCCAGCTTTCCAAATCTCCCCGGTAGGCAGCCATGGCCTGGGAATATTGGGTATTGATGACGCGACGCGTATCCTCGAGGCGCAAATCCACCAGGGCAATGCCCAGTTTGGCTGATCGCATGGCATAAATCCGCTTGAATCCCTGAAAAATAGGGATCCCCAGGGTCAGACCCAGGTAAGAATTCGGATAGTTCTGGCTGTACAACTTTCCGAACTCGGTGTTCCCGTAAGTCAGCGCATAGTCGTAATAGAAAGACAGGGAGGGTAACCATCCCAGCCGTTGATAATCGTACTGTGCTATCTGAAGCTGGCGAACGGTTTGCAGGGATTGAATTTCAATTCTTTTTGTGTAGTCCAGGGCGAGTGACGTGTCCATCAAGGCCTCAGAGACCATGGCAGTGGAATCCGCGTGCAACCTGAGGCTGCTGTCCACGGGGAATCCGATGAGTTGTTTCAGATAGGCATACTTGGCCGGGATGGCTTCCTGGGCCTGCTTGTATAGTACTTTGGCGGTATTCAACTGGATCGTGGCTTGTTTGTAATCCGTCTTATCCACCACCCCAGCCTGGTATTGGTTATAGGTATCCTTAAGGCTTCGCTCCAGCCGCCGGATGTCCTCCAGGAGAATGCCTACCTGGAGCTCGCTCGTATAGACGTCATAGTAGGCCTTGCTGACATCCACCACCAGGTCGATGCGGGCGCTATCCACGGACTCGGCGGCGTAGCGCCGGTAGTTCTTCGCCGTCTTTGCCGCCAGCATGACGTCCCTGTCGTAGAGCGTTTGGGTCGCCCCTATTCCGATCGCGGAAGTATTGCTCACTCCTGAAGCCAGGGCTACCTCTCCCGTACCTCCGGGGGTAACGAGCGCCGCAGGAAAAAATCCTACGGGCAATTGAATATTGTGCTGGATATTGGCTGTTCCGTTCAATTGGGGATACCAATCGGAGAGGGCTCCCCGAACCTGGTAGTCGGTAATCTGCTGATTGACCAGGGAGGCCCTGAGACCCGGCTGATGCCGGGCTGCATAGCGAAGGCAGGATCCCAGGTCGAGTGCTGCCGTATCCTGACCAATACACTGCAGGCACCCGGCCACCAACAGCAGGCAAAGACAAAAATCTCTGAGCATAGAACGCTTCGGTGTAGGTTACCACCGAAGATAGGGAAATTACAGGATCTTACGCCCACGCGTAAACCACCTGTCCCAATAGTGAATGGTCAAATTGAGGCGAAAGTAGTTTTCCCTGATAGCGCCTGCCTGGTAATTGCTGGTCTGTCCGGCTTCCAGGGAAATCACGTATCCCCATTGCGAATACCGGAGGGGATTGATGCCCATCCCAAGGGTCCCTCCCCATTCCAGCACGGGCGAACCATCCAGGGTCAGATAGGTCTTCTGGTAATAGCCCCCGAACTGGTAATAGACATGCTCAACCGATGTGTTGAATATATTTGCGTTCTTGGCGACCTCCAGGCCCGCGGAATAGCGGTCGCTGTTGTTGAGGCTATACCCCGTACCCGAAAGCCCCACCGAATTCCACAGCACGCGCCTGGCTTCAGCCGTGAACGTGATCTTTTTCATGGTGCTGGCCTTGGAAATGGCAAACCCTCCCCCATACCCTTGCGGAATGGTCAGGAAGTTCCGGTCCAACAGGGCGCTGTTGATGACATTGGTTGCGCTGGTGAGGACCGTTAGACTGTCCTCGGCATACAACCTTTGCTGCGGTGTATAGGTAGCTCCCAGCGTCAGGCCCCATTGTTTGTTATGTCCGAACTGCGTATAGAATTGACCCCCGAAGTCGAAATTCACATTGCGCAGGTAGAGGTTGCGATCGCTGGTCACATCGGCGTTGGCGGAAGAGGCCACCGTCACATCCTCGTATTGCAGGGGGCCGAACAGGAAGGAACCGGTAAACCCAAGCGAAAAATGCTTTCCCAGGGCAAACCCATTGCCCCAGTATGCCCTGTTGATACCACCCGATCCGGTATATGTAACGCTCGCGGGAATCCCGCTTCCGAGTGTTTCAGTAGAATTGAAATTATAGTTGACGCGTGTATAGGGCATAATACCCGCACTCCAGCCCCACCATTTGGTCACTTTGGTCCCAAAGGAAATCCTCGTGATGGTAAAGTCGTTGGAAACCTGGCTGGAGCCGGTCGTGCCCGAATTCGTGGAGGCGTTGTTGGAAAATATGGCGCCTGTATAGTTGGAAAACTGCCACCTGGCCGATGCCTCGACGTGAAACATCTGCTGAATCAGGTCGGTATAGGAAGCCGGGTTGTTCTGAATGAGGTTGTTTTCACTGCGGTATGCGATCCCCGTGCTCCCCAGGCCGCTTGTGCGGTTGAATGCGCTGGTCTCGATGGTGCCGATCCCATATATGGAATAAGGCGAGGCCGTATTTTGCGCCCGTGAAACGACGGCAAGACCCAGGAGCAGCAGCGTGGAATAGATTCTTACATGCATATTTGGATGGGGCGGTTTCCCTGCTATAGTGTGTTAATGACGGATACGTAATATATGATCAATTCCGTTTGCCAATATCCCGGAGCCGTGCCCGGCCCTACGAAAGACCTGTCCCCCATGACCAGCCGGTTGAACGTGTTATAATAATTCCCCGAGGGAGGGACGACCATGAGTCCCCTTTGGTAATAATCCACCGTGGGATCCTGGATCTCCGCCTGTATGAAGGAAGTAATATCGAAGGAATACTGGGTATCCGTTCCCCCATAATCCAAGGTAAGTATTCCCGTCGCCACGGAGGTGCCTTCCTGGTTCGTGTAATCGGTGGCCGCTACCGTGAGGGAAGGAGGCAGGAGGTACTGCTGGGAAAAGCTTTGGAACACAGGATGTATGATCAGCGTGGCTTTCAGTACGTTCCTAAAGTTGGAATCCGCCTGGTATACCTGTCGCAGGTAGGGGAATTGGATCTTGGCCGTATAGCCCAGCAGGGGGGACATATACGCCATGTGATTGAAGGAGGGATCCGTGGAATAGATCTGTTGTACCGTCGACTCGTATTGCCGCTTGAAGGCCGTAAGGGGAGGCTGGGGCGTATTGCGTATTTCGTTGAACTGGTAGGCCTTATTGTTGTACCTGAATTGCAGGGCCTGGATGCTGCGCTGACCGTCCGGTGTATGGTACCAGACCTTGATCAGGACGGTATCTTTGATCGCATAGAGGACTTCCGGCGAAGTTCCGTTCCCCGCACTGATTTGCAGACCCGGGAAATAACCCAGGAATTGGGCCGCATTCGTTAAATTGATATTTCCCTCCCGGACCTTATTGAAGAAATCGCTTCCCAGGGCTGTATCGAGCGGCATGTACACCGTATCCTGAAAATTGGGTCTCAACAATACGTGCGCATGCCCCACGGGTGTCGGATCCACGGGGAAGCTGTCGTTGTTGTAAAATTGAGCCTGCGTAACGGGAAACTGCATTTGATACTGGATCCTGCTTGCGTATACGTCCACCCATTGGGTGGTATCTCCATAATAGTAATGGCCCGTAGGGACCAGGTAAAGGGTGGCCGAATCGAAAACCGCCAATGGATCGATGGTGGTGGCGGGTGGAGGGGAAAACTGGAAGTAAGAACGAGGTGACACCGGTCCGAAATACTGATCCTGGTAGCCACCTATGAAAGCCACACCCTTGGCGGAAGTGGGAAGACTATCCACGAAAAGGGTGGACATCACCGGTGTTATGGAATCCACCATAATGATGTTGGTCAACCCGTTGTTGATTTGGTCCTGGCCGTAAATGATGTTCGCTTTTACACAGCCACTGAGGCTCCACATGATCGGGATTCCTCCTAAAACCAGCCACAGCAGCCCATTTCTCATAACCCTATTGCCCATGAATGCAAGAAATTTCGTCTGCAATATTATCGGCATTACTGTTAGTATTTTGTTAGTATGGATCAAATGTCTATTCTCATATACAAATCTCAACAATTCATCTATCAACCGGGGATGATCATAGACGTGATCCTATCGTTTGAAGGTGCAAGGTAAGCAGTTTCCTGCAATATGCTTTCGTGGTTCAAAATAGTATATGTAAATATTAAATTGGTCTATAAATAATAGGCGTAATTCCATTTTAACTATTTTAGCGCCGTAATTCAAAATAGTTTAGCCTCAAATTCAAAAAGAAGCATATAATGAAAGTGCAAAGACTACTGTTTATTGTGACGTTGTCTGTCGGTTTATTTTCCTGTGGCTCAACCACCAATAACAACAACGGTGACTGGGTCACGATGTCTGTCTTCAGTGGCCAGAACCGGATCGGTGCAGTGGCCTTTAGCTTAAATGATACGGGTTATGTGGGTACCGGGTTCGACGGGATCAATTATTATGACGACTTTTGGGCATACGATCCCGTGGGCAATACCTGGACCGCAGTCGATACCATGCCTGGACCTCCCCGCTCCCTGGCCGTGGCCTTCGCTACCAGCAACTACGGATACGTCGGGCAGGGATGGAACGGTATGGGCCTGACCATTGGCGGGACCCTGGAATACTACCTGAACGACTTTTACAGATTTAGCAGCGCGACAGGCTGGTCCACGATCCCCAGCCCTCCCATCCCGCAAACCAGCCCTGGCCGCAAGGAGGCCACCGCTTTCGGGATTGGCGCGCCTTACAATATCGGTGGTGTCCTGGGTGGCTTCGACGGACAGTTCGTATGGAAGGACTATTATGAATGGAACGAAAGCGAAGGCATATGGGACCCCAATAACAACAATACCTATCCCGGTCCAAAACGTTATGGCGCCGTTACCTTCGTTTACAACAACAAGGCATACGTCATCACCGGCCTTGGAGATAACGGGATTGCCCTCACCGACTTCTGGAGGTACAACCCGGCCAAGTCCTCCAACAAATGGGACGACTCCCTGCGCAGGATTTCAGGCGTAGTAGACCAAAGCTACGATGCAGGTTACCGGATCATCCGTACCAATGCCGTTGCTTGGGTTCAGAACAACGCCAACATTCCGAAGGCCTATGTAGCCCTCGGCTCCTACAACGGAAATCTTGCCGATTGCTGGGAATATGACTTCACCTACGACCTGTGGGCACAGAAGAACAACTTCCCCGGTACCGCACGTGTAGGCGCTGTTGCCCTGACCCTGAATGGGAGAGGCTTCCTGGGATTGGGTGGCAGCAGCGTAGCTGCTGGTTCCGGTGGCCAGTTCTTCAGCGACTGGACCCAATTCTATCCCGATCTTCCCTTGAACCCTGACGATTATTATTCTCAATAGTCATGATTTCGGCAAAAGGAAAACTTTTGATGGGCGTTTTGCCCCTTACAGCCCTCGGCCTTGTTGCCTGGTACTACCTGGGAGCGGGGCCCCTTACGAGGCATCCTCATGGTAAACAACAGCCAGGTATGGTGTGGGTGGATATTAAAACCTACGAAGTACCAGGCGGTTGGGGGTTCGATATTCTCGCAAATAATGGAGAAACTGCCAAGGGATTGCACATACACCAGATTTGGATACCGGGTTTACCGGGGCACAAGCCATTTGCGACTAAGGACGACGCCCTCACCGTGGGGCATCTCATGGTCAACCAGCTCAAATCGGGGAAATTCCCACCCCATGTATCCTACATGGATATGAAGAATGCAGGTGTGAAACTCTAAGAGTTACTCTCTACAATATGGAAAAAATCATTCCGATAGCTATTGCCTATCGGAATGATTTTTTTGCCTATAGAGATCTCGTTTCGGGATATCGAATCGATATGGTGCAATGACACCACGAAAGACCGGTGAACGCGGACGAACACGTCATCGGGCAACTTGGAGGAGAACGTCTTGAGGTTTTGGAGCGTGATGACGGGTTGGATCTTGGCAACCATGTAGATTTGAGTATAGTCCTTCATCCCTTCGCAGAACTGAATATCCTCGAATTTCAAGCGGATGATCTTGTATTCCGAATTGATAAAAATGAACCCATCCCTTTTCCAGCGGGCATATCCTCCCTCCCGGGGGCTGTATTTATTACGCACGGCCTGCCGGATGGTTTCGACCACCTGTTCGGGAGGCGCCGTTTTGGTCAGGAATCCGAATACCCGGTTCACGCCCAGCTCTTCGGCCCTGTCGTGTTCCGTCAAGAGGCAAATGACCGGCGGGACCTTTACGTTGTAGATGTAAGAGTAGGTCGTCAGGGGCTCCACGAAGCCAAATTCGCAAAAGATCAAATCTATACCCGCCAGGGATCCCTCCAATACGGTTTCCAACTGGTTGGCCCTGTGTTCCAGGATGGCGCCCGGAATATCGTTAAGGTGCTCCTCCAGATTGGTCCAATCGGGCAATTCCTTAGCCAGGATCAAGCATTTGATGCTATGCATACCGGCAAATGTAATGATTTCCCGGCCGGGATGCCCTTTTACATAGACGAGCTACAAGAATGAGTCAATGGGAGCGTTTGGGCGAAGGTGCACAGTTGACCCAGCAATTCCGACAGCTCGGTACCCTTCTCCGAAATGGTATATTCCACCCTGGGGGGGACGCCATCGACCACGGTACGATGAACAAGGGCATATTTTTCCAATTGGCGCAACCTGTCGGAGAGGATGTGATCGCTGATGAACTGCAGGTCCTCTTTGATGGCCGTGAAACGGGCATGTCCTTCTTCAATGCTGAACAGCGTTTCGCACAGCCACCGCTTGCTGACGAGATACAACAGCTCGTTCAACTCGCACTTCTCTTCCAGGTAGGACTGGTTGAGGTAGTTGGTCGAATTCAATTTTCTTTCTGCCATCATTAAAGTTTTAATAAATTACTATCGGAAAAATGAGTACGCGGGGTAGTGCAATTAGCACTTATTTTGGGAGAAATTTATACCATTCATCAAATTACGAAATAACATATGAAAACCTTCCAAATGGGTCGAATGTTCTGGGGAATCTTGCTTGCCGCTATTATTATACTGGGCGCCAGTTCCTCCAGGTGTAGACCGGATTCCACACTTCCGGCGGATACGGATCTGAAGTTGCTCCCTGGCTTTCACGCCACCGTCATTGCGGAATTGGGACGATCCACGCCCCGTCACATTGTCGTCACTAAAGAAGGGGACGTTTATGTCAAGCTCGACCGGCTCCAGAATGGGAAAGGAATCCTGTTCCTCAGGGAAAAGGGCGATGGCACCTACCAAACCATCTCATCTTTTGGTGACTACAGGGGAACGGGCATCGCCCTGAAGAACGGTTACCTCTACGCCTCTTCCGACGTCGCCATTTACCGTTACAAACTCAATGACAAGGATGAGGTCGTGGATCCGGAGCACCCTGAAACCATCGTCCAGGGCCTTCTCGACCGTCACGAGCATACATCCAAGTCGATCATCCTGGATGATGCAGGAAATCTCTATACCAATATCGGCGCCTATTCCAACGACTGCCAGGTGCAAGACCGCGTGGCCGGATCTCCCGGTAGGAGGCCCTGCCCCATCCTGGACTCAGCGGGTGGCATCTGGCAATTCAAAGCCGACCAGTCCAACCAGACGTACGGAAACGGGACGCGATATGCAACGGGCCTTAGAAACGTCGTGGGCCTGGATTGGAACACCGCCACCAATACCCTTTGGGTGATGCAGCACGGACGCGATCAATTTTTTGAAAATTACCCCAACCTTTATTCCCAGGAGCAAGGCAACGAGCTTCCCGCCGAATGCCTTTATGAATTACACAACGGCTCCAATTGCGGTTGGCCCTATATTTACTGGGACCAGTTCCAGCACAAGAAAATCCTTAACCCCGAATACGGTGGGGACGGCAAAATGACCGCCGAGCCCGACGCCCAGGACCCCGTCGTGGCCTTCCCCGGGCACCTGGCCCCCAACGGCTTGTTGTTCTATACGGGCAAGCAATTCCCTGACAAGTACCGGAATGGGGCCTTTATCGTTTTCCATGGAAGTTGGAACCGTCAGCCTGAAGAAAAGGGATATGACGTCCAGTTCGTTCCCTTTTCGGGCAACAAACCCACCGCGGACCCGGTGGTCTTCGCGGACAATTTCGCCGGAGAAAACCCCATTCCTACCCCTAACTCGGCCAAGCACCGCCCTTGCGGAATCGCCCAGGGCCCCGATGGCTCCCTGTTCGTGACGGATGACCAGGGAGGAACGATTTATAAGATTACGTATACCGGTAAGTAATGCTGCGCCTCCTACTCGCACTGGTTCTGGCTGCGCCCCAAAACCGCTATTACTACGAGTTGCACATTTATCATTGCAAGACGCCCGCCCAGGTCCAGGCCATGTCGGCCTTCCTGGAGCGGGCGTACCTGCCTGCCCTTCACCGGGCCGGCATTCCGGCTGTCGGCGTATTTACGCCCGTCACCGAGGACACGGCCGACCGTCGAATCTACGTACTCCTGCCCTTTCCCAGTTTCGAATCCAGGGAACAATGGAAGGATATGGATATCGAGACCACCTGGGACAACGCACCCTATATCCGTATGGAGTCCATACTCATGCGCGCCTTTGAGGATATGCCCGCTCCTGCCGTCCCCAACCTCCAGGCTCCCAAGACCGACCGCGTTTATGAATTGCGCAGCTACGAAAGTCCCACCGGGACCTATCATGAAAATAAGGTCCGCATGTTCAATGAAGGAGGGGAAGTGGCCTTGTTCCAAAGGCTTGGATTCAACGCCGTGTTTTATGCCGATGTCCTGGAGGGCAGCCACATGCCCAACCTCATGTACATGACGACCTTCAACAGCAAGGCCGATCGCGATCAACACTGGGCAGCATTTGGGAATGATCCAGAATGGAAGCGCCTCGTTGCCTTGCCCGAATACCAGCACAACGTATCCAAAGCGGATATTACTTTCCTGAAACCGGAGGCATATTCAGACTTTTAAGGGGGACGTTGAAACCCTCCAACGTCAATTGCAACCTTCGCGGCTGAACGGGCCATTCGATTTCCACCGATTCGGTTTCACCCGGCATGAGGGTTAGGTAGTTGTCCGTATAGAAGGTGGGTAACACGCGTTTCCCTTCTTCCGTTACCGAAAGCCGGATGAAAAAAGCGGGTGCGCCAGCCGCCGTCAGGGTGACGCGGGCTTTTCCCTTGGCGATCCGGGTAATGCTCACCCGAGGTCTGGCCTCAGCCAGTTTTCGCAACCCCGAATATTGACCGCTGCTGTCAGGGAGCCAATACAGGTTGCGGCTGTAGCCTCTAATCTCCAACTTTACAAATAACCCCTTATCCGCCCGCAGGGAATCTATTTCCCTTTTTATCTCCGGACCTGCGGTAACGGTGTCTGCCTGCAGGTCCACGATTCGATTCAATCTGTAGGTTGTCCGTCCGGACATATCATAGGTGGTCACGCCGACCCGGGCCCTAATGCCGAGTTCAGAATGATTGAACAACATTACCTTTCCCTCGACCGGATTATAAGCAGCGTGCACCATTTCGCCTGCCTGTCGAAGTCCATACAGGCAGGCGTTGGGATCCAGGTAATAGTCATACATCTGCCCTCTCAGGGCGGTCCAGGGATTTTGCGTTTTCCAGATGATGACCCCCGTATACCAATCCCAGGCATGGGCGCTGAATCCTTCGATCAATCCCCGGTATTGGTCGTAGTTGATCAGTTGCGCCCAGCGCGTGAAGGTTGCCAGGTCGGGTGCTTCGATTGCCTTTCCGTATGGCAGATACTTGTGATAAGCCCATACCGAATCCAGGGGCTTGCCCGGAACCACCAGGTCTTCAGGGGGTATAAAAAGTTGCAGCGAAGCCAGGTCTCCCACGCCTACCGATCCTACTTCCGAATTGAAGGGGAAGGTGCGCTTTTCCCAAAAGACAGACAGGGGCTGTAGCCCATAAGGCCCATCTCCGTTGCCCCCCAGGGTATTATAGGACATGCTGTCCGTGTTGGAATATTCCGCGAACCATCGCGTCCCGTCCAGCTCAGGCAACAGAGAATCTTCCATGGCATGCAGGATGTCGGGCGGAGGCGTGATCTCGTTTCCCCCGCACCAAAACGCCAGCGAGGGGTGATTGCGGATCATCCGGATTTGGTCCGCCACCGAACGGATGAACAGGGCATGGTCATCGGGATACTGTCTCCGCGTGGCCTGATCCTCCAGCTTCCTGGGATCTTTCCAGCGTCCGTTACAATCCCCCGAATTCCAAAAGTCCTGCATGACCAACAACCCATACTTATCACAGGCATCATAGAACTCAGGTCGTTCCGTCAGGGCGCCACCCCAAATACGGATCAAGTTGAGGCGCATATCCCTATGAAAGCGGACTTCCGCGTCATAACGTGCGGCAGATAGCCTCAACATCGCATCGGATACGATCCAGTTCCCGCCTTTGATGAATATCCTCCTTCCGTTCACCGATATCTGCCTGCTGCGCGTATGCGCGTTCCAGGTGGCGTCGATCTGGCGGATACCGAAGCTCACCTCGGCGCTATCATTTTGTGGAAAGCGCAGGTGTATGTGATACAAGTTTTGAGCTCCATAGCCGTTTGGCCACCACAGGCGCGGTTCATGGATTGTATCGTCCGGCAGCGCCACCAGCCTGGTGCTGTGCGCAACCAACGCAACACGCGCTGATATCGATTTGCCGCCAAGCCGATACGACAATACCCCCGTCCGCGGCTTGTCCGACAGATTGCTCAACTCTGCTGTAACCTTTATTATCGCTCGATGAATGTTCGGTACCAGGGTGACGATATGCGGGTGGTCGATCTTTACGGACCCCGTCTCGCGCAAACTCACCTTATCCCAAATGCCCGTATTCCGGTCCCGGATCGGTTGGATCCAATCCCAGCCCGCCACGTATTGATGCGTCACATTTTTTGCGATCGTCCCGTCCCCGCCCTGGCCCCCATTCGGGTTCCCCGGAGGGTCGGGAGGATAGACGATCACCGCCAGTCGGTTCCGTCCATCGGGCGACAACCAGGGCGTGATATCGTATTCCGCCCTAAGGAACATACCGAAATGGGTGCTGTCGGTCAATCGATGCCCGTTGAGATAAGCATCGAATCCATAATTCACGCCCCTGAATTCCAGAAACACGTGACCATGGACCCTTTTCTTAAAATCCTTTACAAACCAATAAGTATAAAACGCATTGCCGGCCGTGTAGATATCGGGAATGCGGTTATTGTTCATACCGTAAAATGGATCGGGCTCCAGCCCCAATTTTACGAGGCTCGTCAGGACTGTGCCCGGAACTACCGCGGGTAACCAGCCTTCCGTGCGGGTCGTCGGCCGTGAGAGTTGCTCCGGTGGCATGAACACCTCGGAGGCCTTCCGGAAGACCCATCCCGAATCGAGCTCCTGGGCCTGACCCTTCAGCACCAGGACCAGACAAAACATCAGGATTGACTGTTTCATCCTTGGAAGGTAGTACCTTCCAGCTACAATCACAGACATGAGACGCTATCTAACGCTTGCATCACTCTTGCTTTGCTCAGGTGCGTATGCCCAGCAAGGCGCCTTTAACGGAATCGATATGAACCTGGGAAACCTTTACCGTGTTTCAGATGCCCGAACCAGGTCGATCAGTCCCGAAAATTTTACCGGGGAAAAAGGTGGCGCGGGAAAAGCTACCTCCGGCACGGGCTCCGGGCCTGCCAGGGAATTGGGCCAAGGCTGGAAGATGAGCCCTTCCGTCGTGATCAAGGCAGGCACCACCTTTACACTCGCGGAGATCGATGGCCCCGGATCGATTCAGCATATATGGATGACGCCCACTGGTAACTGGAGGAACACCATCCTGCGTTTCTATTGGGATGACGAAACTACGCCTTCCGTGGAAGTGCCGGTGGGTGATTTCTTCTGCATGGGTTGGGGTCAATACGCGCCGGTCCATTCCCTGCCCGTGGTCGTCAATCCCGGGAGCGCTTTCAATTGTTACTGGCCCATGCCCTTCCGTAAAAAATGCAGGATTACCATGGAGAATATGGACACCAAGAATATGGTGCTGTATTTCCAGGTGGACTATATTCTCACTCAGGTTCCCACCGATGCCGGATACTTCCATGCCCAATTCCGTAAAGTAAGCGCGGTCCCCTTCAAGCAGGACTACGTCATCGTGGACGGTATCCGTGGCAAGGGCCAGTACGTCGGCACCTACATGGCCTACGAACCCCACGGCAATGGCTGGTGGGGGGAAGGGGAAATTAAATTCTTCATGGATGGTGACTCCCCATTCCCCACGATTTGCGGAACGGGGACCGAAGATTATTTCTGTGGTTCCTATGACTTTACGACCCACCAGCCCGGTACTCCCGACGACCGGACCGATTACACCGAATTCTCAGGACCTTATACCGGCCTGCCCCAGGTCATCAAAGGCGATGGGCATTACAATGTCATGCAGCGATTTGGCCTTTATCGCTGGCATATCACCGATCCCGTCCGCTTCGATCGCGACCTCAAGGTGACGATTCAGGATTTGGGCTGGCATAGCGACGGTCGCTATTTGCCCCTCCAGGATGGGATTGCCACGGTGGCGTACTGGTACCAGGAGGAGCCCCATGCGCCCTTCCCTGCCCTACCTTCGAAAGATGATTTGGAAATATTAAAGTGAAGCATCCACGACCGCTTCCGGTTGTTGGCGGACGACAACCGGGGCGTTTTCCGTTTCGGGGATCACTCCGAAACGAATTCTGTACCAAAGGCGTTCGTGCAGATAGAACAGGAAAATCTTGGTAAAGACTTCCGTTATGCCGATACTGAAAGCCTTGGTATAATCATGGGTGACGAAGAAAGCAATGGTCATCGTATCGATGGTGCCGAAAAAACGATAGCTCGCTCCCTTGATAACGCTGCGGTAATGATTGTCGACGAAAACGACCGTGCCGTCGGGCAGGACCTGCCGGGTCCGCCACCAGTTGAAACGCATCCAAATGCGTTCGTGCGCATAGAACAACACGATCTTGGTCAGGACTTCCACGGCGCCGATCTTGAGGGCCGAAGAAATCTGGCCCGTGAAAATCCAGGAAAGGAGGATGGTATCCATAGTGGCGAATACCCTCCAGGTGGCTCCTTTGATGACGCTTCTGTAGTGGCGTTCCTTCATGACACAAGGTTACGACTATTTTCTTAATTACCCTACCATTCCTATAGACTATTTTTCTTGCCGCCCGACGCGCCGGCCCCACGGGCGCCACCAGTGGTGGACTTTGGGTCGAATCATGGAAAGTTGTATATTGAGGTTTAACCTTTAACGCATTATGAGACTGCTCCCCTTTCTGCTGCTCCTCCTCCCCGTCCTTTTCCTGGGTTGCCAATCCAACGATCACGGGATGTCCAAAGCTTATCGTTTCGACCAGAACGGTTGGATCTACGTACACCTCGAGGGTTCCCCCCAGGACATTGGGTACCAGCATGGTTACCTGTTGGCCGATGAGATCGAAGATAATATTAAGTCGACGGCATTTTTCCTGACCCACGAATCGGGGAAGAATTGGGATTTTTACCGCAACGCAGCCAAAACGATGTTCTGGCCGAAGATCGATACCGAATATCAACAGGAGCTCGGCGGGATCGCCGAGGGCCTCAAGGCCAAAGGGAAGAGCTATGATGTATATGACCTGGTTGCCCTGAATGGGAATATCGAACTTTCCCAATATTATGTTCCTTATCTGGCCAACCTCGCCAAACCGGGGTCGTCCCTGAATAAGGCTCCTGGAAACTGTAGCGGTTTTGTTGCCACGGGCAGCTATACGACCGATGGAAAAATCGCCATCGGTCATAACAACTGGACCGATTATATGCAAGGGGAACGCTGGAACGTAGTTGCCGATATAGTGCCCACCAAGGGGAACCGGATATTCATGGATATGATGCCCGGGTTTATCCACAGTGGGGACGATTTCGTCATCAACGGGGGTGGTCTCCTCATCACCGAAACCACCATCACCCAGTTCAATGGTTTCGATACTACCCAGGTTGCCGAATTCGTTCGGGCCCGCAAAGCCGAGCAGTATGCCAACAATATAGACGACTTTGTCCGGATCATGTCCGATGGCAACAACGGGGGCTATGCCAATGACTGGCTGGTGGGTGACATGAATGGAAACGAGATTGCCCGCGTCGAACTCGGCCTGAAGCACGTAAAGGTGTGGAGGACCCACGATGGGGTATACTACGGGTCCAATTTCGCCAGCGACTCCTCGGTCATCAAGGACGAAACGAACTTCAATCCCAATGACACCACCAGTTCCCCCAATGCCCGCCGCCGGCGCTGGGAAGCCCTGACAACCGAATACAAAGGCAAGATCAACGACTCCATTGGAAGGGTCATGGAGGGAGACAACCTGAATGCCCTGTCAGGGACCAAAGAAGCAAGCCGCTGCGTGCTGGCAGGTAGTATCGATACCGATCCTAAGGGAAGCCCCGAATGGAGCTGGGGTCCTTATTACCCCGGCGGCACGGTTCAGGGGAAAATCACTACGGCGGACATGGCCAAGAAATTCCAATTCTGGGCACACATGGGGAACCCTTCCGGAAAGGACTTCCTGGCAGCGCCCTTCCTGACTGCGCACCCGGAATACCAATGGGAGGCCTCCTATCTGCACGATATGAAGGCCTACCCATGGACATTGTTCACTGCGGGAGAAACGGCGCCGAAAGCGGACTAGCCCTTGGCGCCCCGGCTCCCCGCGCGGACTAACCCGCAAAGGATACCGAGTAACTGTTGCAGGTGAAGTTTTCACCCGAAGGCGAAGACGTAATCTCGAAACCGAATTGCACCTTCCCCAGGGAAATGCTCCCAAACCATCCTTCCCCCTTGATCCAGTTCAGGATGGCCCGGACATCGACCGTCCCCGAATTGGTCTGGCTGGTGCACAGGAAGGAAAACACGGCATTGGAACCGTTGGACCCCTTGTATACATTCCAGGTGTGGCCGCCCACCGACACGTTGGTGGCCACAGCAACGGGTTGCCCGCTTGAATTATAGGTGGAAGAAATGGGCCCTACGCTCCCGGTCCAGTTCATCCACAGCATGATCTCGTAGGCATTGCTTTCATCCCAAATGTCGTACGTGCTTTCATAGGATCCCGTACCGGGAGGGCTTACATTAAAGCTGCTGGTACAACTGGTCAGGGAACTCAGCGCGACATCCACGACCCTCGTGGAGTTCGGAAAGGATTTTACGCCTCCCGTGTTGGGTTGTTCGGACCATACTCCCCAGTTGCTGTAGGAATTGGCCCAGATGGTCTGGGGGCCGGCCCCGCTCCCCCATACATCATTGTAAACGGTGTAGCCCCCATTTGACCAACTGGCGAAGGCTGCACTGCTGGACCAATTGGCTTCCACCTTGGGCGTCAAGGAATGTTTGGTACAGGCGGGGTGGATGGCGATACCCAGAGAAAGACCCCATAAGAGTAATTTTTGCATAGTCAAGCAATTTTCCCCAAAATATCGCCGCGATACATCCGTTGTGGACTCCGATTGATACTGATTAGGCATCCAAATGTAAATGGTGGATCCGGTCGGCGCACACAGGTAGTACATTTGTTAAATGTTGCGCCGCCATTTGATAATCCTCCTCGCCCTGGCCATTGTCGCCTGTCGGAAAAGTCCGGCAAGCCAAGCACTCGACGCCCCGGCCATGCTGGACAGCGTGAATGCCTGGAGGGCCAGGGGATGCGTGTGCGGTACCGACACCATGCCCCCTGTCCCCTTGTTGTCCTGGAATGATACCTTGGCCAGGGCTGCCGGGGCGCATGCCACCGACATGTACGACAACGACTATTTCAGCCACATCGCGCCCGACGGGTCTTCTCCCATTCAAAGGGCCATGCAGGCGGGATACGCTGGAGATTATGTCGGGGAAAATATCGCAGAAGGATATACCAGCCTCGCCTCGGTCATGCAGGCGTGGATGGCGAGCGAGGATCATTGCCAGAATATTATGGATAGTACATGGTCTTCGATGGGCGCCGCCAGCGCAGGGACTTACTGGGACCAGGAGTTCGGGGGCTATTGAGGCGCGGCGGCGGGCGCCGCAATGCAGGCCGGGCGGCGGCGCCAAAACCTTAGTCCTGAAAATTATACGCCGACCGCATCGCTCCCCCCATCATCGTAATCGCGCTCTTCCTCGGCATCAGGCGCTGCATTAGAAAGGAAACGGCCTTATTGCCATTGCCACTTATAAATGAAGGCGTTTTCCCCAGGTGCTTGAGGCAATCCTCCGCTACTGCGTGAGGATCGGAAGGCCGGGGCGCCATGAAATGGGGCTTAGCCGGGCGGGTCAACAGATAATTCGGCGTTGCGGTGGCCCCGGCGCAACACGCCAGGATGTCCACGCCCTTGCCGCGCCATTCATACCACAGGCCTTCGGCAAGTACCCGGTTGAAGGCCTTGGTGGCGCCATAGGCTGCTAAAAAACCCGAACCCTGAAAGCCCGCGAGCGAAGACATGAGAATGGCTCCGCCCCTTCGACGTTCCAGCATACCGCGACCAAAATGATGCAGCAAGGCCATAGGCATAGCCACATTGACCGAGGTCATCCGGTCATATTCTTCGCTGTTTGCGCTCACGAAAGGGCCGATGTGTGAATAGGCGGCATTGTAGACCAGGCAGCCGATGTGAAGGTCACGCGTAGCATCAAAAATAATACGACGCGCTAATGGATCGGCAAGATCACAAGGGACTTCGCGTACCCGGACGCCATATGTTGCGGAAAGTTCAGCAGCCGTCCTGGCCAGGGGTTCCGCCCTGCGGGCGATCAGCACCAGGTCCAGCCCTCGCGCGGCAAGGGCTCGGGCAAAAGCGGCCCCTAAACCCTCGGAAGCGCCTGCGATCAGGGCCACCGGACCATAGCGCGTCCGGAACATGGGGCGGTCAATCATGGATATGGTCATAAAACGATCTTACAACAAAAAAGGCTTTTTTCTTCTGGCCGTCCGAGGAAATCAATCCCTTCCGGTTCCAGCCATTTTGATATACGGAATTTTGCCTCCTTGGAGATCGAAAATCGACCAATATCCATGGCGTCATTCCCCTCAGGCCCTCCAGCGTGCTCAGGAGACGCAGTTGATGTACATACAAGGCTTCCTGGTATTCCTCCGTCCAGCGCGTCGTGGAATCCCCGTGGAATCCTCCCAGGGCTTCTCCACCGAACTCCGAAATCACCACTGGCTTTTGATTGGCGATATGGAAATGGACCCCTTCTATATCGTTCAGTCCACCCGAATACCAGCCCCGGTACTCATTGAAGCTGACGAGGTCCAGCTTGGCTGCGAGGGGATCGTCCACCGTCATGTCCATACCCTGGGTCCGGACTTCCATGGCAGCCGTCACGAGGCGGGTAGAGTCCAGGGCCCTGGCGCTATCCGCCAGGTTCCCCATGAAGCGCAGGCGAGGCGCGGTAACGGGAGTCTCATTGCCCACGGACCAGATAACCACGGAGGCGCGGTTCTTATCCCTGGATATCATACCGGTGAGTTGCCCGGCCGCTTCCGCGAAAGTGCCCGGGTTGTCGAAGCTGATCGTCCAGTAGACGGGGATTTCCGCCCAAACCAGGAGTCCCATTTCATCAGCCAGGCGAAGCATGGCTTCGTTATGGGGGTAATGCGCCAGGCGCACGTAATTGCAATGCAGTTCTTTGGCCCATTCCAGGAGCATGCGCAGGTCTCCTTCTCCCCTGTTGCGACCAGGGATCAAGGGATTTTCGTCGTGGATGCAAATCCCTTTCAGGAAAATGGACTTCCCATTCAGGAGAATATCCTGGCCCCGGACCGATATGGTCCGGAATCCTATCCGGTCGGAAACGGAATCGCCGGCAGACCGCAAATGAACATCATATAAGAAAGGATCCCCCGGGGACCATTTTTTCAAACCGGGGGCCGGGATCGAAAAGGGCACCCCCGGTTGCGCCGTCCAGTGCAGGCCCGCTGCCGGGATGCTAATGTCCACCGGACCCACAGCCACAACGGAGCCCACGATCCGGTCAGGATGGCGCGGATCCAGGTGCAGGGAATAATCCCGGATGAAATCAGAAGGCATATCCGCCAGGTATACATCCCGGGTAATCCCTCCGTAATTCCACCAATCGGTGTTGACCGTCGGAACATCGTCCTGGTGGCGCGTATTGTCCACCATCAGCACGAGTGAGTTTTCACCGGGTTTCAGTAACCCCGTCACCTCGAACTGGAAGGGCGTAAATCCCCCGTAGTGGTCGCCCAAAGGACGTCCGTTGAGGTATACGTGCGCGGCATAGTTGACCGCCCCGAAATAGAGAAAATACCGATGCCCCGAAGCAACGCTAACGGTAAACTGCCGCCGATACCAAAGAATGCCCTCGTAATACAGCAACTTCGGATCCTGCGAATTCCAATCCCCCGGCACATGCAGGGAAGGCGCGTGATTGAAATCGTATTCGACGAACTGGGTCGAATCCTTGGGTTGCCTGTCTTCAAAGAAGCCGCCCCTGGTCATGGGTTGGTGACGATAGTCGTAATACCCCGTACCATAAGGGTCCACCAGGTACTGCCAGGCTCCATCCAAACTTTCAATCCGGCGACCGGTAATATGTTGGATCAAAGTGTCCTGCGCCGCGCCGCGAAACACCGCCAGGAAGGCCAGCGAGGCAAATGCAAAGCGCCTCATTTTGCTCCGGCTTGCGTGGCCAACGAATCGAGATACGCACTGAAATGCTGGAGTATACCTCCATCCAGGTCGATCTGGTCCTGGGCTTCCTTCCACTGGCGTTGTTCAATGGCTTCCCTGATTCCCGGGAGCGTCTTCACGCCATAACCCGTATAAAATCCGGGTGCGTATATGCTGTGTCGATACCAGGGACGGCGGGGCAATCCCTGGTCGCTGAGGAGTTGTTGTTCCGCGCGGTAAAGCCCGATATTCACCTGCTCCAAAGTTTCTCCCCCCAAGTGGTTGAGTGCCCCTTTCAACCGCGCAGTGGCCTTTTCCAAAGAGACGACCGCATTTTGAAGCGGCGCGAAATTAAGGTAAGGGACCTCGCTCTTGGGCAAAGGGGGCGTCAGCGTTTTAGTGGGATCCAAAGCCAGGTGGTAGTAATTATCGCGTATCAACTTATTTTCAACCTCTGTGGTTTCCCGCATCCGATCGAGCAGTGCGGCAACCTCGGTTGAATATGACTTGATGGTTTTCGACAAAGCCGTGAAGTCGAAGGGAAGCAAATCCGCGTCCGCCATCCGTAACATGGTCCGTCCAGCCGTTTTGGCCAGGACCACCTCATACACAAAGCCCGGGTCCTTGAACCGGACATAGTCGTCGTAAGAATCGTATATCGAATGGTATTCCCCTCCCGGATCTTCTCCTCCATAGCCCAGGTTCAGGCTGGGCACGCCGATGTGTTGGATGAAGGGGGAATAATCCGAGCCCGAGCCCAGGGCACCGATGGTAAAGGTCTTTTTAGCCAGCAAGTCCTGGCGCTGCTTTGCATCGGTGGCGTTCACCACATCCCTGGCTTCTTTCCTCTCCAGGACGCTGACCCCCGTTTCCGGATCTTTCACATCGCGGGCAATCTGCTCCATGAAGGACTCCAGGGCATGTGAGCCTTCCACCCCCAGGAAGCCTCTTCCGTTTCCATCCGAATTGATATAGACGACGACGTGCTTTTGCAGCTCGGCCGCGTGCTCTTCCACGAATTCTGTGGAACCCAGGAGCGCGGGCTCCTCTCCATCCCAGGAACAATACACGAGCGTGCGCCTCGGTCTCCAGCCCGTTTTAAGCAGCTCTCCCACGGCATGCGCCTCTTCGAGCATAGCGGCCTGTCCGCTAAGGGGATCTCCGGCCCCGTTCACCCATCCGTCGTGATGGTTTCCCCTCAGGACCCATTGGTCGGGGAAATCCTTGCCCGGGACCCGGGCGATGATGTCATATATGGGTTTGATATCCCAATTGAAGGCCAGTTTAAGGTGGACCACCGTTTTACCCGGCCCGATATGGTAGGTGATGGGAAGGGCGCCTCTCCAATCCTCGGGGGCTACGGGCCCTTCCAGGCTTTTGAGCAAGGGTTCCGCGTCATGGTAACTGATCGGCAGGACGGGAATCTTCAGGAGATTGACCGCGTCTTCCCTCTTGATCCTGGGCGCGTCTTTGGTAGCGCCTATATTCGGGGTCAGGGGGTCCCCCGGATAGATGGGCATGTCCATGACCGAGCCCCTTTGTACCCCGTATTCATTTTTGAAGGCGCCCTTGGGATAGACGTCTCCTTCATAATAACCGTCGTCCTTGGGATCGGAATAAATGATGCACCCGATAGCCCCATGTTCCTGGGCCACCTTGGGCTTGATCCCCCTCCACGAGCGTCCGTACTTGGCGATAACGATTTTCCCCCGGACATCGATCCCTTCCCGGGCCAGTCGTTCATAGTCGTCGGGTACTCCATAATTGACATACACCAACTCCCCTGTGACATCCCCATCGGCCGACCAGGCATTGTAGGTGGGTAGTTGTTCGCGCGTTTGTCCCGAAGTGGAATCTCCGGGAACGGCGGGTTCAGCGAGGAGTGCCTTATAAGGAACGGGGCCGGTCATTTCCAATTCCCGGACCTTGGGGGTCGGAAAAAGGACATAGAACGTATCCACGGATACGTCCAAGCCAAAGCTCTTGTACTGGTTGTAGATATAGGTAGCCACCGCCTGGTCCCCCGGAGAGCCCACGTGGTGGGGGTGGGAGGACATGATTTTGAGCCGGCTACCCAAGCGGGTAGCATCGAGGCTGCTGTCAAAACGCAGCTCCGTAGCCCTTTCGGACTCGGAAGTCGTCTGAGTGTTAAACCCATCTAAGGTCTTCGTCTGGGCGATGGCGCCCAAGGATAAGGTCCAGCCTAACGCTGTCACCAGGAATTTTCTCATGTTGGATAGAATGATGGACAAATCTAGGATTTCGTCCTCAACCAACCTATAGCCCTTTCTTTGTTGGTAAACAACCGCGCTGGCATGTGCGGGCGGTTCACCCTGATGAGAAAATTCCCGATCATAGCGGTGGCGGGTGTGTCGCTCAAAATAGCAGCAGCTTTGACGCCGCTGGTACCTTCCCTGGAAGCGAGAAAGTCCCTGGCCGCTTTATCAAAGCTGATCACCCCCTGGTTCTGTAACAAGACCAAAACGGTTCGTCCCTCAGTAAATTCCATTCTGTCCCGGACGATTTGTTGGGCGACCTCCAAGGTAATCTTCTTTCCTTTTTTATAGGTGGCGATTAGCAGGTCGTCCTCCAACTCGAACCGGACGTAATCCGTATCAAGTATCGGAGTCATGATTGTCATCGGATAATGGGGAGATATTATTTAAAGTAAAATAAACAAAAATCTCAGTAAATCAATGAAAAACATATATAGTCGTGTCTATATACGAAAAATCTTCAGAATTAAAAAGGGTATTTTCCCCGTGGCAATTCGTCAGTCCAATGGTTGAAGAAAGGGGTCCTTTAATTGAATTGATGGAACCCCGTATACGATTGCACGTTTCTTTTGAGTAAAACTCATGTTTCGAACGTTAGGACTTAGTGCTTTGATAGCCCTCTATATCCCGGCTTCGGGACAGGAGATTTCCGCTGCCCATCTGTCAGACACGGCGAGGTTGTTTGGAAAGGATGTGATCTCTTGCGGGGATTTTACTTTTAATACCACATTCACCAAGGATGGACATACCGTCTTTTTCACCAAGGCCACCGTCAACTGGGGGTATATCGCCATATTCACTTCCACGGAAAAGCATTTCGAATGGAGCACGCCCGAGCCCGTCCCTTTTACAGGGACGTACAGGGACACCGATCCTTTTGTATCCGCCGACGGTCGCCGCCTTTACTTTTCTTCCGATCGCCCCCTTCCCGGCAAGCCTTACGTCGAGTATGATTACCACCTGTTCTATGTTCCCCTGGACGGACACAAACCCGGTTCGGATCCCATCCCCGTCAAGGTGCCTCTGCCTGCAGGGGTCCACATTTCTTATCCCACTTTCGCGGCCAACGGGGATTTGTACTTTTCGTCTGTGGACAGCCTCCACGATTCCGACATCTATTGCGCCCGTTTTCAGGATGGAGCCTACCAAATGCCCGAACGCCTGGCCTTCAACGATCCCAAGTTCTTCGACCTGGACCCCGTCGTCTCCAGTGACGAGAGCTTCCTGATCTTCAGTAGCCTTGGAAGAAAAGGCTTTGGAAGCCTGGACCTGTGGATATCCTTCCGGGAAGGGGATGATTGGTCCACACCCCTCAACATGGGTCCCAAGGTCAACACTGCGGGCGCGGACGGAGCGCCCGGACTTTCCCCGGATAATAAAAAGTTGTACTTCTGCTCCTACAGGGAAAACTCCCCCCGTCCCGTTTACCAGGACGGGCACCCCAGCGCGATAGCGGTGGAAGCCCTTTTCCATTCTTCAAGTAATGGCATGCGGCAGATTTATGAGATCGACATTTCGGACCTTATTTCCTTCCTCCATGCAAAATAACCCTGGATAGCAATGACGAACAGGAACAGGGTAAGGGCGGCGAACAGGATGAGGTGCTTATAGTAAAACAAAGGGATGGCAAACGCATTGGATACGTTCAGGAGCACCCAATTTTCGATCTTTCGCCGCGCAAGGAGCCACATGCCTGCCCAGCCGGTGGCGGCCACCCAGGCATCCCATAGGGGGACATTGGAAGGGGTATATTTTTTCAGCACCAGGTATGCGACAACCGTTCCCGCCAGGCAGATTGCTGCCGTAATCAGCCATTCCTGCCGGGTGCTGTAGCTGGCCCTGACCGCGGGCCGACTACTGCGGTTGGCCCAATGCCACCACCCATATATGCTCATGACGATGTAGTATACATTGAGCACACTCTCCGCGTACAACCGGGATTGCACTAAGATGTAAATCGTTAGCACCGTCCCGATGATCCCGGTGGGATACAACCATATCTTATCTGCCCGTGCATACAGGACTTCTGCCACGCCGAAAACAACAGCACCCCATTCCAGCCAGGTGGTCTCCCGGGTTTGCTGCATCAACAAATCTAAAATTGACATAGGCGCCCCAAGATAAGCTCTATATTTGGTCCGATATGAAAACCATCACCGTCTTCTGCGGTTCCAGTTCCGGGCGTGACCCTATATATGCCTCTGAGGCCTATAGGCTCGGGAAAATCCTTGCCCGGAAAAACATTCACCTCGTATATGGAGGCGCCCAGGTTGGATTGATGGGGGCGGTGGCTGACGGAGCCTTGAGCGAAGGGGGAAAGGTGACGGGCGTCATCCCCCGTTTCCTGGGGTCCGGGGAAATTGCGCATGCAGGGTTGACCGAACTCCTTTTCGTCGAAACCATGCACGAAAGAAAGCAGCGGATGTACGAGATCTCCGACGGATTTATAGCGCTACCCGGCGGCCTGGGCACTATGGAAGAGTTTTGGGAGATGTGTACCTGGGCCCAGTTGGGGCTGCACCGAAAGCCTATTGGGTTGCTCAACGTCCTGGGATTCTATGACCACCTTGTGGCTTTACTGAAACACATGGTCGAACAAGGACTACTGAAAGAAGACAACCGAAGGTTGATCCTCGTTTCCTCCGATATTGAAGACCTGTTGGGGCAAATGGAAACGGCCGCTAGTCGAAATCAATATCCAGCAGGTCCCGGGGATGTACCCCAAGCCCCTCTGCAATTTCGATCAGGGTCGTGACCACCAGGTTGGCCTTTCCATTTTCAATTTTGCTGATTTTTCCGAAATCAACCTCGCACCGGGCGGACAAGGCCCGCTGACTTAGCCCTTTTGCTTCCCTCAACTTGGCCAGGTGGGCAGCCAGCTTGTCCAGTCTCCGTTTGTCTTTCTCCTTCATGCGCGTCAATATGTAAAAACGTACAAGTTCAGGAAAATCTAAAAAATTATGTTGGTATTTCTGCCAACATTCAGGTATTCGTAGTATTTTTGGTTATGAGACATTCCAACAAATCGGTGATTGCAATGAATACCCCATTGCGCCTCAGCCGGGAGGAAATGGAAAAACCCCTGGAGGTCCTGGCGACTTTCTTTGGGGACCTGAGTCTGGACGAAACCCGGGACATCCTTTGGGAGGCTTTTGCCCGGGCCTTGTGCGCGCAAGATGCTGAGCCAGAGGACCTTTCTCGCACGGATCTCCTTTATTTTCACCGGGAAATCGAGGCCCTGATCGAGGCTGCTTACCTTATTCTTAACTCTGCGAAACGCAACTAAAATGCCATTTCTTTCGTATATTTACGTCACACTCCTTTGCCAATACTCCTCGCCTTTTTTATTAACGTCAACCCCTCATGAAATCCTTATTGGGCATACTATGCGTGTTTTGGGGACTACCTACCTTGGCGCAATCGCAAGCTTGCCCGTTAAATATTAATTTTAACCAGTCCGCCCTCACCCATTGGTATGCTTATACGGGTAATAATGCGAATGGTGACAACCCGGGTGACGAGTTAGACAGCTTCCTAACCACCCTTCCCCCTCCCAATGGAACCATAGGCGCCACCGCCATCCCCGAATACCAGTTGCCCAGCGTGAACGGCATCCATATTATCACCGCCTCCTCTTCGGACTACTTCGGGGGCTTCCCTACCATCCCGACTATCAACGGTTATAAATACTTTTATTCGGTTTGCCTCGGCTCCACCTCTATTTCGAGGGGTAATGCGAACGGAGGCAATTCCGGCGGATATGTACGAGGGATCCGCTACACCTTTACCGTACCTACGAGCCCCACGCCCCAGCCCTATACCATGACCTACGCTTATGCCATGGTGTTGGAAAACGGGACCCACAATTCAGACGAACAGCCCCTGTTTTCCGCAACCCTTACGACCGCGGACAGCGTGGTGACCTGCGCTTCTCCCAAATATTTCCTGCCCACGAACAATGATGCAGCTAACGGTGGAACCGGAGCGGAACTGGATACGGCGGTCGCGGAAGCCGAAGGCTTTACGGTGAGTAAGTTCCCTTCCGTCAATTCCAACCCGAACTCTGCCACAGGTGGACACCTCTACGACGTTTGGTGGAAGGGATGGACGGAGGTCACCTTCGATTTATCTCCCTACCGGGGCCAAACGGTGGTACTGACCTTTGAGGCGGATAACTGCGTACCCGGGGGTCACTTCGCCTATGCTTATGTAGCCCTGCGGAACACCTGCGCCGGGCTGCTGATCAGCGGGGATACCGTCGCCTGTACCAATACGGAGTTGACGTACTCCGTACCTTCCCTGGCGGGTGCCACCTATTCCTGGAGCGTACCAGCGGATTGGGCCCTGAATTCGGGCACCAACAATAATATCATCAACGTAACGCCAGGCGTGGACCCTGGTAAGATCATTGCCAGTGAAGCCAACAGTTGCGCGAACCTCCACGATACCATCCTCGTTACGACAGCCCCGCCCACCATACCGGGTTCCCTGCTGGGCAACAATGAGGTTTGTACGGGGACCAATGCCTCTACCCTCAGCCTTAGCGGAAACAGGGGGAGTATCTTGAACTGGGTTTACAACACTGGAGGAGGCTGGTTGCCCCTGCCGGATACGATCAATTCTTACCTCGCCCAAAACCTTACCGCGACCACTACTTTTGCAGCCGTGGTGCAAAACGGCGAGTCCTGCGCGGTCGACACCAGCACGGTAGCCCTGGTGAAAGTGGATCCTTTGAGCGTGGGAGGGACCCTTTCGCCTCTGGAGACCGAGGTCTGCATAGGCCAGAACAAAGGAGCCTTCCTGAACCTGGGAGGAGCCGTTGGTGAACCCGTAACGTGGCAATCTTCTACCGACGATATCAACTGGACCGATCTGACCCCGACGGATACCTCACATACCTATGGAATCAACAACATCACGGGTAATACAGAGTACAGGGTCATTGTCCAAAGCGGAGTTTGTCCCCAGGCCATCAGCACGGAAGCCAATGTCGCCCTTTTGCCCGTCGATTTTCCGGTAGCCAATATCGATCCCGCGGACACCTTGATCTGCTATGGAACCAAGGCGAACCTGAATGCCGATATTACTATAGGCACCAGTTTTTCCTGGGATGCCACGGGAACCCTGACGGGTCCTGCTTCAGGCAGCATCCCCGCGACACCTTACACCCTCAATGAGGTAGCAGCCCCCGATAGCACGACCATGTATATCCTGACCATGATGAATACGGGTTGCCCCAATCCCCTGGTAGATACCTTCCTCGTCAGGGTGTATCCACCCATCATCGTGCATGCGGGCAATGATACTAACGTGGTGATCGGTCAACCCTTGCAATTCAATGCTTCCTCCAACGACATAGGGGACACCTTCACCTGGACCCCCGCCACGGACCTCAGCAATCCCGACATCCCTAATCCGATCGGGGTCTACACCGCGGAAATCGATACGATCCGTTACATCGTAACTGCTACCGCCTCCAATGGTTGCACGGGTGATGCGGGCGTAACCGTGCATGTCTTTACCACCCTACCCGATATTTTCGTACCCACAGGATTCACCCCCGGCCTGGGTATAGACAATATTTTCCGGCCCATCCTCGTGGGTATTTCTTCCCTCCAGTTCTTCCGGGTATACAACCGATACGGGCAATTGGTCTACACCACCAACTCCACGGAAACAGGATGGGATGGAAGGGTCAACGGTCAGCCTCAGCCGGCCGCAGCCTATGTATGGGAGGTGGAAGGCACTTCCTACCTGGGCAAGGTCATCTTCAAAAAAGGAACCGTTGTCCTGATGCGGTAGCCATGGCTCGAGTTCATTACCTGCAGCACGTGCCCTTTGAAGGGCTTGGAAGCATAGAGCCCTGGCTCGTTGCAAACGGGCATAGCCTTTCGTCCACGAAGTTATTCTTGCAACCGGCCACCCTACCCTCTCCCACCGACCTCGACGCCCTTATCGTCATGGGCGGCCCCATGGGCATCTATGACGAGCAGGCGTTTCCGTGGCTTCCCACCGAAAAAGCTTTCATGCAGGCCTGCCTTCAAGCGGGCAAAAAAGTATTGGGAATTTGCCTCGGCGCCCAACTCCTTGCGGATTGCCTGGGCGCGAGCGTGCGCCCGGCGCCGTACAAAGAGATCGGATGGTTCCCTGTTTACCCGGCCGAGGACACCTGGGTCTCGCGGCTCTTTGAAACCCATCCCACGGTCTTCCATTGGCACGGAGACCAATTCGATATTCCGGCAGGCTCGGGCGACATCCTCCATACTTCCGCGAACTGTTGCCAGGCCTTTCATATAAAGGATTCGATCATCGGTCTGCAGTTCCACCTGGAGGTCACAACAGATTCACTTGCGGACATGGTTCGCCACGGGGCTGGCGAGTTGGTCGATGCGCCAACCGTACAGTCCGCTGCGGCGATAACCGAAGGAGCGGCGCACATGGAAGCCGCCCACCAAATACTAAACAACCTGATGCAACGTTGGTTATACTCATGAAGCGATTCATAATAGTCAGCCTTCTGGCAGCCATGCCTTTCTTGGCTAACGCCCAGGAGGGCATGGTCAAGTACTTTTCCAAAGACGCCGCGCCTACCACCGGCCCGGCCCCCGACTACAGCAACCTGTATTATTGGGCGGCCTCCCCCTTCAAGCACGACTGCGCGGACAGCCTGCCCGCTTTCCTGGGTAATGAGTCCAGGGACAGCAGCGTGGATGTCTTCTTTATACATCCCACGACCTACATTGGTTCGGACGAGGACAAGATCAATGTGACCGATTTAGATTTGAGCGACCTCTTCAAACTCGCGGGGTCCATGCGCAAAGCCGCCTGGAACGCCAACCTCGACGACACCGCCCTCAACAATCAAACGGATATCAAACCCATTTTGTATCAGGCAAGCGTCTTCAACGGCAGTTGCCGGATATTCGCTCCCAGGTACCGCCAGGCCAACCTCAAAGCCTTCCTGGTGCGGAAATCGGCGAAGGCCCAGGAAACTTTTGACCTGGCATACGGAGACATAAAGGCCGCCTTTCAATACTATTTGGACCATTACAATCACGGGCGTCCCATCATCATTGCGGGTCACAGTCAGGGCAGCCTGCATGCCATCCGTCTCCTGCAGGATTTCTTCGACGGAACGCCCTTGCAAAAACAGTTGGTATGCGCCTATGTCGTCGGCTATCAGATCCAAAAGGATGCCTTTAAGCACATCCCGGTTGGAACCAGCCCCCGGGCCACGGGCTGCGTAGTGGGATGGAGGTCTTTTCAGCAGGGCGAAATCCCGGCTGAGGTCAAATCAGAAGACGGGAACGCCATTTGCGTCAATCCTCTATCCTGGACCGACGCGAGCACACCGGCCCCGGATAGCCTGGACCTGGGTTCCATGATGGGCTTCGACAGTTTCAGTCTGGTGGGTAAAGGCGCCATGAGCGCTTATATCGAGCCTTCCACCAAGATCCTTTGGGTAACCCTGCCCGATGGCGTGAACCCCAAGGTTAAAAAATGGAAGAACCTGCACATTTACGACTACAACCTCTTTTGGATGAATATCCGGGAAAATGTCAGGGAAAGAATTGAAGCCTGGCATCAGGCGCACTCCTGAATGTCACCTCAGCGGGTGTCAATCCTTCTGCCCGCACTGCTAGCTTGATTTCCCCGGGTTGCCTCTCCGATTGCAACACCGCGAAAGCACGTCCTTTGAATGCCGGCCTGTCCGCACCCGTAAGGGGATGGTCATCCGTGGGATTTCCGTTATCGGTACCCAAAAGACGCCCTGCGCCCGATACCTCGAAATGCAAGAGGTTGGCCGCATCAGGCACGGTCCTGCCCGCAGCATCCACCACCCTTACATGCACCAGCGCGACATTCGAATCCCCATCCACCGTCATTATCAGCGCGACGGGCGGACCCGTAGTTTCGACCGAATCCATAGCCACTACCTTCCCATCTTTGTAGCCCACGGCCTTCAAGGTTCCTGGCTCATACACCACATCCCAGGACAGGTGCAAATCAGCCGTATTGGTCCGGACAAACGGGCGGGCATACCGGTTCCAGGCTCCTGAATTTCCCTGGCGGGGAAACTCCTGGGCCTTGACCCCATACGATTTACCATTCAGGAAAAGCTCCACGGTATCACAATTCGTATACGCCAGGACCGGCACCACCTGACCTTCCCTTCCCGCCCAGTTCCAATGGGGCAGGAGATGCAGGACGGGTTCGGTTGTCCACTGACTTTTATAAAAATAATAGGCATCCTTGGGAACATCCGACCGGTCGATGACCCCCGAATAAGCACTCTTGGAAGGCCATATGGCTTCACCCAGGTAATCCACCCCCGTCCACATGAAATCCCCGATGACAAAGGGACGCACGGCGATGAATTTCCAGAGTTGTTCGGCCGGGATCATGCCGGAAGTATAATTGGCCCTGACCCTGCCCGGATCGGTGCCCAGGGAATACACCAGGGGCTCGTGCACGCTTTCGCTTTCCGTGCCGATGACTTTCCAGTCCGGGTGCTGATAACGGTCCTCATCATAGAAGAGTTCCCGCCGTTCGTGCCAGCGGTCCACGTAATTATAACCTACTATGTCTTCCGCCTCCAGGAAAGCCATTTTCGTGGCCCCGTTGTCCGCGGCAATATCGTCATCGGCCGTGGTCACGGGCCGCGTAGGGTCTTCCCGGTGGAAAACGGCCAGGAGCGCTTTCAGCAACGTCACACCCTTGTCCAGAGTTTGATCCGGTACTTCATTTCCCGCACTCCACAGCACAACGCTGGGATGGTTCCTGTCCCGGCGGACCTGGTCCGTCACATCCCTTTCCCACCAATCGTCGAAATATTGACTGTAATCGTATTTCACTTTCCCCGACTCCCAGGCATCGAATGCCTCGTCCATCACCAGGAAACCCATCCGATCGCACAAGTCCAGGAATTCCGGGGCCGGTGGATTGTGGGAGGTACGGATGGCGTTGCAACCCATCGCCTTCAGCAGGCTGAGGCGGTCCTGCCATATCTCCAGGGGCACCGCAGCGCCCACGCAGCCCCCATCGTGATGCAGGCACACCCCATTCATCTTGACGTGCTGCCCGTTGAGCAGGAATCCTTCCGATGAACTGTATTCGAGGCGCCGGATGCCGAAGGTCGTCTCGTACACATCCACCGCTTTACCTCCTACCTCGATCGTCGAATTCAATGTATACAACTGCGGCCGGTCCACCGACCACAACTCCGGGGATGGCACGGTGATCTCCTGAGTTACAATAGAATCACCGATGGGCGTCCGCGTTTCCAGCGTCTTTCCGGTTGCATCGCTGATGCGCGAGATCAGCACCCCCCCTGGAGTCCCTTCTATGCTGGTCTTGACATGCACCGTTGCCTCATTGCTATCCACCTTTGGTGTAGTCACCCACGTCCCCCAGGGAGCGATATGCAAGGGATTCACGGCCTCCATCCAAACGTGCCGGTATATGCCCGATCCGGAATACCAGCGCGAATTGGGTTGCCGGGAATTGTCCACGCGGACCGCAAGCACATTGACGCCCCGCTTCAACCAGGGCGTGAGTTCGTATTGGAAACTGATATACCCGTTGGGTCGTTTACCCAGGGAATGCCCGTTGATCCACACCTCGCTATTCATGTACACCCCATCGAAACAAATGCGCACCTCTTTTCCTATGGCTGCGGATGGCAGCTTAAATACTTTACGGTACCACCCAATACCTCCGGGCAGGTACCCACCCCGTCCGCCCGCCGGGGCGTCCTTTTGGAAAGTCCCTTCGACACTCCAATCGTGGGGCAGGTCGAGAGACCTCCATCCCTTGTCGTTGAAATCCGTCTTTTCGGCGCCGGTGGTATCTCCCAGGTGGAACATCCAGTCCCGGTCCATCAACCAACGATTCCTGGGGGGCCCCGCCTGTACCAGTTGGGCCAGGCTGAGGCAGGTGAGCAGCAGCAATCCTTTCATGGCACAAATGAAGGATTCTCCCAGGAAAACCCTTGGTCTTATCGGTCATTTTTTTGGTCTTTCCGTACTTTAGGGACCAATGGCATATTCGAAAACGCGCCTCGCCCCCACCCCCAGCGGCTACCTGCACCTGGGCAACGCCCTTTCCTTCGCCCTTACCGCGACCCTGGCCAGGGCAAACGGGGCACGGATACTGCTGAGGATCGACGACATGGACAGGGAGCGGGTGGAGGAAGCATACGTCCAGGACATTTTCGATACCCTTTCCTTTCTGGACATACCCTGGGATGAGGGGCCCCGCGACGCCCGCGAATTTTTGCGCGCATACTCCCAGGCGTTACGCTTGGATCTTTACCGGCAGGCCCTGGATCAACTCGCCGCGCTGGGAGCGGTGTTTGCGTGTACCTGCCCGCGGAACCAGACCTATGAGGGTATTTGTTTGGAAAAAGGGCTGCCGCTGGACACGCCTAACGCCGCCTGGCGTTTGAAGGTCGCGGGCGCCCTCCCCTATTTCGTCGTTCGGAAAAAAGACGGGTTTCCGGCTTATCAACTGACCTCCCTGATCGATGACCTATATTATGGAGTGGACCTGATTGTCCGAGGGGAAGACTTACGCTCTTCTACAATTGCACAGCAAGAACTGGCTGGCGTCCTCGGTCGTCAGGCCTTTGCGCGGGTCCATTTCGTTCACCATCCCCTACTCATGGAGACCCCCGGGCGCAAGCTTTCGAAATCGGAAGGCGCAACTTCCATCCGGTATTTGCGCGCCCAAGGGTATCGCGCTTCCGAAGTCTTTCAAATGATTGGGGAAATGTTGGGCCTGGAGCGGCCCGTGGCAGATTGGCGCGGCCTGGGCGAAGCCTATCTCCCGCGGCTCGGCGGCGCGGAGGCCGTCCCTTAGAACGGACCCCTGACAATCGTCTGTAACCCGCTCGCCACGCGCTCGAAGGTGATATTCACGTGCTCCACGGGTCCGGCCATGTGCCGGGCCACGAACTTATACGCCTCCTCCTTGGAGGTTTCGAACATATTGATACCCGAAAACCTGAGAAGGGCCTCAAAAGTATAAGAGACCGCGGGCAGCTTTTTTTCTTCCAAGATCCTACCCTGCCCCACCAGTAGGATGCTTTGACCCTCCCGGTCCCAGTCCCCAAAGGTCAGTTCCAGGGTTTCCAAAACCCTGTCCGAACCGTCCACATAAACCGTATGCTCGTACAGGTCGTCCTTTGCAACGTCGCCTCGATATACCAGGCCGCTGAGTTGCCCGGGAAGGTACACTCCTTCGAAACGGAGGGAATTGAACATGATATAGTTGTCTTCTCCCGGTGGATAGAGTTCTATATCCCAGGTCATGTGCCCGTTGGGTTCCAAGATTCCGTAAAGGTTCGTTTCTTCGAAGTCGAAGGTGCGTTCGTCAAACCGCAGAGCGCCTAGGGATGCCATCGCATAAAAGATAGCAATTTATTTCGAGGCCGGGTAGCGGGCTTTTCCCCCTACTGGTCCGCGGAGTCCCTGATTTTTTCAAGGTCCTTATCGGTAAACTTGCCCCGGACCTGCGCGAAAATCGTTCCTCCGTCGGTGTCATGGACCAGCAGGACTAAATCCTTGGTTTTCGAGTCTATGTCATGGACCAGGATCTCAAATTGCTGATGTTTCCCCTTTCGTACCTCCACAAGGTCGTCATAATGCTCCTCGCGCAGGTGCCTGGAAAGGTCGTCCACATCCGTGGACAATCTGCTCAGCTTTTTCCCATCCAGGATCAGCAAATGGACCCATGAAACCTTACTCTTCCAGGAATCCTGGTCAATCCCTGTAAGGTTCGAGGATAGCCAAAAGGTGGGTCCGAGCGACAAATACATGCTCACGGAGTCCGAGGATTTGTATTTGTTGTAGAAATCGTCCAGGGTGTTGTCCTGGCTACAGGCAGAAAGACTGAGTGTAAGCAGGATCGGTATCAGAAATGGCTTCATATTATGGGGTTTTCTTTTTGTGTACGTCCTTCAAGTGTTCCATGCCGTGGATGGATATATCTCCCGAAAACTTGGAAAGCTTATCCAGGTCGATGTTTCCCACGAAATTCAGGACGGTGAAACTGGTATCGTCCACTGAAACCATGACCAGCTCCTTGATCACACCCCCAGCTTCCCGTACCATGAACCGTGTATCCTCGTTCTTATCACGGACGGTCAGCAATTCTTCGTATTGGGATTTATCGAACAGGGACAGAGCCTCCTTATAAAAAACCCGGGGCGTAGTTTCGGTGGTCAACAACCGGAAACTTTGAATGTTTTGCAAGGTTTGCTTGACATCCTGGGAAACGGTATCCCAGTCGACCTTGGCCATGAGGTGGAACATCCTGGGGCTGATGGTCACCAGGGTAAACCGGTCGTCGTCTACGTATTTCCCGAAGAACTTGCCGATGGCATCGTCCTGAGCGAATACGCCCGTACCGGCACAGAGTGCCACGGTCATCAGAATCATTTTATATACAATGTTTCGCATAATCAATTTTTTCCCGTTACCGCCTTGTAATCCACGGCCAGCCGCCCCACATGGGCCCGCGTCAGCGCTTGTCCTTTGTTCATCCTTGTGGACACCACCATCAGGGCCTGTTTCAATTCAGCCAGCGCTTTTGCGGGATCCTGGTACGTATCCGCCTGTCGTTCCGGTGTCCTTGCGTCCGTTAAATACAGACCCAGGCTAACGATCAGGATGGCCGCCGCCGCAAACCACCAGCCTTTCTGGTATAAAGGACGAACCGGCAGGACTTTAGCCGTCATATGCCGGACACTTATTGCGTCGAAATAGGCAAACAGGGGCCGGTAAACCTCCAGATCGGGCGCCACGCCATCCCCCCGGAAATAGGTCTTCAGGACGCGCTCCTCCTCCACACTGGTCTCCGCCAGCCAATACTTTTCCAGTAATTCTTTAATCAGGTCGTATTCCATTACTCCCGGTTTATCAATTGTTTCAACGCCGTCCTGGCCCTGAACAAATTTACCTTCACCTGTTCCATGCTCAGGTCCAGCACGGAAGCAATCTCCTGGTAACTCAGGCCCTCCACTTCCCGCAGGTGGACAACGCTTTGGAGCTTTTCAGGGAGTCCCTCCATGCACCTCCGGATATGCCCCGAAAGCTCCTTGTCCTGAACCTGTTGCGCAGGGTCCCTATCCTTACTCCGCACCTCCCTGGCGGCCGCCTCCGCGGCCAATTGGGGTCGCTTTTGCCTTAACCTCTCCAGGCAGTGGTTCCTGAGGGCAACCATGCAATAGCCCTCGATATTCTGCCAGGAACCCCACTCATCCCTTTTCGTCCACACTTTCAACAGGACCTCCTGCACGGCGTCTTCCGCTTCCGCCTCCTGACCCAGCAAGTGGTAAGCAAACCGGAACAGCTTGTCTTTCAACGGCAAAATGCGTTGGGTAAAGAGGTCCAGGGACATGTCTTACAAATGACGGAAAAGCTGAGGGAATGTTACAGCGACCGGTATAATTTTGCAGGATTTTACACATAGTGGAAAAACAATTTTCTCCTTTTGCCGTTTAGTGGGTAACTTGAGTGGTGGTGAAAACCAAGGAGTATGTTTGAAATCATAGGTGCAGCGGTCCTTTTATTGCTCGTATTGGCTTCTATAGCGTGGCTATGGTTATTCAAAAGCCGTCACAACAAACTGGACAAGACGTACCACGAAGCCCTGCACGCTGAAAGCATCGGCGACTACGACAAGGCCACCAGCATTTACCAGTCCATGCTCCAGAACTCCCACCGCGTTCAAAAGGACGAAAAGCTGCGCATCCAGATCCAACAGCGCATGGACACCATACGGTACCAGAAGCAATACGACAACCAGTTTGCCGAGGATGCGGATGCAGCCCGTGTAAAGTCCACCGCTGGTGTCAATCATCCTCCTCCCAAATCCTTCGTTTAGTTCCCTCGTATCTGTATATCTTCCATCCTTTACCCTCCCTGGAGGCCGCTTTTTCGAACAACCATGTCCGGAGGTCCCTGGCGATCAATATCCTCCACCACGTGGCTGCCCCATACCCACGCGCCAGCCCGGTCCTGGCCAGGATGTCATACGTTGCCGACGCGCAACGCATGCCCGCAGTGGCATAGTCGTAAGGCGTCTTCCTCAGGTATTGCTCCGCCACGCTGTCGATCTTTCGCTTTTGCTCCGGACTTACCGGAATGGCGAAGACCACTCGTTTCAGGTCCGCGATCCTGTAACGGTGGGGAGGAAAGGTCTCCCACATACCATACACGGTTTTGATCTCGAACTTCGAACTGAATTTCCGGTGCGGAAAAAAATGACAGGGGTACTCGGTGGAGCGGAAGCTCAGTACGCTATCCTCCCCAATCTCCATACCCACGTGGCCTCCGTAGATGCCACCGAACCACGTGGGTTCGGTTTTCTTATATTTCGCCGCCGGCCTGGAGCCGTAAATGAACATGATTCTTATTGTATCCCCTGTATCCCCGCCGCCCCAGGCCCCAAATGCGTTCAAGGCGGGAAGAGTTGCTATCAAATAAAGTATTATATTCTTCAAGAGTCATGAATTTCTGCTTTTTACTTCTTAAAATTATATAAAATCTCTTCCCCATATGGAACAATCCAACCTACCTGTCTGGTCCAAATTATTCGCGGGCATTCTCCTGATCCTCTTCACAACCCTCCCGGCCATGATCATTTTTGCTTACTGGCCCGAAAGACAGCCTTATGAAAAAGAAAACATCCAGCCCCTTTATATCAATCAAGCATTCCATGTGAGGCTCGCAAACATCAAGGATACTGTATGCACCAGCGATACCACCTTCAGAAAAGAACACGTCAAAGCCGCCGGAAATGATACTGTCAATCGCGTGGATGTAGTTGAAACCGCTTGCAGCGCCAATATATCCGACTATCCCTTTAATACGAACGACCTCATCCATTTGAATACCCTCATATTTATCCTCGTCGCCGCATCCGGGTTCCTGGGTAATATGGTCTACCTGGCCACGTCCTTCACCACCTTCGTAGGTGCCCTGAAATTCGAAAGGAGCTGGCTGCTTTGGTACTTTGTGAAACCGTTTACAGCAGCCGCCCTTGCCCTTGGATTATATTTCGTATTCAGCGCGGGCTACCTCAACAGCTCGTCCAACGCCAAAAACGTCAACCTGTTCGGCGCTATCACCATCGCCTTTTTGACCGGCCTGTTCACCGATAGGGCGACCCTGAAATTGAAAGAGGTGGTGAATACCATCTTCGGCATTAAGGACGGCGGCGGCCGCCCCGACCCCATCGACACAGATGCACCGGTAGTGACGAGCCTCATTCCCGAAGAGCTCCAAAAAGGAAAGGATCATATCATCGTCCTCAGCGGGCAACGCCTGGACAAGCATAAATTATTCATCCGCATAGGAGACCAGGAAATCACGGAACAGGCCTTGACACCCAATTCCATATCCTTTTTCTATCGTGTGCCCGATGAAATTCCAACGGGGGCGGTCGTTACATTGGTGGTCAAGGATGAAAAAGGGGGTGATGTGTTTACCTGGGAATTCAAGGTATTGGCCTAGCGGCGCGCTATGTGCTCTCTTTGACCAACCGCATAGGCCAGCCTCATGAATTTCCTGACCTCGCCCGTTATATCCTCTTCCTGTTTGATTTTCAGATGGTGGATGAAAAACCGATCCCCCAGGTTGTCGATTTTGTAAAAAACGGGGCTATCGGCGTATGACGCTGCCAGGACAAGGTGTATCGAAATAAAGTCCTTTCCCAACTTATTGATCGCGCAAAAGCGCATTTGCTTTACCAGCGCAATCCTGGTTTTGACCGGATGCAATTCGAAATCCCCGATTTTTCTGTATTCATTCAGAAAGTAATGATACAGCCGGATAGCCGTTTCCGTTTTTCCCTCCAGGAATTCTTCAACGGTAAAGCTGCCGCAGGAATGCGCCTGGTTGATGTTGACGAATTTTTGGTGGCAGTTGGGGCAGGTCCACATAGGCCTATATTTTGACCAGTCCGTTTTTGACCGCATACAGGACCATACCCACACGGCTTGTTATATTCAACTTCCTAAAGATAGAATCCCTGTAGCCATCTATGGTTCTTTCACTCAAGAACATTTCCTTGGCAATTTCCCCGTAGGTCTTTTCGCTACACGATAACCTTAAAAATGTCAGTTCCTTATCCGTCAGTTTGTTGAAAGTGCCGATTTCATTGTCATCCCCCGCCAACATGTTCACGGACCTCAAAACCTTCCTCGAAATCTGTTCGTTGAAAAAATATCCCAGGCTCACTACCTCATCGAAAGCCCTTTTCAATTCGGCCGGCTCGGCATCCTTCAACACATATCCCCTTGCTCCACTTTTAATCATTTTTATAATAGCGCTCTCCGCATCCATGGTGCTAAGGGCAAGTATCCTGATTTCCGGGTAATGCTCCAATACCCATTTGGCCGCGGCATAGCCGTCCATTTCAGGCATTACAATATCAAGGAGTAAAATATCCGGAAGGCTATCGGTTTGGAGTTGCCCGATCAAATCCCGCCCATTCGACGCCTCTATGATTACACTATATCCGGGGAAAAGATTTACCAGTGAGGTAAGCCCTTTCCTGAACATGGTGTGATCATCCACGATCGCAATTCGTTTAGTTTCATTCATAAGGCATATCAATTTTAACAGCGGTCCCAAAATTAGGTTTGCTTTCGATCGTGCTGTTCCCTCCGGCCAGGATGGCCCTAGTCCTGATATTCGAGAGCCCAAGCCCCACCGAATCCATCATTGGTTCCCCGATTTGGAACCCCTTCCCGTTATCCTGAATACACGTTGTAAGCTCTTTGTCATTGTAATCAAAACGGATTAATGCTTCGGAAGCTCCTGAATGCTTAATGATGTTCTGCATGCTTTCCTGTATGATCCTGAATAAAATGAGTTTCTTGTTTTCGACAATATCACGTTCCCGTCCTGCTATCTCGACCTTTACAAAAAGGACCCCCGACCGATTTATACGCTCTGCCTCAGTACAAACAGCCCCGTGAACACTGAGCGTCCTGATCCGGTCGCTGCTTAGACTTTTGGCTATATCCCTCAGGTCGCTCATTGCCTTCCCGATATTCTGCTTGACCTCCTCGAGCGCTTCTCCCTTCCAGTCCTTGCTTTCCGTCATTATACTTATTTGCACCTTGGCCAAACTCAACATCTGCCCCACGTTGTCGTGGATTTCCTGGCTGATCCTGTTGAACGTCTCTTCCTGGATTTCCAACTGCGATTTCAGGAGGGCCTCGGAAAACCGCTTCTCCAGGTCGGCGATCATTTGCCGGTGTTGAAATTTCTTCTTTTGATAAAAAAGCATGATCCCCACCACCATGGCTATAATCAAAAAGAGTACCCCGATTAGGCCCAGGCTGGTTACGATCAGTTCTTCGTATTGGTCTTTAAAGGGCATAAGTAAGCGTATATGAAGATACTGTACATCAAAATATTCAAAATTTGAAGGGCGCTCAAAACCACCATTGCCGTTGGTTGGTAATTTGCCTCCAGATAGTTCAACATCCCACTTACCGGTATTTCACAACAGGAATAAAAAAGGATACCCACAGCAATCCAGAATTCAGGGCTAGTCTTAAAATCGATCAATCGATCCGAAATAAAGGCCTCATAAAAATACCCAATACACATTGCAACGGCAAATGAGTCTCCAAAAAGAACCATATATACATTCCATTTTGCAGTGAACCCCGCAATAAAAAAGGTAGTAATAACCCAAACTATGGGCAGTACCGCTATAAAGCAGAAAATGACCTGCCGCATCCAGCGTTTTTGAATGATCATCTTAAAGTAAAAGGCATACAATCCATACTCCAGGAGCATATAGATGTCATATACCGGGTAATTCGTACTATGGTGAAAGTTGTGCAACCAAATTGGGACCGCAAACTCAGTCGCCACGGCAAGGCCGATCAGGATCGAAAATAGCCTCAAATGAAACGGGAAATGCAGCTTGAAACTTATCAAGCTGCATCCGAAACACATATTGAGGGTTATCAAGTAAAGTCTAATAATGATTATTCCCATATTAAAAGATGTTATGGAAGAAGAGAACCATCGCAGTTACCAGGCGGCGGAGGACAGGGTATGCCGGTATCGCTGCCACCACTTTCAGTGAGGAAGTTCTTCTGCGATTTGGTCAGACTATTCAAATGGGTCCTACTTATATCGCCAATAAACATGGAAATGTTATTGTCCTCATTCCCCAATTTAAAAATAAGACTTAACTGATAAGGATATTCCTCTTTATCCAAAAATGCCGCAAACCATACGTCCACATATTTGTTTTTCTGGCAACAATTGCGACAATGTACAATATCATACAGGCCATTCCCCAATAAATGCCCCCTGATAGCATCCATTGAATACCAAAGAGAATGTGTTTCGTTGAAGTTGTCACCGACATGCCTCCTTCCATCCTTTTCGAAAGCAGCCAAATAATCTCCTTGCGCTTTCGAAACCCACGTGGACGCATATTTCCGTGGTATAGTAGTGACGGAATTCCTACTTACCACCATGATATTACTCGTATCATCTTTGTGCACCTCTCCAATCCGTTGAGTTGGGACATAAATCACCGCAAATTTTCCATATTCGTTATCCGGAACGTAATCGGCCCCTGATTTTGCATCCCCCGAAAGGGGATACTCGACAAAATAGGCGCGCACCCCATCATATCCATTCACCTTATTTACGATCCTCCCAAGCAACTCCTCCATCCCTGCAATGGAATATCGGACACTGCTGCCACAACCTTTCATACCACAGCTGGTAGTTTTTAAATTGAACTGGGCTATCCTCCTTTTGGAATGACCATTCGAGATCCATGTCCACGGTACAGTAATTAGGCACCCACAGTCCTTATGGTTGCAATGTTTTTGTGCATTTAAGAAACTTTGCTGTTCCGTAGTAACAGTTTGTTTCTGCCCGATCACAAAATGGGCACACAAAAGTAATAAGGGGGTTATGAACTTTCTCATAATTGACGTTTTTGGTCCTGCAAGATGGCGCTCAGTGGCATTTCCTACAAGGGTGATTTCACCCATTTTTCCCAGTGTAACCACCTTTCGTCCATCTATCAGGCCTTCCCGCGTCCGTAAAAAAATCGACGAATGCCCCCTGTCGAAAAATCTCCTAAATCTTGAATAAACGCCGCATATTTACAATATGACCCAGGTCCGGAGACACCTTATTTTTTGGCTGACCTATTGTCTGCTTGTATTCCTCAGTAGCCTTTATCCCTGGGGGCCCCACGCTTTTTTGTTTTTCCTCGTCTACAAGATTGCCCTGATAGACCTGATTTGCTTCCTTCCCCTGTCGGTCATCACCGTCTATACGCTGCTACTTTTTTACTTCCCGGTCTTTATCCGAAAAAGCAGATATTGGTTGTTCCTTCTGGGACTCTTTCCCCTGGCTGTCGTGAACGTTTGTTTGGGGTATTATTTGAGCCATATTTATTTTCTACTTACCAATCCCGGACCCTATGGGTCCTGGATGGAGCTTGCTTGCTGGCAAACGGCCTATCTTCGGGGGGCCAACCTTGCCATGTCTACCGGCATCATTGCCTGCGGTCTTAAGATTGTTATGGAGTGGCGTAAAACCCAACAGGCGAGGACCGAACTCGTACTAAAGAAAGCGGCGGACGACCTCCGGCTGGCGGGAGTCCAGGTGATGCCCCAATTCCTGTTGTATACGCTTGAGCTGCTTTCGGATGCGATTACTCAGTCTTGTGAAGAGGCTTCAAAACTGATTCTACGGTTGTCGGACGTTTTCAGTTACGTCCTTTATGGAAGCCGGGAGTCCTACGTTAGCCTGCAACAAGAGCTTGATATCATCGACCAATTGGTGGAAGTACGACTGGAAGGCCAAATCGAAGGCAAATTCATTGTCCCGCTTTCGGTGTTCTTTTTCATCACGCCATTCCTTGACGAGCACCCCGAAATATGGATCGAGGCCGGGGAAGGGACCTTATCGGTCCGGTTGTGCCTTTCCGGCCATGCCGACAAGACCTGCCTTATCCCCATGTATAAACCGCTGACATATGTCCCTGCATAACTTTATCTTCTCTTCCAAACCCTTGTACAGGGTGGGCAGGCACGGAGCTTTCTGGCTGGCCAGGATAGGATTTGTCACGTCCGCTCATGGCTTTTTTCATTATGATTCGGAAACCACCATAGTGGCAAACCTATGGGGGTCTTTAAGAGTTGTTCCAGGTCTCATCTTATTAGGCGATATCCCCCTTTGCTACCTGGTTGCCTATGTGCTTGCGCCCCGTTTCCTTGATCGGAAAAAATACGGGGCGTTCATTTTGCTAACCATCCTGGGTACGCTCCTGTTGCTCGTCGTGACCATATTGTACATCTACCGGATGGAGAATTGGAGCGACCTGAACCCTCACAACGAACTATTCGAGGCGATATGGCTAAAATCATCAGCTTTCTTATTTGCCGGCGCCATTATTTGCCTGGTATTTCTATCTTTGAAAATGTTGAAAAACTGGAGGTGGGAACAAGCATCCTTCGAGGCGCTTGTCCAGGCAAACACCGAGGCTGAGATTCGCTTGCTCCAATCACAGGTCCATCCCCACTTCTTTTTCAACACGCTCAATAATATCTATTCTTTTACCTTGGAAGAATCACCCATCGCCTCAAAACTGGTACATCGTCTTTCGGAAATATTCCGGTATTCCTCCAAACATTCCAATGCGGCCCTGGTGCCTCTGGGCCAGGAATTGCAGGTTCTTGAAAACTATATCGAACTCGAAAAGGTTCGCTATGGGGAACGGCTGGATTTGGAAATCGATATTCAGGGACCTATAGCAGGGAGGGCACTCGCTCCCATGTTGATGTTGCCCTTCCTGGAAAACAGTTTTAAACACGGGGCCAGCCGGACAGTTCAGTCGCCCTGGATAAAGTTGCGCATCCATGTAACGGGCGAGACCCTGCGCTTTATCCTCATCAATGGCAAGCCCCCGGATGCTCTCCACGTACAACGAAAAAAGGGCTTAGGCCTGGCCAATGTCAAAAAAAGACTCGACTTGCTCTACGGAACGCGCCACCACTTGCAATTGGCGGATACAATCGATACCTTCACCGTGAGCCTGCGTTTACCCCTATGCCCTCAACCTTGAAGATACGATGCGTGGCCGTGGACGACGAACCACCCGCTTTACAAGTGATGGAGAAATTCATCCGCGCCGTCCCGTCCCTGGAATTAGCCGGGCTCTGCAACAATGCCGGGGAGGCCTTCCAGATGATCGAGACGCACGGTGTGGATTTGCTTTTCCTGGATATCCAAATGCCCGGAATCTATGGAACGGACTTCCTCAGGTCCCTCGTGCGACCGCCCCGAGTAATATTCACCACCGCCTTCCGAAGATTCGCCGTCGAGGGCTTCGACCTGGAAGCCGTAGACTTCCTCCTGAAACCTATTTCCTTCGAACGCTTTTTAAAAGCCGTGAAAAAGGTGACTAAATCGGCGCCGGAGCCGGCATTTCTGGATATACGGGTAGACAGGCAAGACATCCGGATTCCTCTAGTGGAGATCCTTTATATCGAAAGTATCCGCGATTATGTGAAAGTGGTGACCCTCCAAAAAACTTTCTTGTGCAAGCAAACCATCCGGTCCCTGGAATCGAACCTCCCCGGGAGTCAATTCCTGCGCATCCACCGATCCTTCATGGTTTCCAGGGCTAAGGTAGTGTCTTACGAGGGGACAGTCCTGCAAATCGGAGGATACGCGTTACCCGTGAGCAGGAGTTATCGGAAACTCGCGGAGGCCTTCCGGAATCAGGTACCTTAAATTAATTAGATGGGGATATGGTAATCCTCTCATCCCCGGAAGGGGCGAAATGGTTTACCACCAAGTCCCCGCTGGCATGGCTCTTAACCATCCCAACAATCTTCCCGTTTATGTAAAGCCTATATCGCCCATCCGGCCGCAGGCGATGGAAGACATAAATTACCGAAGATGCCTTATCCAAAGTCTGCACCCATTCCATCGCATCCGTGCTCCAGTTTTTTATATCCAACGTCAACCGTTTGTCCGAAACTACCTCCAAAGCAGCGCTCGAATTCCCCCCATCAAAATAAGATAACCGATTCCCTGCCCGGTAAAATCCAAAATCCCTGGATGAGATCACCTTGAACAACCGATCAGAAACCGCATAACTATCACTATCCAGGTCGATCGTCAGCCCGTCCCCCCTGAAATTATATTTCAATGAAGTACCCGCCAGCTCCGGCATCATATGCGGTTTGAGGTAAAAGCGGTTATAAAGGGGGTTAATCCCATAGATAGCCTGGTACAAACCCACTATCGCCAAACTATTGCCGGACAAGATATCATCCCCCAGCCCATCCTGTTTGAGGCGTCCATACCGCTGAAAGGTCAACCCGTCCTTCCCGTACCTATCCAACACATTCCGGACATACTTCAACGCCACCGCAGGTTTGTATGCTGCATACGCCGCCACTCCAATGGAGCCCCAGGATAAAAACAGGTCGCCGTTCTCATACGCTGGAAATGGGAATTGCCAGTCGTTTCCTTCACCGGGTGCATAGGACGTCATGCATAGTGGCCAAAAGAAAAGCTGCTCCCGCTGCATTTGGGCCTCGATCTTGTCTAAAATTAGGTTCCGCCGGATCGTGTCATCACATATGCCATAAACGATGGCCATGAAATTGACGGGCGTAACCATGTTGCGACCGTGAACGCTGCCGTCTTTATCGATCCAATGCACATAACAAGTGTCCTGGGGGTCCCAAAAACCGCCCTCACTAATAGGTTTATTAAAGGAGGCTTTCAACCTGGCGGCAAAGGCGTCGTATTTCTTCGCTTTTGGAGCGTTCCCCAACTGGCGCTCGATGGCAGCCCATTTGACCAGCGCGTGATATAGTTTGGCATTGACAAATGCATTCTCGTAAGAAGCCCAGATAATATCTATCCAGTCGCTTCCCCGTTTTTGCGTCTCCTTATCCGTCATGGCTTCCACCAGTCCATTCCCGTTACGGTCTCTTGCGAGGATCCAATCCAAAGCCGCCTCGCACGAAAGTTGGTGCCGCTTTACCCAGTCTTTATCGCCCGTGAGGTCATACAGGTCGGCGACATTGGAAACGAGATCGGGGTTCGAATCCATAAGGAACCCCCACTGGGCTTCGTAAAAACCATCCTTATTCACCTGTCCCGGCATCATATCCTCATTCGTATAGGCCCAGCGCGCGAAAACCCTTCCATCGGGTTTAATGGCGTGGTCGCGGTAAAAATCGAGGCAGCTTTGATAGCCCCTGAGATACGCGGGGTCATCGATGGCCAGACCCAGTTGCGCAATATATTGCTCGTGCAGGCAAATCGGGCCGTAAGGCGTGTGCCAACTATTTCCACCGAAATGCTGGGAATCGATCACGCCAATTCTGGCAATCGTGTTTAATACGGCGCTTACTTCAGTACCATTGACACCGGTAAATTTGCCACGTCCATATTTTTCATTGAAATTGAAATAACTGAGGGTAACGGTTTGTACACCTGATTCCATGGTAAAAGGCGCCCAAACATCCGTCCTTCCCCTGATAAACCGCCTCCGATGGGTGCCGCTGTCCAGACGTGGCAAAATCGATGCAGAGGAAACGGTCACCGCATAGGTAAGGCGGTTGTCTGCGGTTTTGGCATACCTCATCGCCACTTTTTTACCCGGCGCGTCCACCGCAACCCGAAGGCCGTTTCCCGTCCTACTGTTCCAGAAATCGGAAGTGGTAGTATGAACCCCATATGCGCAGACCGTATCGTTAAACAAGGAAAACCAGGCCAGACCTCCATAACCTTGATAGGCCCCTTCCCAGTCTCCAATGTCGTCAAATTGAAAAATGGGGCTCCCTGCTTCATAAACCCGCAATGGCCTTGAAAGAGTTCTTTGGATCTCCCATTTTATTGACCGGTCAGTTATCGTAAAAGTCCATTGTTCCTCGATCCCATGGCCATATCTGATTCCGCTGAGCTTTACGACCTTGGCCGTTCTCACCAAAACCGGCGGTGCTTGCAGGTGCAATGAAGTCCCCGCATCAAACGAAGTAAATATATTGCTGCTGACCATTTGCCCATTTACGATCATCGACCTGATACAGGTTGCTTTATCCCCGTATGCCAGGACTAACGTTATCTTCGGGGTAACGATGGAAACTTCTTGACCCGTTGCCGGTAAAAAGGAGATGAAAAAGCAAAGACAAGCGGCGCAGCGTGTGTAGAAATACATAGATTAAATATACCAATGACCAACCAGGAAAAAATCGGATTCAAAAATAACCTCAAAAATTGGGGCCTCGACCTGTTGAAGGAACGCATCAACACGGCCCGCGAAGCCATGAACCAGGCCCAGGAGGCAGCTAACAGTGAAGAGAAAAGCTCTGCCGGGGATAAATATGAGACGGGCCGGGCGATGGGCCAGCTCCAAAAAGAGATGCACGCCCGTCACCTCGCTGAATCCCTCAAGGAGTTGGCCGCCCTGCAGGTCATCCCCGTTGACGCCATCAATGTCCACGGGGCCGCAGGAGCCATCCTTCGGACGGAGGGTATTACCTTTTTCATTAGTGCCGGCCTGGGAAAACAAGAAGTCGGGGGAACCACCATTTTATTCCTTTCCCCCCTGGCGCCCCTCGCTCGCCAGTTGCAAAACAAAAGGGTCGGGGATAGCATCCCCTTCGGGGGAGGGAGCCTAACAATTGTAGAAATTTTTTGAAAGAATTGCCCCTTTTTAGCACAAACTCGGCCCACGGTTTCGTCCACTTATGCGCCTGCATCTCATAATTATTTGATTTTCAAAATCATTGGAGATTTATTTTTCTGCCGATTTTAGCATAATTATGGCGTTGTCTTAAAGGCATCTTGGATTTATGGCGCTAGTTAACCGTGCATTATGACTTCAAAGTACAGAAAACTACTTTTAGTAGACGACGACGCGGATGACCGTATGGTATTCGTTGAAATCCTCCAGGAATTAGATACGGAACTCATCCTGGAATGTGCTGAAAATGGGCTGGAAATGCTTGAAATTCTGGGCCGTAACCCAGATGCCGCGTTGCCGGACATCATCGTCCTTGATCAGAATATGCCCCGGATGACGGGCAAAGAAAGCCTCATTTACCTCAAGGCAAACAGTCGCTACCGGCACATCCCCGTCATTCTATATTCGACCTATCAGGTTCGGGATTTTTATCTGGAATGCCTTCAACTGGGGGCCGATGACGTCGTAACCAAGCCGGATACCTTGGATGCCTATAAGGGGATGATCCAGCGCTTTTTGAGGGTTCCCCTCCTTGCCGCCGCCTCGTCAGGACTCGGGTAAATGCCAGAGCGATCACTATCGAGATAATCCCCTGGGTCAACACCGTGGTGGGGGCGCCTATTTTTTGCGATACTGCTCCTATCAGCAGGCTCCCCAACGGCATCATTCCGAAAATCGCCATCAATAAAATGCCTATCACACGCCCCCTCATCTCTGGCGAGGTTTCGGATTGGACGACGACGTTGCAAATCGTGAATTGGGCCATCGACCCAAATCCAGTCAATGTCGCGAAAAATAACGCCAGGGGCAGATTCTTTACCAACGCAAAACTTATGAGCCCCGCCCCCAAGACCAGGGTACTAATCAGCAGTATAAGCCTCAGATGCGTTCCCGGCTTCCTGCCCGCCAAATAAATCGTTCCCAATACCGCTCCCACCCCGATAGCACTGTTGATATACCCGAACGTCGAGGCATTCCCCCGGAAAATCACCTTCGCAAACACCGGCAACACCGTATTATAGGGCAACACAAACAGGCTGGTCAAAGCCAGCATTAGGATGATCCACCCGATCTGGGGCTCCATTTTGAGGTACCTGAACCCCTCCGCAAAATCGGCAAACCCCCTTTTCTCCGATTTCCTTTTTTTCGGTGGAGGCAATTTCATCAGGCTTAGCGAAACGATCACGCCCCCAAAGCTAGCCGCATTGAGGAGGAAGCAAACCGCGGCCCCATAAGCGTTCAATACAAACCCCGACAATGCCGGCCCCAACAATTGGGCTACGCACGCCATCGCCGTCGTCAGGCTCAACGCATTCGGCAGATGGGCCGGGTCCTGCACCACGTCATTCACCAGGGCCTGCCTTGCTGGGACGTCAAAAGCATTTATAATCCCCAGTAATGCGCTCAATGCCAGAATCGCCCAGACTTGCATATGGCCGGTGATTACCAGAACCGCCAGCAACACCGCCTGGACCATCGAGGCGATTTGGGTGATTCTAATCACCTTGTACCGGTCATAGCGATCTGCCGCCACTCCCCCTGCCACCGAGAACAGGAAAGAAGGGAATAACTCCACGAATATGGTGATCCCCAGCCAAAGCGGACTATGCGTGATCGTATATACTACCCATTGGACGGCTATGCGCTGCATCCAGGTGCCGAATTGGGAGACGGAGCGGCCGATGAAGTAGAGGGTGTAGTTGCGGCTGCGGAAGGCCGTGAAGAGGTGCCATTCGGATGGTTTGGTCATGCTGGGGGCAAAACTACGGCAAAGAATAATAGCAGGTTTAGGAATTAGTGAGTGAAGAATTCGAATGTGAAACCTATGCTTGGTACCCGGAATGTCCCAAGAGCTTTCTTCCCTGTAGAAAGCTTTAAAATTGCTAGTTTCAATTCATTGTTGAAAGTGATGTAAAAGCCTCCTTTAAATTTCTTAGGAATATCCGTTAAAACACTCTTGTGCATGAAAATAAATTTTCTCATCTTTTGAGCCAAAATATAAACAGGATGCTATCTTTTACGGAAAAACTAAATTTTTTAGCTTTTTTGTTTATATTTGTTTTCTCATATCTATATCATTGAATTTTAGAATGTTAAAAGTATTGAAAAAGCAAATCTTTTTACAAATAAAAAAATATTGAGTCCGTAGATATTGAATTCGCAACTATGGCAGATGTTCATACATCGATAACTCGCAGTTACAACATGAGCCAGATAAGGTCTAAGAATACTAGACCTGAACTCCTTGTAAGAAAAGCATTATTTGCGCTTGGTTTTCGTTTTCGACTTCATGTATCAAAACTGCCTGGTAAACCAGACATTGTCCTAAAGAAATATAATACCATAATTTTCGTTCATGGTTGCTTTTGGCACGGTCATAAAAAATGCAAATATTTCGTAGTTCCAAAAACTAACACTGATTGGTGGCTTAAAAAAATACATAAGACAAAGAGTCTTGATAAAAAAAATATTTTAAAAA